>NZ_LT906482.1:0-313225 GCF_900187105.1 Eikenella corrodens
ATGAATCCAGGCTTCAAATTTGCCGTATCGCGCCGCTTTGCCCCGCTGTTCGGCACCCAATTCCTCGGCGCGCTCAACGACAACTTATTCAAAATCGCGCTGGCCACCATGATCAGCTTTTATGGTTTGGGCAAAAACGGCTTCATCGAACCGGCGCAGATGATTAATGTGAGCGCACTTCTGTTTGTGCTGCCCTTTTTCCTGTTTTCCGCCCTCTCCGGCCAGCTGTGCAACAAATTCGACCGCAGCCGCATGGCGGTGGCGGTGAAAGTGGCCGAAGTGCTGATTATGCTGCTGGCCACGGTGGGCTTCCTCAGCCAATCGCTGCTGCTTTTGCTGCTCTGCATTTTCCTGATGGGCCTGCATTCCACGCTGTTCGGCCCGCTCAAATACGCCGTGTTGCCCGATTATTTGGACGAACACGAACTGATTGTGGGCAACAGCCTGGTGGAAGGCGGCACGTTTCTCGCCATCCTGTTCGGCCAGATTTTGGGCACCATTCTGGCCGGCATCGGCGGCACCACGGTATCCGTTTTCCTGCTCATCATTGCTGCCGGCGGCCTCGCCTCCAGCCTGTTTATGCCGCGCGTGGCACCAAAAACCCCGGAAGCAAAAATCGACTGGCACATTGTGCGCAACTCCAAAGCCATTCTGAAACAAGCCTTTGCCAACCGCGAAATCTACGCTGCCATCATCGGCATTTCCTGGTTTTGGTTTATCGGCGCGGTGTACACCACCCAACTGCCCACCTTCACCAAACTGCACCTGGGCGGTAACGATAATGTGTTCAACCTGATGCTCACCCTGTTTTCCATCGGCATCGGCAGCGGCTCCGTGCTGTGCGCCAAACTCAGCCACCGCCGGCTCAACCTCGGCTGGGTGGCCGTGGGCACAGTGGGCATGGCCATATTCGGCCTGCTGCTCGTTTCCCTCGTGCATGGCACGCACCATCACGAATACAGCAGCATCGGCAGCTTCTTGTTGCGTGGCGACGCCTATGCCGTGATGCTCTGCATCGTGTTGCTCGGCTTCTGCGGCGGTTTCTTCTCCGTGCCGCTCTACACCTGGCTGCAAACCGCCAGCAGCGAAGAGTTCCGCGCCCACGCCATCGCCGCCAACAACATCATCAACGGCCTCTTCATGGTGGCCGCCGCCCTGCTCTCCGCCATCCTGCTGTGGCTGTTCGACAGCATCAACCTGCTTTACCTCATCGTGGCAGCAGGCAATATCGTGGTGTTGGTATACCTACTGAAAATTGCCCCGCCAATCCGCGAAGGCTGGCAACGCTGGTTTGGCAAAGAAGAATAAACCTCGGCCTGCAAACAACAAAAGGCTACCTGAAAAACAAAAAAGCAGTTTCAGGTAGCCTTTACCAGTCCTCCAAATAAACCGCACCCGCTTCGCATCTGCCCCTCCCTGGGCTATACTGCCGCCCTTTAATCGGCCACACCGAACCCATGCTGAAAAAAACCCTCTATTCCCTGCTTGCCCTTATCCTGCTGGCTGCCGCCCTATTTGCCGGCCTCCTCTTCGCCCCTAAAGACACCCACAGCCAACGCCTGCGCGTGGAGCGCGGCAGCGGCATCGGCAGTGTGAGCCGCACGCTGGCTGCCAACGACGCCATCTACAGCCGCTGGGTGTTCGTGGCCGCCGCCTACCTCACCGGCACCCACAAACAGCTCCTGCCCGGCAACTACCGCCTTCAACCCCGCGCCTCCTCCTGGCAAATCCTGCGCCACCTCAAAAACGGTCGCCCTGATACCATCACCGTGCGCATTATCGAAGGCATGCGTTTTGCCCAAATGCGCCGCCTCATCAACCAAACCGCCGACATCCGCCACGACACCGCATCTTGGAGCGACCGCCAACTCCTCGCCGCCATCGCCTCCGATGCCGACGTACAGCATCCCGAAGGCCGCTTCTTCCCCGACAGCTACGAAATCGACTACGACAGCAGCGATTTACAAATCTACCGCCTTGCCTACCGCCGTATGCAAAGCCAGCTGCAATCCGCCTGGAGCGACCGTGCCGGCAATTTGCCGTATAAAAACCCCTACGAGCTGCTCACCATGGCCAGCATCATCGAAAAAGAAACCGCCCACGAAGAAGACCGCGCCAACGTGGCCGCCGTATTCGTCAACCGCCTCAACCAAGGCATGCGCCTGCAAACCGACCCCACCGTGATTTACGGCATGGGCAGCGCCTATAACGGCCGCATCCGCCGCGCCGACCTCCAGCGCGACACCCCCTACAACACCTACACCCGCGACGGCCTGCCCCCCACCCCCATCGCCCTGCCCGGCGAAGCCGCCCTCCAAGCCGCCGCCCACCCCAGCGGCGCCGACTACCTCTATTTCGTCTCCCGCATGGATAACACCGGCAAAAGCGAATTCAGCCGCACCTTAGACGAACACAACGCCAACGTCCGCCGCTATATTTTGAAAAGACCGTAACATGACCACCCTGCTCGACCTCCTCCCCCTCATCGCCTTTTTCATCGCCTCCAAGAAATTCGGCCTCTTGGCCGGCGCCGCCGCCGTATTGGCCGCCACCCTGATTGTGTACGGCATCCACCTCGTGCGGCAAAAATGGCGGCTCACCAAACAGCAATGGGTGGTGCTCGTACTCACCATCCTCTTCTGCGGCGCCACCATCCTCCTGCGCGACGACCTCTATCTGCGCTGGAAAACCCCCATCATCAACCTCAGCTTCGCCCTCGCCCTAGCTGTGAGCGCCCTTATCGGCAAACCCCTGATGCAGCCCGTGGCCAAAGACGTATTCCGCTTCGGCCCGCAAGGCTGGCAGCGCCTTACCTACGCCTGGGCCGCCTTCTTCCTCCTGCTCGCCGCCCTGCACTACTGGTTCGGCCTCTACCACTACGACGCCTCCGAGCAGGCCAAAAACCTGTTTATCCACTTCAAAAGCTACGGCCAGCTCATCCTGATGGGCATCTTCCTCGCCGCCCAAGCCTTCGTATTGCGCAAATACCTCAATATCGAAAGCGACACCCCCCCTGCAAACGAAGCGAGCGAACAGCCAAGCCAGCAGCAGCACTGAAACTGTAGGCTACCTGAAATCTCATCTGTACATTTTTCAGGTAGCCCCATCCGCCAGCCGCCATAGGAGCTTTATCATGCAAACCTTCAAAGGCATCCAAACACTCATCGCCGCCGTCGGCAGCCTGCCCGACTGCGGCTTCCTTTACATAACCGGCAATTCCGACACCGACACCCCGGCCGGACTACAAAGCTGCACTTTCCTCCTGCCCGATACCGAAGAAGACGAGTTGTTCATTGAAGACAATTCCGACTACAACTCTTGGCTCGAAGCACCTACCTTCTCCGACATCATCGAAAACTACACCAGCAAGCATCCTAACGCCTCAGAAGCAGCTCTCATCCGCGCCGTTCTGCACTATTGGGAAAAAGATGATTTTCTCGACTAAGCCACCAACACCTTTTCAGGTAGCCTCAAACTGGGAAAAGGCTACCTGAAAGCGAAGCCTCAACGGAGTTAAAAATGACTGCCCATTTCATCACCCTCGACGGTATCGACGGCGCTGGCAAAACCACCCAGCTGGCCGTGATCCGAGAATGGTTTGCCGCACAAGAGCGCCCCGTCTTGTTCACCCGCGAGCCAGGCGGCACACCCTTGGGCGAAGCCTTGCGCCGCCTGCTGCTCAACCCGAAAACCCAAGCCGGGCTGCGTGCCGAAACCTTGCTCATGTTTGCCGCCCGCGCCCAGCACATCGAAAGCGTTATCCTGCCCGCGCTGGAGGACGACGTATCCGTGGTGTCCGACCGTTTCACCGATGCCACCTTCGCCTACCAGGGCGGCGGCCGCGGCTTGCCTGAGGCCGATATTGCCCAGCTCGAACAATGGGTGCAAGGCAACCTTCGTCCCAGCCTCACCATCTTGCTCGACGTGCCGTTGGAGGTTTCTCTGGCGCGTATCGAACGCAGCCGCAATAAAGACCGCTTTGAGCAGGAGGAAGCCGACTTCTTCACCCGTGTGCGCCAAAGCTACCTCGAACGCGCCGCTGCCGCGCCCGAACGCTACACAGTAATCAACAGCAACCGCGGCAAAACCGTGGTGCGTCGCGATATTGAAGCCGCCCTGGAAAAACTGTTTGCCTGATGTTTTGAACGACACGGCCAAAAGTGCGATAATTTGCGCCGTTTTGTGGCATTCGTTCACAGATCAACCGACACTCCACAAAAACACACCATGCAACCAGCCTTCCACGACAAAGCAAACCGCCTTTTCTCCGCCATCACAAACGACCCGCGCTGGGATATCAACGACGAGCTCCTGTTTCAAGTGGCGGGCTTCACCTTCTACGGCTACTGCTTCGGCTTCGGCCGGCTGGTGTGCCTGATGGATGCCGACGACATTGATGCCTATGTGGCCGACAAACTCACCGGCCTCGGCGCGGGCGCGAAATACGTGCAAGGCATGATAGCGCGCGCACGGCAGGATTTTGTTACCGACGAAGATGCCGAACCCGTCGATACGGACGACCCTTTAAGCCGGTTAATCGGCATCGGCCATTCCTATTTCTCCGCCGATGACTTTAGCCCGCTCGTCGAATCCGTTTACAAAAATTACGACCTGTTAAGCGGCGAATAACCGACCCGTTTTTCAGACGGCCTACAAACCCATTTCAAACCCAACTATTAGGAAACACCATGCCCTCCCAACTTGCCAACGCCATCCGCTTCCTCTCTGCCGACGCCATCCAAAAAGCCAACTCCGGTCACCCCGGCGCGCCGATGGGCATGGCGGAAATGGCGGAAGTATTGTGGACGAAATTCCTGCGCCACAATCCCGCCAACCCCAAATTCTACAACCGCGACCGCTTCATCCTCTCCAACGGCCACGCGTCCATGCTGTTGTACAGCCTGCTGCACCTGACCGGCTACAACCTGAGCATTGAAGACCTGAAAAACTTCCGCCAACTGCACAGCAAAACCCCCGGTCACCCCGAATACGGCTACACCGACGGCGTGGAAACCACGACCGGCCCGTTGGGACAAGGCATTGCCAACGCGGTGGGCATGGCATTGGCGGAAAAAATCCTGGCCGCCGAATTTAATAAAGACGGTTTGAACATCGTCGATCATTACACCTACGTCTTCATGGGCGACGGCTGCCTGATGGAAGGCGTATCGCACGAAGCCTGCTCACTAGCCGGCACTTTGGGCTTGGGCAAACTGATTGTTTTGTATGATGACAACAATATTTCCATCGACGGCAAAGTGGACGGCTGGTTTACCGAAAACATCCCGCAACGCTTTGAAAGCTACGGCTGGCACGTCGTTCCTAACGTAAACGGCCACGACACCGCCGCTATCGAAGCCGCTATCGAAGCCGCCCGCACCGAAACCGGCAAACCGTCCATCATCTGCTGCAAAACCTTAATCGGCAAAGGCAGCGCCAACAAAGAAGGCAGCCACAAAATCCACGGCGCACCTTTGGGCACGGACGAAATCGAAGCCACGCGCAAACATCTGGGCTGGACTTACCCCGCCTTTGAAATCCCGCAAGAAATCTACGCCGCATGGAGCGCGAAAGAACAAGGCGCGAAACTGGAAGCGGAATGGAACGAACTGTTCGCGCAATACCAAGCAAAATATCCCGCCGAAGCCGCAGAATTCGTGCGCCGCATGGAACACAGGCTACCTGAAAACTTCGACGCCTATATTCAGACGGCCTTGCAAGAAGTGTGCGCCAAAGCCGAAACCATCGCCACCCGCAAAGCCAGCCAAAACAGCATCGAAATCCTCGCTAAAGAGTTGCCCGAACTGGTGGGCGGTTCTGCCGACCTGACCCCGTCCAACCTGACCGACTGGTCAAACAGCGTCTCCGTTACCCGCGAAAAAGGCGGCAACTACATCCACTACGGCGTACGCGAGTTCGGCATGGGTGCCATCATGAACGGCCTTGCCCTGCACGGCGGCGTGAAACCCTTCGGCGCGACTTTCCTAATGTTCAGCGAATACCAGCGCAATGCTCTGCGCATGGCGGCGCTGATGAAAATTAACCCCGTCTTCGTCTTCACCCACGATTCCATCGGCCTCGGCGAAGACGGTCCGACCCACCAACCCATCGAGCAAACCGCCACCCTGCGCCTGATTCCGAATATGGACGTATGGCGTCCGTGCGACACCGCCGAATCGCTGGTGGCATGGGCGGAAGCGGCAAAAGCCGAAGACCATCCGTCCTGCCTGATTTTCAGCCGTCAAAACCTGAAATTCCAAGCGCGCAACGAACAACAACTGAACGACATCAAACGCGGCGGCTACGTCATTAGCGAAGCCCAAGGCAACGCCCAAGCCGTCATCATTGCCACCGGTTCCGAAGTCGAGCTGGCTTTGGAAGCACAAAAAGCCCTCGCCGCACAAAACATCGCCGTACGCGTCGTTTCCATGCCGTCCACCAACGTCTTCGACCGCCAAGACACCGCCTATAAAGCCGCCGTCCTGCCCGAAGGCCTGCCGCGCATCGCCGTAGAAGCCGGACACGCAGACGGCTGGTACAAATACATCGGCCTGAACGGCGCAGTCGTCGGCATCAACCGCTTCGGCGAATCCGCCCCTGCCGAACTGCTGTTCAAAGAATTCGGCTTTACCGTGGAAAATGTGGTTGATACGGTGAAATCAGTGTTGTAGAACAGCCTGATGCTGTGTTTAGAGAGGCTACCTGAAAGCTTTCAGGTAGCCTCTTCGTACTTGAGCCAATATGGTTTCAGCTAGCTTTCACTCCTTACTTCTGCATCCTATCTGCCCGCATCTGCTGCTATCTCTACCCAACTCCCTATATTTTTACAATCACAAAACGTAAGAATTTGTAAAAAATTCATTACCTGCACAATACATATTTCCTGATTAATGATTTTTATACTTAATATAACAATATAATTTTTTATGAGTAAATTATCACTATTAAAGTATATAGATATTTTCATTCATAAAAAATCACCAAGTAAACTTAGCTAATTTGTAAATAAAATTTTACATTTGCAATATTTTTCTTGACATAAACCTCATATCGAAAAAGAATGCAACCTCGTTTCAACCAAAGGTAAAGAAAATGTCTCTGTCCACCCATGATCCTTATGCCAACTACAGGGAGCTTACCCTGCGCGGCATGGTGTTGGGCGCGTTAATCACCGTAGTGTTTACCGCTTCCAATATCTATTTAGGGCTGAAAGTAGGCCTCACGTTTGCCTCTTCCATCCCGGCTGCCGTGATTTCCATGGCGATTTTAAAATTCGCCAAAGGCAGTAATATTCTTGAAAACAACATGGTGCAAACCCAGGCTTCTGCCGCGGGTACGCTCTCTTCCGTGATCTTTATCCTGCCCGGCCTCTTAATGAGCGGCTATTGGACAGGTTTCCCGTTTTGGCAAACCACTCTGCTGTGTATGGCCGGCGGTATTTTGGGGGTGATTTTCACCATCCCGCTGCGCTATGCCATGGTAGTGAAAAGCGATTTGCCCTATCCCGAAGGCGTAGCGGCAGCCGAGATTTTGAAAGTCGGTAGCGGCGAGGGCGTAGTAGGTGAAGAAAACGCAGATACCGCGCAAAAAGCTGACAGCGGTATCGGCGAAATCGTTACCGGCGGCGTGATTTCTGGCATTTTCAGTTTTGCCAGCAACGGCTTGCGCGTAGTGGCCGACAGTGCCAGCCTGTGGTTTAAAGCCGGCGCGTCTATTTTCCAAATCCCGATGGGTTTCTCATTGGCTCTGCTCGGCGCCGGCTATTTGGTCGGCCTGGCCAGCGGTATTGCCATGCTGGTAGGTATTGCGATCGCCTGGGGCATCGCTATCCCCTATTTCTCTGCCACCAATCCGCAGCCGGCCGATATGGAAATGGTTGCTTTCGCCATGCGGTTGTGGAAAGAAAAAGTGCGCTTTATCGGCGCCGGCACCATCGGTATTGCCGCAATCTGGACGCTGATTACCCTGCTCAAACCCACCCTGGAAGGCATGAAAATGTCGTTCCGCGCCATCAAAGGCGGTGAAGGTGCTGCGCTGGAACGTGTTGAGCAAGACTTGTCGCCCAAAGCCATGATCGCCTATGCGCTGGGCATGATGCTGCTCTTGGGCTTCTCTTTCTACCACTTCGTGGCCGATGCCAACCTGCCTGCCGGTACGGCTTGGCTGCTGGTTGTAGTCTGCACCTTATTGGCTTTCGTTATCGGTTTCCTGGTGGCGGCTGCCTGCGGCTATATGGCCGGCTTGGTGGGCTCTTCTTCCAGCCCGATTTCCGGCATCGGCATTATTTCCGTGGTGGCCATTTCGCTGGTGCTGTTGGGCATCGGCAATGCCAACAACCTGTTTGCCGATGAAGGCACGCGCAACTTCCTGGTGGCGCTCACCTTGTTCTGCGGCTCTGCTGTGGTGGCCGTGGCCTCTATCTCCAACGACAACCTGCAAGACCTGAAAACTGGCTACCTGATTAAAGCCACCCCGTGGCGTCAGGAAGTGGCGCTGATTATCGGCTGCGTGGTGGGCGCGTTCGTGGTGTCTTCCGTGCTCGAGCTGCTCTACGCCGCCTACGGTTTCACCGGCGCCATGCCGCGCCCGGATATGGATCCGAGCCAGGCTCTGGCCGCACCGCAGGCCACGCTGATGACCACCATCGCCAAAGCCATCTTCTCCGATACCCTGCAATGGAACTACATCCTCACCGGCATCGGCATCGGGGTGGTGCTCATCATCATCAACGAAGTATTGAAACGCAGCGGCTCCAAACTGATGCTGCCCACCCTGGCCGTGGGTATGGGCATCTACCTGCCGCCGGCCATCAATATGCCGATTGCCATCGGTGCCATCATGGCTGCCTTCCTGAAACGCCGCATCGGCAAAGATGAGGCCAAACAGAAAGATGCCGAGCGCGTGGGCACCCTGTTTGCCGCCGGCCTGATTGTGGGCGAGAGCCTGATTGGCGTGATTATGGCGCTGATTATCGCCCTGTCCGTTACCAGCGGCGGCTCGGACTCCCCCTTGGCCTTGAACCTGGACAACTGGGGCACCATCGGCGAATTCCTCGGCCTAGCCTTCTTCATCGGCGGTATGCTGATTTTCATCCGCCGCGTGATGAAAACCAAATAAACGCGTTGCCGCAAATGCAAACCGCCCGATAGATATCGGGCGGTTTTTGTGTGTTGCTTCGTTTTAAAACGCAGGGTTGGTGGCACACATTCAGCAAAAGGCTACCTGAAAATCTAGAGCACCAGATTTTTCAGGTAGCCTTTTTAGATATATCAGCAGCGTAGGCAGCTCATTGCCCATACAGAAAGCATATCAGCTTGAATATCCCAGCAGCCCGTTAAAGCACTCCAAACAGCATTAACCATATGGCTTGGTATTCCTACCGAATCTATTTGATACGGTCAAATAAAAGGCTACCTGAAAAACCGAGCAAAACATTTTTCAGGTAGCCTCTAGCATTACTTTACTTTGCCGCCGATTCTGCCTGCCGAGCTTCCCCTTCCCGCAGCAGCTCCTCACGCACGCGCTGGCGGAAACGTCCTGCCGCAAAATGGTAGAACGGCTGTGGGCAAAACTGGCGGGCAATCACTGAAGCGGCAATCGACGATACCAACATCCAAAACAGCAGCGACTGGCTGCCTGTCATTTCCATCACCACCACACTGGCCGTGAGCGGCGCTTGTGTGGCCGCCGCTAAAAACGCAGCCATGCACAGCAAGGCCAAAATCGCTGCAGGGGCTTCCACGCCGGCAACTTGGGCAATGTGTACGCCCAAGAGCGCACCGATGGCCAGCGAAGGCGTAAAAATCCCGCCCGGAATACCCGCCCAATAAGAAAGCACCGTGGCTGCCCACTTCGCGCCCGCCAGGCCATAAGTCAAATCCGTCTGCCCGTGCAGCGCGGCGGCTGCCACATCATAGCCCGTGCCATAGGTTTGCCCATCAAACAGCACGCCCAAGGCAGCTAACATCAAGCCGAACACGCCCGCCAGCCAAATCGGATGCCGACGCATCCAATTGCGCCATTGCGGCAACGCCAACCAGGTTGCACCTTTGCTTAGAAAACGCGCAAACAGTCCGCCCGCCACGCCGCACACTGCGGCACACAGCAACGCCCAACGCAGCATATGCTCTGCCGGCTGCCCTGCATTAAACCCTTGGAAATAAGTGCTGTTGCCCTCAATCGCTACCAAAAAGAAGCCCGACGCCAGCACACCGATAAAAATTTGCCGCTCCCAATGCAGGGACACCGAGCGCCCCAGCTCCTCAATTGCAAAAATCACCCCGGCCAGCGGCGCATTGAATGCTGCCGCCAAACCGCCAGCCGCACCAGCCGCCAGCAATTCCTTGTCTTGTAAGCGCTTGAACGCCAAATTGTAGCGTTTACACCAAGAACCCCAGGCCAGCATCACTGCCGCGCCCACCTGCACCGAAGGCCCTTCACGCCCAATGGAAGCACCGGCCAACATGCCCAAAAACGTGAGCGGAATTTTTAAAGCAGTGCGCCACAAAGCCACCAAACGGTTGCCGCCCTTCACTTTCGGCATCGAAAGCGTGGCCAACACCTGCGGAATCCCGCTGCCCGCCGTATAAGGCGCATAACGGCGCGTGAACCACACAATCAGCATCAGCGATATTGGCAACACTGCAAACGCTGCCATCGGATATTGTTGCGACCACTTAGCGTTCAGATGCAGCGCATAATCCGCCAATTTGGCAAATCCCAGCGACACCAACGACACCAAAGCAGCCCCCATCAACAGCAAAATCACCGCCGCCGTTTTGCGCGACAGGCGCTGCGTTTGCTTGATTTTGTGCGACAACGCCCTGCCGATACCGCTGCTGAGCTTCAAACCCAATCGTTTCATATTGATCTATCCGTTGCGGCTGGAGAATTTGCCTGTGGGCACACGCCATTCCCAGGCGCAATAGCTCGTTAAATTATCAAAACATTTCTTTGCATATTATAGCAAATAGTAATAAAGCGGTAGGCTGGTGCGCATTTACGCCGCTCATCCGTTGCAAACTGCCTGCCATCCTGCCAACTAAAAATCTTTACACTTCAAATCCATCAAGCCAAAATGCCCGCTCTTAGCACAAAATATCTTGCCTTTTAGACACGCTTCCTATATTATCCGCAGTTCCGAACACGGAGTAGTGGCTGAGAGGCTGAAGGCACACCCCTGCTAAGGGTGCATATGGGCTAAAACCTGTATCGAGGGTTCGAATCCCTCCTACTCCGCCAGATTAAAACTCCCCAATCCGCAAGGTTGGGGAGTTTACTTTTGCCTGTTTGATGCGTAAGCTTTCAGGTAACTCCAAACAACAGGCTACCTGAAAACTGCGAAAGCGGCTTTTCAGGTAGCCTGCCATCCGACCTTAAAGCTCATGGGCAGAACATCCCAAGCAAACAGTCTGCCCATTCCGGCAGCCATCCGCTCCATATATAGTGAATTAACAAAAATCAGGACAAGGCGGCGAGCCGCAGACAGTACAAATAGTACGGCAAGGCAAGCCAACGCTGTACTGGTTTTTGTTAATTCACTATAAAAAAGGCTACCTGAAACTTCAGGTAGCCTTTTCTTCAATCAAAGTTCAAGCTGTGGCATATTAAGCAGTTTTCTTGCCGGTGCCTTTGCTGAACACGATTTTAGTTGCCTGCCAGGCCACACAGCAGCCGCCGGCGATAAATACCAAGTCGGAAATGGTACGAATCCAGCGCAGCATCACCAGCGAATCCTGCTGCATAAAGCCTTCGCTGCGAGCCATCCACAAGCCGTCGTGGATAGCGGCATAGATTTGAATCACACCGGCGGGCAGCAGGCTGGTGGCGATCATGCCCACCAGGCCGAGGTTCAGCATCCAGAAGCCGTAGCTCATCAGTTTTTCTTCAAACTCATAATCCGGTTTCAGGTAGCGTGCCACCAGCAGCACGAAACCCAAGGCGAGGAAGCCGTATACACCGAACAGCGCGGCATGGGCGTGCACGGCGGTGGTATTCAGGCCTTGCAGGTAGAACAGGGAAATCGGCGGGTTGATCAGGAAGCCGAACACACCGGCACCGATCATATTCCAGAAAGCCACGGCCACGAAGCACATCAGCGGCCAGCGCAGGCGCTTCATCCACGGAGTGGCGTGCTGGTAGGCCCAATGCTCATGCGCTTCCTTGCCCAGCAGAATCAGCGGCACCACTTCCAAAGCGGAGAAGGAAGCGCCCACTGCCATAATCGGCGTGGTGGTACCAGCAAAATACAGGTGGTGGAACGTGCCGGGCACACCGCCGACCATAAACAGCGAAGCGGCAACCAATGAGGCCACAGTGGCCGATTTGCGGCTTACCAAACCCAAGTTGTAGAAAATAAAGGCCAGTGCCACGGTGGCGAACACTTCAAAGAAGCCTTCCACCCACAGATGCACCACCCACCAGCGCCAGTAGTCCATCACGGTGAGGCTGTCGTGCTCGCCGTAGAGCAAGCCGGGTGCGTAGAACACGCCCACGCCCACCATGGAGGCCACAAAAATGGCCAGCAGGTTTTTATCGGCATTTTTGTCTTTAAACGCAGACACGGTGCAGCGCAACATCAGGAACAGCCACAGCAAGAGGCCGACCATCAGCAGAATCTGCCAGAAGCGGCCCAAATCCAAGTATTCGTAGCCTTGGTGGCCGAACCAGAAATTCAGATGCGCGGGCATGGCGTGGCTCAAGGCCAGGAAGTTGCCGCCGTAAGAGCCGCCCACCACAATAAACAGCGCTACGAACAGCGCGTTCACGCCGAGCGCCTGGAATTTCGGGTCTTTGCCGCCGTTTACCACCGGAGCCAAGAACAGGCCGGCAGTGAGGAAGCCGGTGGCAATCCAGAAGATGGCAGATTGCAAGTGCCAAGTGCGCACCAGCGCATAGGGGAACCAGTCAGACAGCGGAATGCCGAAGAAACGCTGGCCTTCCACGGTGTAGTGCGCAGTGAGGCCGCCGAGCAGAATCTGCACGATAAACAGCGCCACGGTCAGGAACACATATTTGCCCAACGCGCGTTGCGAAGGCGTGAGCTGCACTTTGCTGATCGGATCGGTATCCGGCAGCTGCGGCTCGCTTTCGTGTTTGTGCAGGAAAGACCAGCCCCACACCAAGAGGCCGATACCGGCCAGCAGGAATACGATACTGGCCACAGACCACATCACGTTTTCCGTGGTCGGCACGTTGTTAATCAAAGGTTCGTGCGGCCAGTTGTTGGTGTAGGTGGCGTCGTGGTTCGGGCGGTTGGTAGCAGCAGCCCAAGACGTCCAGAAGAAGAAATTGGTCAGGCGCTGGCGGCGGGTTTCATCCGGCAGCGTGTTGTTTTTCATCGCGAAGTGTTCGCGAGTTTTCTCCATAGACGGATCGTTGCCGTACAGCGTGATGTAGTACGGGGCAACCGCTTCGATGGCTTTGATGCGGGTGTCGCTCAACACCACTTTGCCGTCGGCGCCCACGCGGCTGCCGTTGCGGTATTCTTCCGTGAGCGCGGCTTTCAGCGCAGCCTGTTGGTCGGCATTGAGCTCGTCAAACATCTTGCCGTGCTGCTCTTGCGCACTGATGTTCAACCAGGCCACCAATTCACGGTGCAGCCAGTCGGCCGTCCAGTCGGGCGCTTGGTAAGCGCCGTGGCCGAGAATCGAGCCCAGCTCCATACCGCCGGTACTCTGCCAGGCAGACTGGCCGGCCAGCACGTCGTCTTTGCTGATTACGGTTTTGCCGTCGGCTGATACATAGGCTTCCGGGAACGGAGGCGCCTGACGGTATACCTCCACGCCCAAATAGCCCAATATTGAAAAGGTTATCGTTAAAACTACAATTAGCGACAACCATAATTTCTTATATTGTCCCATTATTAATTCCTCTAAAATTATTGTGGTGATTTCAAACCGATGCCGCCGCCTGCAAAGCGTTGCCGCCCCCCAATGCAGAGACACCGGTTCCCATGCTCACTATAGCCATTTCTTGTCATGAAATATCTAGCTAAAAAGTATTAATTTGCGTCAACAGGGCTGGCGGCAAAACAAAAAACCGTATTCTTGGGAATACGGTTTTTCAGGTAGCCTTCGTTTTTCAAACAACCCGCTCACGGGTGTGCGCAATCCCGCAATTCCTTCGCGCGGCAGGGATTGTGTTTCAGCAATACCGCCGCGCAGGCGGCCTCGTCGGCACAGTCTTCCCAGCCTTCGGCATCCCGCACATAGATACCTGCCGTCCGATGGCATTCCAGCTTGGCTTCAAGCATGGCGTGCAGGCTGTCGTAGCACAGGATGGCGCCGTGGAAGTCGAACCACACCGGGGCGCGGGGCTGCTCCGTATCGCCGCATTCGACGCAGTAAAACTCGCCCTCAAACTCGAACACCGGCAGCAACCGCGGCTCGAACACGGGGAAATCCGGCTCGTGGCGGTTGGTTTCCATGCACCATGCCCACTCGGCCAGCGCCGCTTCCACAGGAAGGAAGCAATGGTAATGGAACAGCGGTGTGTCCAAAGGCTGTTTGTCCAGCTGCACGCTGCCGTTGTGCCAGCCGTAGAGCGCAAACCATTCCTGCGGCGGCCGATGGGCGAAACCGGCGGCATCGAGTTTGGCCTGCAAATCCGCACGGCTCAAACCGGCCTGCAGGCTGGCCGGGAAGTACGGGTTGTGTTGCGCGGCAATGGCGGTAAGCTCGGTGAGGGTGTGTTGAAGCTGCATGGGGCTACCTGAAAAGTGAATAAACCGTTTTCAGGTAGCCTCATTTTTACCCGGGCTACCTGAAACCTAGCGCTGCTACATCTCGCCGTAGTTCGGTCCGCCGCCGCCTTCGGGGCAGGTCCAGGTGATGTTGGCGGCGGGGTCTTTGATGTCGCAGGTTTTGCAGTGGATGCAGTCGGCGGCGTGGATTTGCAGGTGCGGCCGGCCGTTTTCCTGCACGATTTCATACACGCCGGCGGGGCAGTAGCGCGTTTCGGGCGCGGCAAAGCGGCCATAGCCCACCTCGATGGCGGTCTGTTCGCTGGTAAGCTTCAAGTGCGGCGGCTGGTTTTCTTCGTGGTGGGTATTGGCCAGATACACGCTGCTGGCACGATCGAACGACACTTGGCCGTCCGGTTTGGGGTATTCAATGGGGCGGCACGCAGCGGCAGGCTTCAGGCTCTCGCGGTCGCTGCCGTGATGGCTGATGGTCCACGGAGCGCGGCCGCGGAACAAATACACATCCAGCGCGTTGAGCCCCATGGCCGGCCAGAAGCCCCATTTGAAGGCGGGGCGGATATTGCGGGCGCAGTAGAGCTCGTCGTGCAGCCAGGATTGGTGGAAGGCTTCGGCATAGGCTGCGGCTTCGGCGCCCTCCTCTTCCACCGCACTGTTTTGCAGCACGCCGAACACGGCTTCGGCAGCCAGCATGGCCGATTTCATGGCTGTATGTGCGCCTTTGATGCTGGGTACGTTAAGGAAGCCAGCCGCATCGCCTACTAACACGCCACCGGGGAAAGTGAGCTTGGGCAGGCTCTGCAAACCACCTTCGGTGAGCGCGCGTGCACCATAGGCAATGCGCCGCCCGCCTTCAAACACGAGGCGGATGGCGGGGTGGGTTTTAAACCGTTGAAACTCTTCAAACGGCGAGAGATAGGGGTTTTGATAGTCCAGTCCCACCACAAAGCCGACGGCCACTTTGTTTTCCGCCAAGTGGTAGAGGAAGGAGCCGCCGTAGGTGCGGGTATCCAGCGGCCAGCCGACGGTGTGCATCACGTTGCCGGGCTGTGACTGTTCGGGCCGCACTTCCCAAATCTCCTTCACGCCCAGGCCGTAGGTTTGCGGCTGGCTGTGGCGGTCTAATCGGAACTTGGCAATCAGCTGTTCGGAGAGCGAACCGCGGCAGCCTTCGGCAAACACCGTCTGCCGCCCCCACAGCTCCATGCCGGGCTGGTAGGCATCGGTGGGCCGTCCGTCTTTGCCGATGCCCATATCGCCGGTGGCAATGCCTTTCACACTGCCGTCTTCCCGATACAGCACTTCGGCGGCGGCAAAGCCGGGGTAAATCTCCACGCCCAAACCTTCGGCCTGCTCGGCCAGCCAGCGGCACAACACGCCCAAACTGATGATGTAGTTGCCCTGATTGTGGAAGCTGGGCGGCAGGGGCAGCGGCAGCGCGGATTGGCCGGTAAGGAAAAGCAGCCGCTCGCCTTTCACCGGCTGATTAAGCGGCGCGCCGCGCTCGCGCCAATCGGGCAGCAGCTCGCTCAGCGCCTTTGGATTAAACACCGCGCCGGACAAAATATGCGCGCCCACTTCCGAGCCTTTTTCCACCACGCACACGCTGATGTCATTGCCCGCCTCAGCCGCGAGCTGCTTGAGCCGTATCGCCGCCGACAGCCCGGCCACGCCCGCGCCCACGATTACCACGTCATATTGCATACTCTCGCGCGTTGTTTGTTCTGTCATATCTGCCAAACTTTCCTGATTGCGGGCCGTTTTTGCCCGTTTCCATACTAAAAACCGAAAGCTGGATTTTACCACTTCGGTGCTGTTCCTGCCCTGCTTATCAGGCTACCTGAAAGGTTTCAGGTAGCCTTAATGCAGATTGGCCGAACTTAATGTCTACTTGCAGTGAGGCTACCTGAAAACTAAAAAAGGCTACCTGAAACTTTCAGGTAGCCTTTGTTCACAATCGGCTGCTTACTCCTGCCCGCTGCCGTGGTCTTCCGGCAGCCGCATGATCGACACAATCAAGCCGCCCCAGATCACCACCAGCGCCACCACCATCATCACAATCGCAATCGTGCTCATTGTTCGTCTCCTTCGGTTTCAACAGGGGTTTCTTGCAGTTTGTCTTCGTGTTTCCACGGCAGGAGGGAGAGCAGGAAGGCAAACACCAACACCCCGATAGCCGTGCCCCAGCCGTAGATGTTCACAAACCAAGCCGGGTAGCCACCATAGCCTTCGGTGAGCAGCGAGCGTGTGTCGGTAAAGAGCATGGTGCCCAGCACCAGTGGGGTGATGAAGCCCACAAACAGCAGCCAGGTTTTGCCCACTTTCAGCGAGGAAGTTTTGTTGATATGGCGGGAGAGCACGCCCAGATGGCGGCTCAACACCACGCACAACACATACAGGAAGCCGGCGGCCACGATGCCGTAGGTGTTCACAAATTTATCCAGCACATCCAACACCGGCAGACCGGTGGTGGTGCCGAACAGCAGCACGGAAGCCGTCATCATCGGCACGCCCACCACCAAGGTGGCAGCCACGCGGCTGGTTTTCAGTTTGTCCTGCACCGCTGCAATCACCACTTCCAGCACGGAAATCAACGAAGTGAGTCCGGCAAACACCAGCGAGCCGAAAAACAGCAGGCCGATCAGCGCGCCGGCCGGCGCCTGGTTGATGATGGTGGGAAACGCGATAAAGGCCAGGCCGATGCCGCCGGCGGCTACATCGCCCACCTGCTGCCCGTTGGCCGTGGCAATAAAGCCCAGCGCGGCAAACACGCCGATACCGGCCAGCAATTCGAAGCTGCTGTTGGCAAACGCCACCACCATGCCCGTGCCGGTTAAGTCCGAATCACGCTTCATGTAGGAAGAATAAGTAATCATGATGCCGAAACACACCGAGAGCGAGAAGAAAATCTGCCCATAGGCCGCCACCCACACTTCCGAGCTGGCCAGCTTACTCCAATCCGGGGTAAACAACACGTCCAAACCCTTGGCCGCACCCGGCAAAAACAGCGCAATCCCTACCAAGAGCACAAACATCACCACCAACAGCGGCATAAAGAAAGTGGACGCGCGCGCCACGCCTTTTTGCACGCCGAAGGCCAAAATCAGCAGCGTGGCCAGCCACACCAACACCAGCGGCACGGTTACCTGCGCCACAAACTGCATCTGCGCCGACACGTCCGAAGCCATCTGCAAATAGTCTTTGAAGAAGAAATCGGCAGGATTCGAGCCCCAGGCTGCATTGAGCGAATAATAGGTGTAGCTGGCCGCCCAGCCCAAAATCACCGCGTAGTAAAGGCCGATGAGCACGTTCACCAACACATTCCACCAGCCGATGGTTTCAAACCGGCGGTCGAGGCGGCGGAAAGCCAAAGGCGGCGAGCCGCGGTAGCGGTGGCCAACCGCATAATCGAGAAACAAAAGCGGGATGCCCGCCGTGAGCAGCGCTACCAAATACGGCAGGATAAACGCCCCGCCGCCGTTTTTATACGCTACATAGGGAAAACGCCAGATATTGCCCAAACCCACCGCCGAGCCGATGGCGGCAAACATAAACGCCCGCCGGCTGGAGAAGGTTTCGCGCTTGGGATTTTGCGGATTAGACACGTTCGAATACCTCTTAAAATGTGAATGGCGGCCATTTGCCAAAGCTCAGCGGCCGCCGCAACTTACATCAACAACGATTTTGCAAGCAATCGTAAAGAATCGCCCCCGTTCGGTCAAGTACCATATCGCCAAATATCGGCAATTTTATTTATCAAAAACAGAAACACAAGCAATAAAACACCACACATACGCTATAAAACAAGGCTACCTGAAAACCAAATGCCACGCATTGGCAGGAATATGGCTTTAATTGGCCAAGTAGGTTTTTACTTTGCAGAAACGCGCCACATTCATTTTCAGGTAGCCTCAAGCCGTGTTTTTCTTCAGCGAACCCAAATAAATCGCCGCCAAAGTCAGCGCCGCACCGATCCACTGCCAACCATTAATCGGCTTACTCAGCAGAAAATAATCAATCAGCAGCGCCGCCACCGGCTCGGAAAGCAACAGCAGCCCGGTAAGTGAGAGCGACAGCAGCGGAATCGCATAAGCAATCAAACCCCAGGCAAAGCACTGCATCACCACACCATACACCAGCACCAGCCCCACATCGCGCCAGCTGGCCGGATACAGCGCCCCACTGTCGAGCAATAGCGCCGGCACCACCAATGCCAGCGCCCCGCCCGCGCTGAGCACCATCATCATCGGAAACAGCGCCACCCGCTCTGCCTCATGCGTTTTGCACACAAACACCATCGATAGCGCCAGCATCGCCCCCGAAGCCGTACCGCTTACAAACCCCCACACCGCCCGGCCGTTGTGCCCGAACTCCGGGCTGCCGATAAGCGCTACTCCGGCTACTGCCAGCAGCAGGCTTGCCAGCTGCAACTTACCCAAGCGTTCACCGTAAAAAATCACGCCGATGGCCGATAAGAAAAAAATCTGCAAGCTGTTGAGCAGCGTGGAAATACCCGGCCCCACCGCATGGATGCTCTCGTGCCACAGCGCCAAATCGACAGCCAGGAACACCCCCGCCAACGCAGCAAAGCGCAACGCCCGGCGGCTCTGCGGCAACTTCTGCCCAAAATGGCGCATCAGCAGCCAAAACACCACTGCCGCCACCGCCAGCCGCCAAAATGCCACCGCATACGAGCCCACCTGCACAAATTTCACAATCAGGCTACCCAGCCCAAACACCACGCAGCCCAACACCAACAGCGGCGCAGCATAAGAAATAGTTTGTTGTTTCATCTAATTTTTCCAAAGATAAAGGCTACCTGAAAACTTAGCTTCGGTTTTCAGGTAGCCTTTACGGCAACCACCCGGCGCGCCTACACAATCCGCGCTTTGAGCAAATCGTGCATATTCAGCGCGCCCAACAGCCTGCCCGCTTCATCGCACACCGGCAAGCCGTTCACGCGGTTTTGCTGCATGGTTTTCAGCGCCTCGGTAGCCAGGCGGTTTGGCGTGATGGTTTTCGGATGCGCCCCCATCACAGCTTGGGCGGTGAGGCCGGAGAGATCGCGCTGCTGCTGGAACAGACGGCGCAAATCGCCGTCGGTAAAAATGCCTTTCAGGTAGCCTGCCTCATCGGCCACGGCCACCATGCCCAAGCCTTTTTCGCTCATGCACACAATCAGGTCGGCAAAAGGCGTATCCAGACGCACCACGGGCAATTCATCGCCTGAGTGCATCACATCTGCCACTTGCAGCAGCAGGCGTTTGCCCAGGCTGCCGGCAGGATGGCTGAGGGCGAAATCGTCAGGCGTAAAGGCACGGGCACGCAACAGCGCCACGGCCAGAGCGTCGCCCAAAGCCAATGCAGCGGTGGTGCTGCTGGTGGGCGCGAGGCCGAGCGGGCAGGCTTCCTGCGGCACGGCCACGGTGAGGTGGATGTCGGCATGGCGCGCCAACGTGGATTCGGGGCGACCGGTCATACCGATCAGCGTGATGTTTTTACGCTTGAGCGCCGGCAGGATCACGGCGATTTCGTCGCTCTCGCCGGAGTTGGAAATGGCCAGCACCACGTCGCCGTCCACAATCATGCCCAAATCGCCGTGCGCGGCTTCGGCCGGATGCACAAAAAAGGCGGGCGTGCCGGTGGAGGCCAGTGTGGCGGCAATTTTGCGCCCGATGTGCCCGCTCTTGCCGATACCGCTCACCACCACGCGGCCTTCGCAGGCCAGCACGGCTTCGCAGGCGCGGGAAAAACTGCCGTCCAACGAGTCGGACAGGGCGCGCAACGCATCGGCTTCTATCGCCAGCACTTCGCGGGCGTGGGCGAGATATTGTTGTTCACTCATCATTCTTCTTTCTTCATTCCGGCTTGCGGCGGCCGCCGGAATCAGGTAATTTCCAAAATTTACACATTCAGCAGAGGCTCAAGATATGGCTATTTTGCAGGAAGTCAAACAGCTCGGCCAGCAAATTTGGCTCGACAACCTTTCCCGTTCGCTCGTGCGCTCCGGCACGCTGGCTAAGTTGCAGCAAAGCGGCGTGAGCGGGGTTACCTCCAATCCGGCCATCTTCCGCCAAGCGCTGGCCGGCGATGCATTATACACAGCCGAAATCGCCCAATTAAAGCAGCAGCCGCTTTCTGCCAAAGCGCGCTACGAAACCTTGGCCGTGGCCGACGTGCAGGCCGCCTGCGATGTGTTTGCCGCGCAGTTTGCCGCAGAAGGTAACAGCGGGCTGGTGAGCCTCGAATGCGACCCCGCACTCTCGCACGACACCGAAGGCACCATTGCCGAAGCGCGCCGCCTGTGGAATTTGATCGGCCGCCCCAATGCCATGATTAAAATCCCCGCCACCGATGCCGGCCTCGCCGCCCTGCCCGTCTTGGTAGCCGACGGCATCAACATCAACCTCACCCTGCTGTTCTCCCGCGCCCAAACCGTACGCGCCTACCAAGCCTATCAACAAGGCTTGGCGCAACGCACAGGCCAGGTCGCGCCGCAGCTGGTGGCCAGCTTTTTCATCTCCCGTATCGACACCGCGCTCGATCCTCAGCTGCCGCCGCACCTGCAAGGCAAAACCGCGCTGGCCCTGGCGCAGGCTGCCTATCGGGATTGGCAGCAATTCTTCGGCCAGCCAAGCGATGCCGTGCCCACCGCCCGCCTGCTCTGGGCCAGCACCGGCGTGAAAAACCCCGCCTACCCCGACACCCTGTATGTGGACAACCTAATCGCCCCACATACCGTCAACACCCTGCCCGATGCCGTGCTGCAAGCCTTTACCGACCACGGCCGCGCCGCCGATGCCCTTTCCCGCTCCGCTGCGCCCGCGCAGCCGATTCTGGACGAAGTCGCCGCCCTCGGCATCGACCTCGACGCCTTGGCTGCCAAACTCCAGCAAGACGGGCTCGCCCAGTTTGAGCAGGCCTTTGCCCAAATGCTCGCCCCGCTGGCCGATTAGGCGAAAGGCTACCTGAAACCGCCACTCCATTTTTCAGGTAGCCTTCATCCAATCATCAATACAACACACACATGAACAACCCCATCGAAATCTACCAAAGCGCAGACGGGCAAACCCAAGTTGAAGTCCGCTTCGACACCGACACCGTATGGCTGTCGCAATCACAGATGGTTACCCTGTTCGGGCGTAACCAATCCGTCATTTCCCGCCACATAAACAACGCAATAGCCGAAGGAGAAATCAACGAAAAAAGCAATATGCAAAAAATGCATATTGCTTCCGCCGACCGTCCCGTTACCTTCTACGACCTGGAAACCATCATTTCCGTAGGCTACCGCATCAAATCAGCGCAAGGCATTGCCTTCCGCCGCTGGGCCACCGCCCGCCTGAAAGACTACCTGCTCAAAGGCTACGCGCTCAACCAACAACGCCTGCAGCAAAACGCCGACGAGCTTGCACATGCTTTGCAACTGATTCAAACCACCGCCGCCTCGCACGCCCTCACACTGGAAGCCGGCCGCGGCTTGGTCGATATCGTCAGCCGCTACACCCACACCTTCCTCTGGCTGCAGCAATATGATGAAGGCCTGCTACAAGAGCCGGCGGGTGAAAACGGCGGCAGCCTGCCCACGCCTGAAGCCGCACGCCGCGCCCTGAGCCAACTTAAAGCCGAACTCATCGCCCGCGGCGAAGCCAGCGATCTGTTTGCCTGCGAACGCGAAGACGGCTTGGCCGCCATTCTCGGCAACCTCGCACAAAGCGTATTCGGCGCGCCCGCCTACCCCAGCATCGAAAGCAAAGCCGCCCATCTGCTCTACTTTATCGTGAAAAACCATCCCTTTGCCGATGGCAATAAGCGCAGCGGCGCCTTCCTGTTTGTTGATTTCCTACACCAAAACCGCCGCCTGTTCCGCGCAGACGGTCGCGCCGTCATCAACGATACCGGCCTGGCCGCGCTCACCCTATTGGTGGCCGAATCCGCGCCCGCGCAAAAAGACACCCTTATCCGACTTATCATGCACATGTTGCAACACCAACCCAACCTGTAACCTTACCATCATCATTATGAACAGCCATCTCCTCCCCGACCCCCGCCCCTATCCCGCCGATCCGGTAAAAAACGAACTGCTGCTGCACGCCGAAGCCGTGGCCGCCAACCGCTCCCGCGCCCAAAGCAAACTCTCCGGCGACACCCTGCACAGCCTGATTTTCCAAATGCTGCAATCACGCCACCTCACCTCCCTCTCCGTGGCGCTGAGCATGGCGCCGAGCGATGCCGTCTACCGCGCCCTGTGGCAGGCCATGGAGCAAACCCTGCGCCCCGCCGCTGCCGAAGAAACCGGTTGGCTCGCCCTGTCCGTGGTGCTCGTTGCCGGTTGCAACCAGGCCGTAGCCCTGCCCGCCGCCCTCGATGCCGCCGCACTTAATGCCAAACTGGCCGAATTCGAGCCCACCCGCCATCTGGCGCAAACCGTGTGGCTACCCGCGCTGCTCACCGCCGAGCAAATCAGCCGCATCAAGCTGGAGCAATGGTTTGCCGCCAAACAAAGCCATGCCGCCGCCGAACAGTTCGCCGCCGAGCAAACCGGCGCTGCAGAAATCGCCATCCCCGCCGGGCAGAGCGTGCACGTGGTGTACGCCTTGGGCTACAACGCGCCCGAAGCCCCCGGCAAACTCGGCCAGGCCGCCCTGCCCCTGATGCAGTATTGGCAGGAACGCTTCGCCCTACCCGGCCTCACCCTGTTTGCCAACCCGCTCGACCCCGCCGCCCCGCTCGAGGCCATCCGCAACGGCAGCCACACCCGCCAGCGCATGGCGCTGGATGTATTCGCTGCCAACGCCATCCGCGCCGTGCGCCTGCAAAGCCCGCGCGTCGGCGTAGCCGTGGCCGCCCAAGAAGGCGGGCAAATTGTGTTCAGCTTCAGTGCCACCGACAACAGCTACGGCCTGGTGCCGCAAACCTTCCGATGGCAGCTCTCCCCTACCGACTCCGTGGACACCGTGGTGCAAAACTTCCTCGACCTGATGGCCGAATGCCAAGTGGAACACATCCGCCTGCTGCGCGACATCCTGCCCGAAAACGCCGCCATGCCCGACTACCCCCAAGCGCTGGAGTTAAACGGCTTCAACCCGTTGTTTAGCGAAGCGCCGCAGTAAGCCCATCCGTTTTTCAGGTAGCCTCTATTCCCAATAAAGGCTACCTGAAAAACTATAGCGAATAAGCCGAACTTCCACTGCATCGTAGGTCTGCCATCTTGCAGCAAAAGCGTGTTCATCCGCCATCCACGCTATCTGCCGCCCCGCTGTTCAACAGGCTACCTGAAAATGCTAAAATCGCGCTTTGTCATCCCAACCAGATAAATAAGGAAACAATATGGCCGGCCACAGCAAATGGGCGAATATCCAACATAAAAAAGCCCGCGTTGATGCCCAACGCGGCAAAATCTTCACCAAACTGATCAAAGAAATCACCGTAGCCGCCCGCCTCGGCGGCGGCGACCCCGCTTCCAACCCCCGCCTGCGCCTGGCCATGGACAAAGCCTGGGATGCCAACATGCCCAAAGACAACGTTCAGCGCGCCATCGACAAAGGCACCGGCAACCTCGAAGGCGTGGAATACATCGAACTGCGCTACGAAGGCTACGGCATCGGCGGCGCCGCCCTGATGGTGGACTGCCTCACCGACAACAAAACCCGCACCGTGGCCGACGTGCGCCATGCCTTCAGCAAACACGGCGGCAACCTCGGCACCGACGGCTGCGTGGCTTTCAACTTCAAACACCAAGGCTACCTCCTGTTCGGCCCCGACACCGAAGAAGACGCCCTGATGGAAGCCGCCCTCGAGGCCGGCGCTGAAGATGTCGTTGCCCACGACGACGGCTCGTTTGAAGTCATCACCGCCCCCAACGACTGGGCCGGCATCAAAGCCGCACTCGAAACCGCCGGCTTCAAAGCCGAAGACGGCGACGTAACCATGCGTGCCCAAAACGAAGCCGTACTCACCGGCGAAGATGCCGCCAAAATGCAGCGCCTGATCGACGCCCTGGAAGCGCTGGACGACGTGCAAGATGTATACACCTCCGCCGTGCTGGAGCTGGAGTAAACAGGCAAAGGCTACCTGAAAGCTGGGAATCATTGCTTTCAGGTAGCCTCATCCCATGCATTATCGGTTTTCAGGTAGTCTCTCAAGCACACAGTTTGGGCATGAATGCCCGACACTGCCACACCAAACAACTGCCCGAAACGATGTTTCGGCGCATTCGAAGCAGAGTTTCTGCGGAGCGAGCCAATGTTCTCCTACACTGATTCAAGCAAACACCCATGACCTGGCTTCCCCTCTCCCAACTCAACGAAACCGAACACAGCTGGCGCATCCAAGGCGACACCGTCCAATTCGGCGGCACCGGTACCTACCGCAAACTGCGCGGCTGTGACCCCGCCACCTTCGAAGTATTCGCCGAACCGGGCTGCCTGATTGCCCGCGACCGCAACCACGTCTACCACGGCGCAGATCTGCTTTCCGCCGTGCAGCGCGATAGCTTCACCCATCTCGGCGAGGGCTACTGGCGTGACGCCGATGCCATATATTGCGAATACGAAACCGCCCTGCGCCCGCTCAAAGGCAGCGATACCGCCACCTTCCGCCATCTCGGCGAAGGCTACGCCGCCGACCGCACGCAAGCCTACTACGGCGGCAGCAAAATCCAATCCGCCAATCCCCTGGCACTCCGCCTGCTTCACGGCCTCTACGCCGCCGACGGCGACACCGTCTTCTTCGACGGCAAACCCCTGAAAGGCAGCGACCCGCAAACCTGGCGCGAAGCAGCGGGCGAGGCTGGCAAACACAGCTTTTCTCACGACGCCAAACACGTCTATTACTGCGAACGCAAACTCCCCCGCGCCGATGCCGCCACTTGGCAACACCTGCACGACACTTTTTCTAAAGACAGCAAACACGTCTACAAAACCAACCGCATCCTGACCGATGCAAACCCCGCCGAATGGGACACCGCCAAAGCCGCCACCCACGCCGCCGAAGAAGCCGCCCGCCGCGCCGAAAACTCCGACAAAATGAGCGAACTGCTGAAAAACCTTTGGCAAAACGGACAAACCGAATAAGCCAAAGGCTACCTGAAAACGAACAAAGCACTTTCCCACCAAGCTAAAATACAGCCGCAAACCAGCATCCTGTCCAACCGCCCACCTACCCATATTTTCAGGTAGCCTCTAAAGAGCCCTTCCCATGACCCAGTTAAAAGACCCCGCCCTCCTGCGCACCCGGTGCTACATCAACGGCCAATGGCTTGATGCCGATAGCGGCCGCACTATTGCCGTATCCAACCCCGCCACCGGCGAAACCATCGGCAGCGTGCCGGATATGGGCGCGTCGGAAGCCGAACGCGCCGTGGCCGCTGCCCAGGCCGCGCTGCCCGCCTGGCGCGCGCTCACGGCCAAACAGCGCAGCCAAATCCTGCGCCGCTGGTTTGATCTGATGATGGAAGCGCAAGAAGAACTCGCCACCCTGCTCACGCTGGAGCAAGGCAAGCCGCTGGCCGAAGCACGCGGCGAAATTGCCTACGGCGCGTCCTACATCGAATGGTATGCCGAAGAGGCCAAACGCGTGTATGGCGACACCATCCCCGGCCCCGCGCCCGACAAGCGTATTGTGGTGCTCAAGCAGCCTATCGGCGTGTGTGCCGCGATTACGCCGTGGAACTTCCCCAACGCCATGATCACGCGCAAAGCCGCGCCCGCGCTGGCTGCCGGCTGCACCTTCATCATCCGCCCCGCTTCGCAAACGCCGTTTTCCGCGCTGGCTATTGCCGCCCTAGCCGAACGCGCCGGCATTCCGGCGGGCGTGTTCAACGTGATCACCGGCTCGTCGCGCGAAATCGGCCGTGTGCTCACCGAAAGCGATACCGTAAAAAAATTCAGCTTCACCGGCTCCACCGCCGTCGGCCGCCAGCTGCAGGCGCAATGCGCTTCCAGCATCAAAAAAACCTCTATGGAGCTGGGCGGTAATGCACCGTTTATCGTGTTCGACGATGCCGATCTTGAAGCCGCCGTCTCCGGCGCGATTGCCTGCAAATTCCGCAACGCAGGCCAAACCTGCGTGTGCGCCAACCGCATTTATGTGCAAAGCGGCGTGTATGACGAATTTGTGCGCAAATTCGCCCAAGCAGCAGGCTACCTGAAAGTGGGCAACGGCTTGGAAATCGGCACAGAATGCGGCCCGCTGATTGATGAAGCCGCGCTGGCCAAAGTGGAAGAACACCTGGCCGACGCGCTCGCCCACGGCGGCGAAGTGGCAGCTGGCGGCGCGCGGCATCCGGCAGGCGAACTCTTCTTCCAGCCCACCGTCATCCGCCACGCCCATGCCGGCATGAAAGTGGCGCGCGAAGAAACCTTCGGCCCGCTCGCCCCCGTGTTCCGTTTCGAGAACGAAGCAGACGTGTTGCAACAGGCCAATGCCACCGAATACGGCCTGGCCGCCTATTGCTACACCCGCAGCCTCGGCACGGCCACGCGCATGATGGAAGGCTTGGAATACGGCATGGTCGGCATCAACACCGGCATGATTTCCAACGAGGCCGCTCCCTTCGGCGGCGTAAAGCAGTCGGGCATCGGCCGCGAAGGCGGCAAATACGGGCTGGAAGAATATTTGGAAACCAAATATGTGATGCTGGCCGTGTAAGGCTGGCAGAGGCTACCTGAAAGCAGCTTACAAATTTTCAGGTAGCCTTTGCGCCAGTCCTTTATAATGTGCCTATTTGCTCGGCGGATTAAACTAAAATTTGGCGCACAGCCACACCAATTCCGGCCGCAAGCATCATCCCAATAACGAATTAAGATTTTCAGGTAACCCCAAAGAGGCTACCTGAAAACGGAAAGCACACAAATGAAATTTATCGACGAAGCCAAAATCGAAGTTGCCGCCGGGCGCGGCGGCAACGGCGCAGTCAGCTTCCGCCGCGAAAAATACGTTCCGCGCGGCGGCCCCGACGGCGGCGACGGCGGGCGCGGCGGCAGCGTTTTCGCCGTAGCCAGCGAAAACGTAAACACGCTGGTGGAATACCGTTTCGTGAAACGCTATCAAGCGCAAAACGGCGAAAAAGGCCACGGCTCCGACCGCTACGGCGCCGGTGCCGACGATATCGAGCTGCAAATGCCCGTAGGCACACTAATCCGCGATGCTGACACTGGCGAAATCGTGGCCGACCTCACGCGGCACGGCCAGCGTGTTTGCCTGGCGCGTGGCGGCAAAGGCGGCTTGGGTAATATCCATTTCAAATCTTCGGTCAACCGCGCGCCCAAACAGGCCACGCCCGGCGAACCCGGCGAGGCGCGCCGATTGCTTTTGGAATTGAAAGTGTTGGCCGACGTCGGCCTGTTGGGCATGCCCAATGCCGGCAAATCCACCCTGATCCGCGCCGTGTCTGCCGCCCGCCCCAAAGTGGCCGACTACCCCTTCACCACGCTGCACCCCAACTTGGGCGTGGTGCGCGTGGACGAAGGCCAAAGCTTTGTGATGGCCGACATCCCCGGCCTGATTGAAGGTGCGGCCGAAGGCGCCGGGCTGGGACACCGCTTTTTGAAACACCTTTCGCGTACCGGCCTCTTGCTGCATGTGGTAGACTTGGCTCCGTTCGACGAAGCCGTCAGCCCCGCCGCCGAAGCGCTGGCCATCATCAACGAGCTGAAAAAATACGACGACGAACTGTTCGGTAAACCGCGCTGGTTAGTACTAAACAAACTAGATATGCTCACGCCGGAAGAGGCTGCCGAACGCAAAGCCGAATTCCTCGAAGCCGTCGGTTGGGATTACCCCGCCCCCGGCGAGCCCGGCTTCAATTGGCAAACCCCGCGCCTATTTGAAATCAGCGCACTTGCCCATCAGGGTACGCAGGAATTGGTGCGGCAAATCGGGCAGTATCTGGCCGAGAAGAAACAACTGGCTGCAGCAGAGGCTAACCAACAGACCGATGCTGCACCGCAAATGTCAGAAATCAACGATTATTCGGTGTTGCAGCCGGAGTAGTTTTGACACAATGAATTAGGAGTAATAACCTGCCATGGATTTAGGGAGAATACTGAGCTGGGTTGTAGTAGGAGGCATCGCATACACTTCATACAACTATCTGAGCACCGGTGATATTACCGCTATACCTCCTTCACCTAAAATCGTGCTCAGTTTAGCCAATAAAGATAAGCCAAATCTCGAAGGACAACGCAAACACCTAGCCACCGGCACACCCTGCATCCGTATCGCTGGCGGGAAAATTAAGCAAGGCATATATTCCTGTGAGATTCAACAATTTGCTGGTCCATCCTCATATGACACTCCGCCAGAAGAAACCTACTCTATCCTGATTACTAAACGTAACGGCAGCTGGCAAATTACCAGATAGGTGATCGGCTGCACCAAGCAGTATAGCTTTTTCCTACAATCATGCCTCCCCGCCAAACCAAGGACAGCCCATGAAACCTCTAGCCTACCTCCCTGCCCTGTTGCTACTGGCCGCCTGTGCCCCGCAAGAGACTACTACGCCAGCCTCCACCCCGGTAGCTGCGTCCACAATTGCTGTCTCCCAGCCTGCTGCTGAACCTGACGCATCGGCCGCTTCCACTGCTGCACAACCTGCCGCCCAATGGAGTGGCCGCTACTATGGCATGCTGCCATGCGCCTCTTGCGAAGGTATCGAAACCACCTTGGTATTAAAAGACGACGGCAGCTACCAACTCACCGAAACTTACAAGCAGCGCCAGCCGTTTACCGAAGAAACAGCCGGCCGCTTCACTTGGCGCAAACCGCAAGAAATATTCCAGCTCGACAAAGCCGGCGGCGAGCGACTCTACCAAATTGGTAATGGCCAGATTTGGGCGCTGGATGCCGACGGCAAACAAGTGGAAGGCGAACTGGCCAACCTCTACATCCTGAAGCAAACCGCAAGCCAGCCTTGATCTTAGAAAAACCCAGCTTTGGCCTAGCCAAACCATTTCAGGTAGCCTTTATGCCTGCCAGTGCATAAAGGCTACCTGAAATTTTCACCATACAGAACCAAACACCGCACCAAACGCCCATGCCCCAGATCACCACCCACAGCACCCGCTTCACCCTGCAGGAAGGTGAAACCCTACTCGAAGCTTTGGAGCGTACCGGCCACGCAGTCGAATACCAATGCCGCAGCGGCTATTGCGGCTCCTGTCGCGTTAAACTCCTATCCGGCAGCGTTACATATCGAGAGTGCCCGCTGGCTCTGATTCTGCCCAACGAAATCCTCACCTGCTGCTGCACAGTAATAGAAGACATCCATATCGACTGCCACCAAAGCGAAAACCAGCCAGATTTATTCGAACCAGATCTGTTCGCCGACAACAGCGGCAAATAACGCTACCCTTGCCATTCATTATCCAAACTCAACAAAAGGCTACCTGAAACGTCACTTCAACGAAGTTTTCAGGTAGCCTTTAATCTTGTATCAGCAATAGATAGCCTTCGATTTAGCCAAACACTTGATGCTTAATGCCCAACCTGTGCGGCCAAGCACTGTTCTTGCCGTTGCAGGAAGGCTTCGCTGCCGCCGAGTTTGTCCAGCTGTTGTTGCGGCGAGAGTTTGGGCAGGCTGCGGAGATCTTCCGTGCTGAGTTTTTGTACCGGCTCTTCCCACAGGCAGCGGCAGTAGGGTTCGAGCACGCGCTCACTTTGGCCGGCAAGGCCATGTTTGGCCAAGTCGGCCTGCCATTGCGGCACGGCAGGCATGTTTTGGATGCAGGCCTCCACGATGCGGCGGCTGATGTCGTCCTTATCCGGAGCATACAGACGCGGCACGAGGGCAAAAGCGAGCACCAGCGCCGCCGTTACCGCCAGCCAGCCGATAAGGGTGCGGCGGCGTTTGCGGCGTGCGGCTTCATCGGTTTGAATCTCAGCCATGCAGGCTTTCCATGCGCAACATCATCACAGGTTCGAAAACGTGCTCCAGCGCTTCGATTTGGGCGATAGCCGCCTTGATGTGCTTTTCTTTAGACTGATGAGTGAGAATCACGATTTCGGCGTTTTCGTGGTTGATCACGCCTTTTTGCAACAAGGCTTCAATGGAGATGCCCTGCTCGGCAAGGATACGGCCGATATTGGCCACCACGCCGGGTTTGTCTTGCGCCGATACGCGCAGGTAGTAGCTGCTGGTGATTTCATCGATTGGCAACACGGGCAGCTGTTCATTGCAGCGGAAAGCCAAAGGCGGTACGCGCTGCTCGCTGGCGGCGTGCATCAGGCGGGCGGTATCGATGATGTCGGCCACCACCGCGCTGGCAGTGGGGGCGGCACCGGCGCCGGCACCGTAATACAGGGTTTCGCCCACCATATTGGATTGCACCAGCACAGCGTTCATCACACCTTCCACCTGCGCCAGCAGGCGGCATTCAGGCACGAGCGTGGGGTGTACGCGCAGTTCGATACCCTCGTCGGTTTTACGGGTAATGCCCAGCAGTTTGATGCGGTAGCCCAGCTCTTCGGCATAGCGGATGTCTTGGCTTTCCAGCTTGCTGATGCCTTCCAAGTAGCAGTGTTGGAAATTAATCGGCGTACCGAACGCCAGCGCCGACATGATGCTCAACTTGTGCGCCGCATCGTGGCCTTCGATGTCGAAAGTCGGGTCGGCTTCGGCGTAGCCCAGCTCCTGCGCCTGCTTGAGCACTTCGGCAAACGGGCTGCCGTGGGAGCGCATATTGCTCAGGATGAAGTTGCTGGTGCCGTTGATGATGCCGGCCACCGATTTAATGCGGTTGGCGGCCAGGCCTTCGCGCAGGGCTTTGATGATCGGGATGCCGCCGGCCACCGCCGCTTCAAACATCACCATCACATTTTTTTCCGCCGCCAGCGCGAAAATTTCGTTGCCGTATTCGGCCAAGAGTTTTTTGTTGGCGGTTACCACATGTTTGCCGTTTTCGATGGCGCACAACACCACTTCGCGTGCCGTATCCGTACCGCCGATCAGCTCCACCACGATATCTACATCCGCGCTGCGGGCTACCTGAAACACATCGTCCGATACCACCGTATCACTCGGACATAGTTTGCGGATGCGGTCGGTGTTGTGGCTGGCAGCCATGCTGATTCGCACTTCGCGCCCCAGGCGGCGCGTGATTTCCTGCGCGTTTTCCGACAATAATTTGGCCGTACCGCCACCGACGGTACCCATCCCCAAGATGCCAATTCTAATTGGTTGCATGCTGACTCCTTGTTATGATTACGGCTGCGCCAAGCGCCAATTTGCCGTTTTGCTCTGAACATGCCGGCCTGCCATGCGGGCGGCCAAGCTAATAAACAGTAAAATAAAATCCGAAAGCGGACAGAAAGCCGCTATCTTAGCTGAAAACCCCGCTTTTTACACCTTTTAATAGAAACACTTACCCATTTAGCCACACCACCTCGAAGCCAAGCGTTTCAATCTCCTTGCAGCCTATGCTTTCAGGTAGCCTCCAACCCATTCAAACACAAACAAATTATGCTGATTCAAGAACACCAGCCCACCTCCGCCTGCCACATCGATCACTATCAGCCCGGCCAAATAGAAATCGACGGCCACACCTACCGCCAAGCCGTATTGCTTGACGGCGGCGGCGGCGTGCAAACCGTCAACCTTCACTCCGCAGCCGAACTGCAAGCTGCAGACCTAGCCCTCGCCGCTGCAAGCCGGCCCGAAGTAATCCTCATCGGCACCGGCGAGCGGCAACAGTTTTTACACCCGCGCATTGCCGCCGCGGCAAGCGGCATCGGCGTGGAATGCATGCACACCGCCGCCGCCGTGCGTACCTATCTGTTGCTGCAAAGCGAAGGCCGCCGCATATGGGCATGGTTGTGGCCGTAATGCAGCAGGTAAGATGGCGCAGAATTTTCAGGTAGCCTCTGATGCACAATAGGCTACCTGAAACCTTACAGCAACTCCGCTGCACTACATTTTATAGATAAAAATAAAATAATTACCTCAATCTCCCACATCCTCTGCCAACTCCCGCATCCACCCGTTTGCGGCAAACGACACCGCTCGATTGCCCGCCACGATAAAGTGATCCAATAGCCGTACATCCAACAGCGCCAATGCCTGTTGCAATCGTCGGGTGAAGGCTAAATCTGCTGACGAAGGCTCAGTCGAGCCACCGGGATGGTTGTGCGCGATAATCAGCGAAGCGGCATGATAGCGCAGAGCCAGCTTCGCCACTTCGCGGATATACACCGTGTTTTCCGCCACCGTGCCGCGCGACAGCTCCTGAAATGCAATCAACTTATGACTGCTGCTCAACAGCATCGCCACGCTCACTTCCACCGGCTCGTGCGCCAGTTGCAGCACCAGATAATTGGCCACCGCATCGGGTGAATTGAAAGCGGGTGTATCGCGCATTTCCTCGGCCAACAAGCGCCGGCCGATTTCTCGTACCACGGCAAACTGGCAATACGCCGCCTCGCCCATGCCCTTGTGCATCGTCAGTTCGGCGGCAGGTGCGGAAAGCAGTCGGTTGAGTGAGCCAAATTCCTGTAACAGATAACGCGCCAAATCCACCGCACTCATCCCCTGCGTGCCTACCCGCAACAGGATGGCCAACAGTTCCGCATCGCTTAATGCTCCCGCACCGCGATGCAACAGTTTCTCGCGCGGCCGCTCGTTTTCTGGCCAATGTTTAATGCCCATCTTAATTTCCCTTTATACGTATCGTGTTAACTACCCGATTATACAAGAGCAACGAAATTACAACGCTTATAAATAATCCTGCCAAAGTAAGCCAGCCGTACACACGGTTTGACCTGCCTCATAAAAAGAACTTTACTCATCGATAGCTTGCGTAAAAAAGTTGGAAAAAGCTGCGCCAAACGGCTACAATTCGCCATCTTTTTTCAGTTTTCACCCACCCTGTACGGGAAGTATCCCGCCAGGAGAAGGCTACCTGAAAAAGTTTGAACAAAAATAATCGGAGTAAAATAAACTATGGCAACTAAAGGACAAATGTTACAAGATCCTTTTTTAAACGCACTGCGCAAAGAACATGTGCCGGTATCCATTTATTTGGTGAACGGTATCAAACTACAAGGACAGGTAGAGTCGTTTGACCAATATGTGGTGTTGCTGCGCAACACCTCGGTAACACAAATGGTGTACAAACACGCGATTTCCACCATTGTTCCGGCACGCGCCGTGAGCCTGCAGCCGCCCGCCGAGCAGAAACCTGCCGCCGACGCCGAGCAATAAACAGGCATCCTCAGCGCACTGGCTGTTGCTTACAGGCAGTGCGTTTTGCTTATTCATACGCCACCCGCATCCATTGCCTACGCGGGCGGTTTGAAAGAGTCCAATCATGTCCCAAACCATTGCACTCATCGGCGCCATGCCGCCTGAAATCGAGCTGCTCAAAGAAAATCTACAAAATCTGCGCAATGAGCATGTGGCCGATTTCGAAATTTATCGCGGTGAATACGCCGGTAAAAACGTCGTATTGGCCTTAAGCGGCATCGGCAAAGTGAATGCCGCGCTCAGCACCGCCCTGGTGTTACAACGCCACCAACCCGATTTCGTCATCAACACCGGCAGCGCCGGCGGCTTGGGTGGCGAACTAAAAGTGGGCGATGTAGTAATCGGCACGCAAACCGCGCATCACGATGTGGACGTTACCGCCTTCGGCTATGCCATCGGTCATGTACCACGTATGCCTGCACGCTTCGAGTCCGATTCTGCCCTATGCGCCGCTGCCGAAAAAGCTGCCGCCGTATTCGAGCACGCTGCCGTGCACCGTGGTTTAATCGTGAGTGGCGATCAGTTCGTGCACAGCAACGAATCCGTGGCTGAAGTGCGCCGTCATTTTATCGATGTGCAGGCAGTGGAAATGGAAGCTGCCGCCATCGCCCAAAGCTGCCACCGCTTCGGCGTGCCGTTTGTGGTGATCCGCGCCATTTCCGACCTCGCCGACGAAGAAGCCGATACCAGCTTTGAAACCTTTTTGAAAACCGCTTCCGTGCATTCAGCCCAAATGGTGCTGCAGCTGATTGAAGCGCTTTGAGGCTACCTGAAAAATTAAATCGGCATAAAAACAAACAGCTACCCGTTCAGTGCGGCACAGCCATACCATCCTCCTGCCGCCAAGAGGCTACCTGAAAAATGAACCCGTCGCTTTACAGCCCGCCAGCCCTGATTGCTATCGGCGCCGCTCTCGGCGCCTTATTGCGCTGGCAGCTGGGTTTACGTTTCAACCCTCTATTTGCCCAATTTGCTTTCGGCACTTGGCTGGCCAACCTGCTCGGCTGCCTGCTGGCCGGCATAATATTGGGCTTGCTGTTAGTCGGCAAGCCGCTTACCCAGCCGCTGCAAAATGCACTAACTGTGGGTTTTCTCGGCAGTCTCACCACCTTTTCCGCGCTTTCCAGCGAGGTGTCCGACCGCCTGCTGCACAAAGACTGGCTGCATGCCGGCCTGATTCTGTCGCTACACACCATATGCGGCATCACCGCCACCCTGCTGGCTGCTGCTGCCGTGCAGCGCTTAATCCGAAGCTAAATTACAGATTTTTATTGTTTATCTACCGAAACTGAAAACATCATGAACTTATCTCATCTCCTCAACCGCGAAGCCGAACAAGCCTTTGCCACTGCCAGTATCGAAGGCGCGCCGGTAGTGTTGCAGCCGGCTAAAAATCCCGAATTCGGCGATTTCCAAATTAACGGCGTGATGGGTGCTGCCAAACAGCGCAAACAAAACCCGCGCGAGCTGGCGCAGAAAGTGGCCGACGCGCTGGCCAACAGCGAGCTGATTGCCTCCGCCGAAGTGGCCGGCCCCGGCTTCATCAATCTGCGCCTGAACCCGCAGTTTTTGGCCAAGCAAGTGCACGCCGCCCTGCAAAGCAGCCGCCTCGGCGTGGCACAGGCCGCCGCACCGCAAACCATCATCATCGACTACTCCTCGCCCAATCTGGCTAAAGAAATGCACGTCGGCCACCTGCGCTCCAGTATCATCGGCGACAGCTTAAACCGCGTCCATTCCTTCCTCGGGCACCGTGTCATCGCGCAAAACCATGTGGGCGACTGGGGTACCCAATTCGGCATGTTAGTGGCCTATTTGGTGGAGCAGCAGGCGCAAAACGAACATTTTGAACTGGCAGACTTAGAGCAGTTCTACCGCAACGCCAAAGTGCGTTTCGACGAAGACCCGGCCTTTGCCGACACCGCGCGCGAATACGTGGTGAAACTGCAAAGTGGCGACGAAGCCGTGCTCGCCCTGTGGCGGCAGTTTGTGGAAATATCGCTGCAACATGCCGAAAAAGTGTATGCCAAACTCGGCTTGCTGCTCACCCGCGAAGACGTGGCCGGCGAATCCAAATACAACGACGACCTGCAACCCGTGGTGAACGACTTAATCGCCAAAGGCCTAGCCGTGGAAGACGACGGCGCGAAAGTGGTTTTCCTTGACGAATTCAAAAACAAAGAAGGCGAACCTGCCGCCTACATTGTGCAGAAAAAAGGCGGTGGCTTCCTCTATTCCACCACCGATTTGGCCTGCATCCGCGATTACGTTGGCCGGCTCAAAGGCAACCGCCTGCTTTATGTGGTCGACCACCGCCAAGGCCTGCATTTCGGCCAACTCTTTGCCACTTCCCGCCTGGCAGGCTACCTGCCGGAAAACGTGAAAGCCGAATTCATCGGCTTCGGCACTATGATGGGCAAAGACGGCAAGCCCTTCAAAACCCGCAGCGGCGACACCGTGAAGCTGGTTGAACTGCTCGATGAAGCCGTAGAGCGCGCCACCGCCCTGGTGAAAGAGAAAAACCCTGAGCTGGACGATGCCACCGCCGCCCAAATCGGCCGCAGCGTGGGCATCGGCGCCGTCAAATACGCCGATTTGAGCAAAAACCGCACCAGCGACTACATCTTCGATTGGGACAACATGCTCTCCTTCGAAGGCAACACCGCCCCCTATTTGCAATACGCCTACACCCGCGTGCAAAGCGTGTTGAAAAAAGCCGGCGAATGGAGCCGAACCGAACAACCTGTATTCACCGAACCCCTGGAATGCCAGCTTGCCGCCGAGCTTTTGAAGTTTGAAGACGTGCTGCAAACCGTGGCCGATAGTTCCTACCCGCACTATCTCGCCGCCTACCTCTACCAAGTGGCCAGCCTGTTCTCCCGCTTCTACGAAGCCTGCCCCATCCTCAAAGCCGAAGGCAGCGTCCGCAACACCCGCCTGCAGCTGGCGGCCCTCACCGGCCAAACCCTGCAAACCGGCCTCAGCCTCTTGGGCATCGACACGCTAGAAGTGATGTAAGCCTTTATCGCTGCATCATAAACAGGCTACCTGAAATTTTTCAGGTAGCCTGTTCTTTTGTTTTGCACCCATTTATTTTCAGGTAGCCTTTCCCCCGCGCCAAGCGATAAAATGCCACCCGTTTTCCACCCTAATCAACCCAAGGACCAACATGCAATTCCATCTCCACTCCGCCGCCCTGCCCGTCGGCCAAGCTGCCCGCCTGTTTTTGTGCACCGCCGCCCCGGCCGATGAAACCGCCGCCCTGCTCTACGGCACGCTCACCGAAAGCGAACCCTTCGCCGTCGCCCGCACGCCCGCCAACGGCAGCTTGGCCGACACCGCCGTACTCAAACTCGACAACACGGGGCGCGATACGCTGGCCAAAGCCTTCCGCCATGCCGCCGGTTGGGCACAGAAACAGCCCGTGCTTGCCATCGACTTAAGCGCCTTCTCCGCCGCCGAATTGGCCAACGCTCTCAATGTACTCACTATCGCGCTGGGCGAAGCCGTATACCGTTTCGACCGCTTCAAAAAAACTGCCAAACCCGCCGCCCTGCAACAGGCTGATTTCTATGCTCCCGCAGCCGACCAATCCGCCCAAGATGCACTCAGCCGCGCCCAAGCCCTGCTGCACGGCATCAATCTGTGCAAAGACCTCGGCAACACCGCCGGCAACATCTGTACGCCCACCTATTTGGCCAATACCGCCCACGCCGAAGCCCAAGCCGCCGGTGCGTCTGCCAAAATCCTCGGTGCCAACTACATCCGCGAATACATGGGATCATTCTGGTCGGTAGCCAAAGGCAGCGCCCAAGAGCCGCGCCTCATCGAGCTTTCTTATTTCGGTGCGCCCGATAAGAACGCTGCGCCCGTCGTACTCGTGGGCAAAGGCGTAACCTTCGACAGCGGCGGCATTTCCCTCAAGCCCGGTGCCGAAATGGACGAAATGAAATTCGATATGTGCGGCGCCGCCAGCGTAATCGGCACCTTCATTGCCGCCGCCCGCGCCAAACTGCCCATCAACCTCATCGCCGTCGCCCCCGCCTGCGAAAACATGCCCGATGCCGCCGCCAACAAACCCGGCGACATCGTAACCGCCATGGACGGCACCACCATCGAAATCCTCAACACCGATGCCGAAGGCCGCCTGATCCTGTGCGACGCCCTCACCTATGCCGCCCAATTCAAGCCCGCCGCCCTCATCGACGTGGCCACCCTCACCGGCGCCTGCGTCATCGCGCTGGGCAGCGCCGCCAGCGGCCTGGTGGCCAACAATCAGGAACTGGCCGACAGCCTGCTCGCAGCAGCCCGCCAAAGCGGTGACAAAGCCTGGCAGCTACCCTTGTTTGAAGAATACAGTGAGCAGCTCAAATCCAACTTTGCCGACCTGCAAAATATCGGCGGCCGCCCCGCCGGCACCCTCACCGCCGCCGCCTTCCTCGCCCACTTCACCCAAGAGCAAACCTGGGCGCACCTCGACATCGCCGGCACTGCCTGGAAATCCGGCAAAGAAAAAGGTGCCACCGGCCGCCCCGTGCCGCTCTTATGGCAATACCTCTGCAACCTAGCAGGCGTATAAGGCAGCAGTCATAAGTTTCAGGTAGCCTGTGGCAAGAAGCAGGCTACCTGAAAAATAAGCCATCATCTCCAAACTAGTAAAGAAAACGTCATGCTCCCAAATCACTTAAAACTCACTGCCATCCTACTTGCCCTCTCTGCTGCCCTGGCCGTTGCGCCAGCATCAGCCAAACCAAACATACTGCCGAACCAAACTACCCAAAACACCGGCCAACGCAGCCGCCCGAGCGCCGAAGAGCTGCTCAAAGAATACGGTGCAGAAAACAACCCGGCCTTCCAAAACCTGCTCGGCAATATCTACGCTTCTGACCAAGCAGGCCCTCCCGACTACGCCCAGGCCAAAGCTATGTTTGAACGTTCCGCCAATGCAGGTGATGCCGAAGGCCAAGCCTCGCTCGGCGTGATGTATTACCAAGGCCTCGGCGTGCCGCAAGACTACCAGCAAGCCAAATTCTGGCTGGAAAAGGCCGCTGCCCAAGACCAGGCCGATGCCCAAACCCTGCTCGGCAGCCTGTACGACAACGGCTGGGGAGTGAAACAAGATTTTGTCCAAGCCCGCGCCTGGTACGAAAAAGCCGCCGCGCAAAACGAGCCCGCCGCACAAAACAACCTCGGCCTCATGTATTACGAAGGCAGGGGCGTACCGCAAGACTATGCCCGAGCCAAAACGTGGCTGGAAAAAGCCGCCAACCAAGGCCTGCCGCAAGCCCAGTTTGCCCTCGGCGACCTGTACGAATCCGGCCAAGGCGTTCCGCAAAGCTACCGACAGGCACACCTTTGGTACGGCAAGGCCGCCGCGCAAGGCAATTCCGACGGCCAAAACATGCTCGGACTACTTTATATGCAGGGATACGGTGTAAAACAAGATTACGCCCAAGCCCGTACATGGTTTGAAAAAGCTGCCGCACAAGGCAATGCTGATGCACAAATCAACCTTGGTATGCTGTATTACAACGGCAGAGGCGTGAATCAAAACTATACCCAAGCAAAGATCTGGATTGAAAAAGCTGCAGCCCAAAATAATGTCGACGGACAATACAGCCTAGGCGTACTCTACAACAATGGCGAAGGGGTCGAGCAAGATTATGCTCAAGCCCACTATTGGTATGAAAAAGCTGCTGCTCAAAACCACCCCGAAGCACAAAACAGCCTCGGCATAATGTATTACGCAGGCCACGGGGTTCCACAAGACTATGCCCAAGCACGCATGTGGTTTGAAAAAGCCGCTGCCCAAAACCATGCCGATGGACAATACTACCTAGGCTTGCTCTACGACAACGGCCATGGGGTTCCACAAGACTATACCCAAGCACGTATGTGGTTTGAAAAAGCCGCTGCCCAAAACCACCCAGATGCACAAAACAATCTTGGCGCCATGTATTATGAAGGCCAAGGGGTAACGCAAAACTATACTCAGGCACGCATATGGTTTGAAAAAGCCGCTGCTCAAAATCTGCCCGAGGCACAAACCTTCCTAGGCAATATATATAAACTCGGTCAGGGAGTGCCTCAAAACTACCGGCAAGCACGCTACTGGTATGAAAAAGCGGCTTTCCAAGGCTTCGCTACTGCCCAATATGATCTCGGCCTGCTATATTACGAAGGCAACGGTGTGCCTAAAAACTATACCCAAACTAGGATATGGTTGGAAAAAGCTGCTGTCCAAGGACTCCCGCAGGCACAATCCGACCTAGGTGCTATCTACGAACTGGGTCTGGGCGTGCCAAAAAATCATGCCCAAGCCCGATACTGGTATACCAAAGCCGCTATCCAAGGCGATGACGATGCACAAGCCGCCCTAGAGAAGTTGCAGCATACAGGGCATTAAAGCCAACAATTTTCAGGTAGCCTCTTCCTAATGAGGCTACCTGAAAATACAACACCAATAAAATCAAGCTGAACAATAATACGCTCACACCCCCCCAGCAAACCAACCGTATCTTCACCAGAACCATGATGAAAAAACTCACTCCCATCCTTATCCTCACCGCTACCATCAGCGCCGCTCATGCCGCGCCTCTCAACGAAGCCCAACTTGCCGGCCAATGGCGTTGCACCACAGAATACCCCAGCATCTATGCCACCGTTACCGACAGCCTCACCCTCCGCCCCAACACTACGCCAACAGTATTGGCGACTATACCTTCCGCCGCCAAGGCCTTGACTTCCGTTTCCAGCAAAGCGCCACTGGCACCTGGCAACTATCCAACGATACCCTGATCCTCGTCTGGAACAGCAACCGTGCCCGCCCGCAGCATGATGCTGCTACCCGCCAAACCATCGGCAACAATCCAGAGCTCCGTAACATAGAGCACCGCATCGCCACCATCCTCGATAGTGATCGCCAGGCCAAAACCATCGTCCTGCGCATCGACAGCCTCGATGCCAGCACCATGCGTCAAACCCAAATCGACGACCAAATCGGTCAAGAAATGGCACAAAGCATCTGCCGCCGTTTGCCGAACTGAAGCTTGAGCAAAACCAGCCAGCTGAGCATCTGCTCACCCATACTAGGCAAACGCCCAACCCTTTCATTCACATCTGCTCTGTTTTATTTTCCATTTTTCAGGTAGCATCCCGCCCCCCGAAAAGGCTACCTGAAATACAACTTCCATTTCAACTCAAGGATTTTCATGAAAAAACTACTTCCCCTCCTGCTTGCCCTCTCAGCCCTGCCCACTGAGCTCTATGCCGCGCCGGCCGACGATGCCGCGCGCATTAGTACGCTGGAGCGGCGCATTGCCGATTTGGAAGCACGCATTGCCGTGTTGGAACGCAATCAATCTGCCCGCAACGGCAATGTTCGCGAAGTCATCATTGAGCACCGCACAGGCCGCAATCCTGCTTATGTGTGTAGCGTTACCCCGTTTAGCAAAACCTATGAAGCCACCAGCCACAACGAAGGCCTCGCACGCACTCAGGTCCGCCGCGCCTGCCAGGCTGAACAAAACGCAATTTTCTGCGAGGATTCCGATATTAAATGCCGCCGTTATGATTGATTCGGACAAGTGTGGCCATCGCTAATCAAATGGCAATCAATACAAGGCGAGCCAACGCTGTCGCAGAAGTTAAATGGATTGGCTATAAGGCTCAATAAAAATAGGCTACCTGAAAGCATAGCTCCAATCGAGCTAAACCTTTCAGGTAGCCTATTTCTCTTGGCGCAACGTTTTCAGGTAGCCTTTTTATCTTGAATGGCAAACTGGCCATCCGCCGAATCAAGCCAGCGCATCCACAACGGGCGCAAGCCATACTTTACGGTTAAAGCTGCCAGCAAACCCACCAGCAGCGTCCCGGCCATATCCAGCGGCCAATGCACGCCCAGATACACCCGCGACCACGCCACGCTCATTGCCACCATCAAACCGGCCACGCCCACCAGCCGAGTTGGGGCAAACAGGCACATGCTCATCAACGGGGCAGCCAGCGAAGTCATGTGTTTGCTGGGGAAAGATGAAGTTACGCTGTGCGCCAAAAAATTAGTGCCCAACTGCATATCAAACGGCCGCGGCACATGCCAGCCTTTACGGATCAGATAGGTTGCCGCCATGCCTAACAGCAGGCTGCACAATACATTCAGCCAAACAACTCGCCGACGCCGATGTTTCCAAACCAAATAAACCGCCACCGCAGCCAGCGTGATGGCGGTTAAATACTCCGCTATCAGCAAAGCAATCACTATGGCGCCGGGATGGTCATCATGATCGGCATTAATAAACAGAAACAAGGATTGGTTGATCGCGTGCAAAAACTCCATGCCCAGCCCTCTCAAGATCATTCAGATAAATCGAACTATACTTATCTATAATTAGCAAAGAATTAGGGAATATTTAAGCTTATTTAACCCGACAACCATGTATAACCATATTCCACCTTTACACTGCCATGGATAGCAGCTGACGCAACAAGCTGCCGCCAAACCATATTCCGCAGAATTTTGCTGCGTTTTTCAAATATCTGGGCCACTCCTAATTGAACCGCACCATATTCTCATTTCTGCCACACATACCAAAAGGCTACCTGAAAACTTTCAGGTAGCCTTTTTCTCTCTGCTATTCAAACGTGCCTTATGCGCCCAAGAACCAGAATTTCAATACCCACAGCACAGCCACGCCCCACACCATGGGCGGTACATCGCGGGATCGGCCACAACACAGTTTCACCAAGGCATAGCTGATGAAGCCCATGGCGATACCGTCGGCAATCGAATAGGAGAAAGGCATAAACACCATGGTGAGGAAGGCAGGTGCGGCTTCAGTCATGTCGTTCCAGTCGATTTCCGTGGCCGAACGCATCATGTGGATGCCGATATACAGCAGCGCGGGCGCGGTGGCGAAGGCGGGCACGGCTTCGGCCAGCGGTGAAAACCACAGGCAGGCGAGCATCAGTACGCCCACGGTAACGGCAGTAAGCCCGGTGCGGCCGCCCGCAGCCACGCCGGAGGCGCTTTCCACATAAGGCGTGGTGGAGGAAGTACCCAGCGCCGCCCCAGCCACGATGGCCACGGAATCGGCAAACAGGGCTTTTTTCAGGCGCGGCAGCTTGCCGTTTTCCAACAGGCCAGCACGGTGCGCCACGCCCACCAGCGTGCCGGTGCTATCAAACAAATCTACCAGGAAAAATACGAAAATCACCGCAATCAGGCTACCTGAAAACAGATGGTTGAAATCCATCTGCATAAAGGTGGGCGCCACGCTGGGAATAGCCGATACCACGCGCTCGAAGCGGGTCAGCCCCAGCGGCACCGCCAGCAGGGTAACGCCCAAAATGCCGATGATGATGGCGCCGCGCACGCGGAAATAATCCAGCACCACGATGATGAAAAAGCCCAGCAACGCCAATAGCATCGGCCAGTTCGGCGTGTACACGCCCGGCTGCCCTTCCACCGGCAGGCGGAATTCGCCCATATGCACCAACGTGGCCTCATTGCCCACCACCACGCCCGAGCCTTTGAGTGCAATCAGCGCCAAAAACAGGCCTATGCCGGCGGCAATCGCCATTTTCAAGCTCATCGGCAGCGCGTTCACCAGCATTTCGCGCACCCTCAAAAAGCTGAACAAAATAAAGATGATGCCGGACACAAACACCGCCGCCAGCGCCACCTGCCACGGCACGCCCATGCCTTTAACCACGCTGAAGGTGAAATAGGCATTCAGCCCCATGCCGGGCGCCAGCGCAATCGGATAATTGGCCAGCGCGCCCATAATCAGGCAGCCGATGGCGGCGGAAATACAGGTAGCCACGAACACCGCACCAAAATCCATCCCCGCCTGCGACAGGGTGTGCGGATTCACCACGACGATGTAGCACATGGTGAGGAAGGTGGTCAGCCCCGCCATCAGCTCGGTGCGGACGGTGGTTTGGTTTTCGGAAAGTTTGAAATAACGGTCTAGAAAGGATTGCATGATGCTTCAAGTGTGGTTGGGAAAAAGGGTTGAGATAAAGGGTTCTTGCAGGATTAAGCTCCGGTTTTATTTTCAGGTAGCCTCAAGGGTTGCCTGCGGAAGGCTACCTGAAAACTATCTGCTATCGATCTTTGCTGCCGGGAAGCAAGGCTAACCGCGCCATCCATTCGGCAATCTGTTCTGCTTCGGCAGCCTGCCGGGGGTGGCCGGTTATCCAAGATTGTGTTTGCTCGTGTAGCGGCATAATCGGCTGTTTGTCGTTTGACTGCTCCAGCGTTTGTCGCATGAGGATCCGTCCGGCAATATCGCGATAAGCGCATAAATCTGCTTGATTTTCCGCATAGCATTGCACAATATAGCCAACAAACTGCCGCATTACCCGCCCGCGAATTTCGCTCTCCCAGCGGGTCGCCTGCTGTTTGTCCGCAAGCAGCCGGTCGAACTCTCTCTGCTGCTCCGGCGTCATGGCAAGAACATGATCCACTACCAGGCTGGATGCTTGATCACCCAAATATTGGGTGGCCATCCGTGCCTGCCGGGCAAACACCAACTGATCAAGCCGTTCGGTATCCTTCGCATAAGCCGGCGCAAGCAAGCATAGCAATAATGCCGCCGCCATCATCTGCTTCATCACTTTCAGGTAGCCTCCGTCTCTTTTGCTTTGTGTTTGACGAGTTATAAAGGCTACCTGAAAACGTCTGCCGAACATTTTTCAGATAGCCCAGTAGTTAACCGCGCGGCTGGCGTACGGTTTTATCCATCCAATCAAACAGTTCATCTAAGTCGTAATCGCCGCTGTGCGGTACATCCCACGGCAGGGCGAAATCCACCCGTTTGCCGCTGTTTTGCAGCTTGGCAGTGAGGATGGCGGCTATGGCCAGCGAGGTATCGCTATCGGCCGTGCCAACGCGGATACGCCAATGCTGTGGTGTGGTGTGGCGGCTAATGTAGTGCATCGGGTTCATCAGCTTCACTGTCTGCGGGTCGGCCAAGGTGGCTTGCGCATTGGCGCGGTGTTGGTAGGAGAAGGCGGTGAAGTGCTGTTTGTTGGTGGTGGCGGTGCCAAACAGTTGGTTTTCGCCGCTGCTCAAATCCAGCGCATCGAAAGCAGGCGGGGTTTTCTGGCGGCCGGTGGCGCGGGCATAGGCGGCAAAGTCCACGGCACTCACTTTGCCGTTGCGGATAGTGAGCCAGTTGCGGTTGCTCAAGTCTTTGCCTGCATCCAGCTGGCTTTGGGCTGAACGGCGCAGGAAGGAGACAACATAGTTTTTGAAGCTGCCGTTGCCCTGCGCATCTAACCGCAGTGCCCGGCCTTGCAAATCACGCAGGCGCAGGCTGTTCACATAGGCTGGGAATTGGGCTTTAAGGCTACCTGAAATTTGGATTTGCTCATTGGTGAGCGTACCGTTTACCAATTTACGTTCAACGTGGTAATCGATCATCGAAATATCCATTTTTTGGTAGTCATTCACGCCGTTAAACTGCCATTCATAGGCAGCATCAGCATGATCTAAAATGGAAATCGGGCAATAGGCGGAAACGGCAAAAATATGGTCTTTGGCCGGAGCGGCACCAAGCTGTTGCAGATAGGGCTCGTAGTCGGCCTGATTACCGCTGGCACCAAGCAACACAGATAAAGCCCCGCCCGCGCTGGTACCGTTGGAGATGATTTTTTCGGCATCACCGGCCATCACCGCATCGTTGAAACGCAGGTAACGCACGGCTGCTTTCAAATCAACAATCGCGGCAGGCGCTTTACCGGTGGCGGCGGTGCGGCCGCGCGCGCCGGGCGAGGCTACCACATAACCTCTGGCCAAAGCAGCCTGCATGGCGTCAACCTGCCCTTCTTTGCTTGGGCCGAAACCACCCTTCCCCGGCACACCAGCTTTGGCCGGCATATAGCCGCCGATTTGGTTGGGCAGGAAGATAGGCGCGGTTTGCGCGGTGTAGCCGTTGATGCTGCCACCGTTGAAATAGGCTTCGGGGATGTAGATATTGATGGTTTGATAAGCACTGTCGACCGGATTAGCCACATACACGATATTTTCATAAGCACGATAGGCCACGGTTTGGCCGTTTACTACGGTGCTTTGGCGGGTGTAGGTTTGAGTGCGGAAATCGAGGCCGTACCCTTGGCTGACTTCGATAGTTTTTGCCGCACCGCTGCCACAAGCCAACGCCAAGATACCGGCCAACAGGGCGGGTTTGAATTTCATCATGTCATCCCTTTCTACATGCTCGAAAAGCGTGATTGTACGCCTAAAACGCTAACAGGCTACCTGAAAATATGTACCTCAAATCAGTGGCAAGCAAATACCGAAGCGCACTGATTTACAAACTAGCCTCACGGATTATCGCAGTTATTTCAGCCGCCGCCTGCTCCGACAATCGGGGGTTCTGCCGTATCCAGGCGTGGGTTTGCGCATTGAGCAGCACAACACTCTGCCGATCGCCAGATTGTTTCATAACAAATTCAAATATCTGATGGAAATACATATCGCGATAGGCACACAATCTAGCCGCATTGCCGGCATAACAGCGATTCATATAGGCAGGCCAGGTTTGCATGAGCTGGCGCCGAGCCCTTTGATTAAACGCATTTTCTGCCTGTTTACTCGTATTCAGCCGCCGCTCTTGTTCGGGCGACATCACGGCCAAATTCGCCAGCACGATATTGCTCAGCTCGTTTTCAATATATTCGCTCGTTAGCTGAACCTGCTGATAGATTTCATCCCGGTCGAAACCCTGCTGATTTTCGGCATAGGCAGGGGCAAGCAACAAACCCAATAGCGCGGTTATCGCGATTTTCTTCATGCTTATCCTTCCTGGTAAATTTTCAGGTAGCCTGTTGTTTACTCCACCAGCTCGCCGCGTAACGAGAAGGTGAAGGCTTCGGTGATTTCGATCTCTACCATTTGATTGATGAGCGACACATCGCCGGTAAAGTTCACCACGCGGTTGTTGGCGGTGCGGGCTTGGAGCTGGTCGGGATCTTTTTTGGAGATGCCTTCGACCAGACAGCGTTGTACGGTGCCTATCATGGTTTGGTTGATGCGGGCGGTTTCAGCTTCGATCACTTCGTTCAGGGCTTCGAGGCGGCGCACTTTTTCTTCGTGCGGCGTGTCGTCGGGCAGGTTGGCCGCGGGCGTGCCGGGGCGCGGGCTGTAAATAAACACGAAGCTCAAATCGAAGGCGATGTCTTTCACCAGCTTCAGCGTTTGCTCGAACTCGCGCTCGGTTTCGCCGGGGAAGCCGACGATGAAGTCGCTGCTCAGGCACAAATCGGGGCGGATGGCGCGCAGTTTGCGAATGATGGATTTATATTCCAAGGCGGTGTAGCCACGCTTCATCGCACTCAATACACGGTCGGAGCCGCTCTGAATCGGCAAGTGCAGGTGCGACACCAGCTTGGGCAGGTCGCGGTAGCATTCGATGATGGCATCGGAAAATTCGCGCGGGTGGCTGGTGGTAAAGCGCAGGCGTTCGATGCCGGGAATTTCGTGGACGATGCGCAGCAGGGTGGCAAAATCGCAGATTTCGCCGTTGTCCATTTCGCCGCGATAGGCGTTCACGTTCTGCCCCAACAAATTGATTTCCTTCACGCCTTGCTGCGCCAGGCCGGCGATTTCGGTGAGCACGTCGCCCAGCGGGCGGGAGAATTCTTCGCCGCGCGTATAGGGCACCACGCAGAAGCTGCAATATTTGGAGCAGCCTTCCATGATGGAGATAAACGCGCTGCCACCGTCCACGCGGGCCGGCGGCAAGTGATCAAATTTTTCGATTTCGGGGAAGGAAATATCCACCTGCGAATGGCCGGTGGTTTCTTTATCCACAATCATTTTGGGCAGGCGGTGTAGGGTTTGCGGGCCGAATACCACGTCCACATAAGGCGCGCGCTCGATAATTGCTGCGCCCTCCTGCGAGGCGACGCAGCCTGCCACACCGATGATCACATTGGGATTTTTCTGTTTGATGGGTTTGATGCGGCCCAAGTCGGAAAACACTTTTTCCTGCGCTTTTTCGCGCACGGAGCAGGTGTTGAAGAGGATGATGTCGGCGTTGTCCGGCTCGGCAACCTGCTCGATGCCGCCGTGTTCTTCGGCGAGGACAGCAAGCATTTTGTCGCTGTCGTATTCGTTCATTTGGCAGCCGAAGGTGCGGATATAGACTTTTTTCATGGTTTGTTTCTTCTTTCAGGTGTCCCGTAATTGCGGGGCTGATGGTTTGCGGAGGCGGCATTATACGCAGTGTGCCTCAGGATGAAAAGGCGGAATTAAAACAAAATGATGTGGCATGATTTAAGGCTACCTGAAACCCTGCCAAAGCGAGGGATTTCTTTCAGGTAGCCTTATTGCATGAAGCCGGCAGCTCTATTCGCGGTTACGGCCGTGCCAAAAATAGCGCAGTACGAAGCCGGGAAAGGCAAACACTAAATAAAGGCACACCACCGCCACATAAAACTGCCAATGCTGGCGGTGCACGCTACCGGCCTGTGCCTCCAGCATATAGGCCAGCAAAGCCACAAAGGCAAAACCGGCCAGCAGCTCCGGCAAATGGTGGATAAAGCGTTTTTCAGGTAACCTTTTAAGGCCAAACCAGCGCTGCGTAACAAACGGCAGGTTGGCGCACACCAAGACCACCAGCAACAGCAGATACATAGCCGCAGTCATCGCTCTGCCCTGCCCAGTGTTGATTTAGAAGGTTTTTCCCAGCGCATATATGCACCAATCCATCAGCAGGCTCGGCATCAGGCCGAACAGGAGCAAAGCCAAGGCGCAGGCAGAAAGCAGCACCCTGCCCCCTACACACATAACCGGGGCTTGTGCCGGCTCTACGGCTTCGTCCATATACATCACTTTCACCACGCGCAGGTAGTAGAACGCGCCAATCAGCGACATCACCACCGCAAACACTGCCGGCCACACAAAACCTTGTCCAACCAATGCTTTCAACACGCTGAATTTGGCATAGAAACCGGCCAGCGGCGGAATGCCGGCCATGCTGAACATCACCAGCAGCATCAGGAAAGCATACCAAGGATGGCGTTGGTTCAAGCCTGCCAAATCAGCGATTTCCTCGCAGTCGCGCCCTTCGCGCGAGAGCAGCATCAGTACGCCGAAGCCGGTGAGCGCCATCAGCGCATAAGTGAGCGCGTAATATAGCGCAGCACTGAAGCCTTCAAGGCCGCCCATAAACGCCAGCAGCACAAAGCCCATATGCGATACCGTGGAATAGGCCAGCATACGTTTGGTATTAGTCTGCATCACGGCAGCCAGGTTGCCCACCAAGAGCGAAGCCAACGCCAACATATTCAGCATCGGCACCCAATCGGTGTGCAGCGCGCCCAGACCGGTAACCAGAATGCGGAAGGCAAACACTGCGGCCGCAATTTTCGGCGCCGTACCCACCAGCGCAGTAACCGCCGTGCTGGAACCGTGATACACATCCGGCACCCACATATGGAACGGCACGGCGCCCAGCTTGAACGCCACCGCCACCACCACAAACACCAAGCCCAGCTTCAGCAGCCACGGATTGGCCGACTGCCCCAACCCTGCCATCAGCACTTCCGGCAAGAGCAGCGAGCCGGTGGCACCATAAATCATGGAGATGCCATACAGCAGCAGGCCGGAAGCCAGCGCACCGAGCACGAAATACTTCAATGCCGCCTCACTGGCACGGGTATCCTCACGACGCAGCGCAATCAGCGCATACAGCGACAACGATAGGAGTTCCAAACCGATATACAAGGTGAGGAAATGGTTGGCGCTCACCATCACGCACATCCCCAGTAGTGCAAACATAGTGAGTGAATAGAATTCGCCTTTATAAATTTGGCGCGCTTTCAGGTAGCCTCTCGACACCACGAACAACACCAGCACCACGGCATAAACCGCGAGCTTGGCCACATACGACATGCCGTCCAACACAAACATTGCATTGAAGCTTTCCACCGGCTCTCCCGGCCATAAGGCTACCTGAAAAACCGCAGCGGCCAGCACGCCCAATATGGCCAGGCCGGCAGTGATGCCGCGCTTTTCGTCCGGCAGCCACAAATCCACCAGCAGCACCGCGCACAATGCCGTGAGCAGCACGATTTCGGGCATGGCGGGGATTAAATTCAGATCAGTCCAGTTCATTCACACACCTCAAATCTTGCTTTGCGCCACATGCGCGATCAAATCGTTGGCCGCCTGATGCACCACGGCGATAAACGGCTCCGGCCACAAGCCCATGCCCAGCACGGTGGCGGCGAGGATGGCCAGAATGGCGAATTCGCGCCGGTTGATGTCTTTCATTTCGGCCACATGCGGGTTGGTCACCGTGCCGAAAATCACGCGCTTATACATCCACAGCGTGTATGCCGCGCCCAAAATCAGCGTCAGTGCGGCCAGCGCGCCCACAAACAAGTTGTAGTTCACCGCGCCCATAATCACCATAAATTCGCCCACGAAGCCCGAAGTGGCAGGCAGGCCGGCGTTGGCCATGGCAAACAGCATCATGAAAGCGGCAAATTTCGGCATCACGGTAACCACGCCGCCGTAGTCGGCAATGTTGCGGCTGTGCAGGCGGTCGTACATCACACCGATGCAGAAGAACATGGCGGCGGAAACGAAGCCGTGCGAAATCATCTGCATAATCGCACCTTTCAACGCCCACGGTTGCAACTGCACCTGATTGGTAAACAGGAACATACCCAGGGTCACGAAACCCATGTGGCTGATGGAGGAATAGGCCACCAGTTTTTTCATATCGGTTTGTGCCAAAGCCACCATGCCGATATAAATTACCGCAATCAGGCTGAGCACGATGATGGCGGGTGCGAAATAACGTGAAGCATCAGGCAGGATGGGCAGGATGAAGCGCAAAAAGCCGTATGCGCCGAGTTTCAGCGTAATCGCCGCCAGCACCATCGAACCGCCGGTGGGCGCTTCCACGTGCGCGTCGGGCAGCCAGGTGTGCACCGGGAACATCGGCACTTTCACCGCAAACGACAGGAAGAAGGCGGCAAACAGAATCTGTTGGGTAAATAGCGGAATTTGTTTGATGTTTTGGAAATCTTCAATCGCGAAGCTGCCGCCGGTTTGCAGCGACAAATACACCAAGGCCACCAGCATCAGCAGCGAGCCCATCAGCGTGTAGAGGAAGAGTTTCACCGAGGCATACACGCGGCGCGGCCCGCCCCACACGCCGATAATCAGATACAGCGGAATCAGCATGCCTTCGAAGAAGATATAAAACAACATGGCATCGCGGGCGACAAACGCACCGTTGATCAGGCCGGACATAATCAGGAAGGCCGCCATGTATTGCGCCACCTTTTTCTGAATCACTTCCCAGCCCGCAAGCACCACCATCAACGTGATAAAGGCGTTGAGGATGACAAACAGCACGGAAATGCCGTCCACGCCCAGCGCGTAGTTGATGTTGAGTGCGGGAATCCACGCATAAAACTCGGCAAACTGGAAGCCGCCGCTCAAGCGGTCGAACTGCGTAAACAGCGGCAACGTAACCAGAAAACCGGCCAGCGCGCCGACAAAAGCCAATATCCGCGCCAAGGGGGCACGGCGGTCGCAGCCGGTAGCCAGCACCAATAATCCGGCGGCTATCGGCAGCCAGATTGCCAAGCTGAGAAGATGGTTAGAAAACATTGTGTTACCTGTTTGGTTTGGAGGTTATTGGAAAAGTTAATTTTTTTTGGGGATACTGGCTGCTTCAAAACAATTATCGAAAAACTGTTTCAATCTATCCACAATCTGCTGCTGGCGTTTCTGAATATCACTCGGCAACCAATCATTGGCATTTTCACCTGCTAATTTACGCACTTCAACAATATCGGATTTTTGATATTGCTCTTTTTTCTTACCAAAATAGCCGTTACCTGCCTGAATATTTAACCGTTTTTCAAAAACAATTTTATTACCTAGTTGTTCTAAATATTGCTCCGCATCTATGATTGACCAACCATTATAGTTAGTTTCCTGCCATTTTTTCGGGAAGATATGTTCGATTTCAGTTTTAGTTGGCAATAATTTCTGCTTTTCATCAAATAGATAAGCATTAATCATTAACAACCCTTTAGTTATACGTCCTGTATTTTGTTCATAGTGTATGGGCGCAGGCATAACATATGATAAAGCGTTTTTTTCACCGTGATAAATCGCAACACATAATTTATAAATATCATCTTTAATTGCGGTTACGGTTGGCGCAACTAAAAATTTAGCATACAAAAATGCAGTAAGCTGTTTTAATAATGCTGCAAAATCATCTTTAAAGGATTGCGCACCCTTGTTTGCAATGAAGAACACACTCGCGGCGTATTTCCAAAACTCATTAGGATAGACATTCAGACATTGCAGCCACTTGGCCGCCTCATCATTTACAAAGTTCGAAGTTTCCACGTCTTGGTTAGTTTTGCTGTTGTTAATATCCTGCCAAAATCCAGCCAGCTCAATTAAGTGATTGAACAAATTTTCGTTTTCCAACTGTTTGTTTCGGTTGTCAGTATAAAAACGGCGAAGCCCAATTTCTTTATCCGTAATCTTTTCTTTCGCCCTTAATACATGGGTGTAATAGCGGAACAAATCATCTACGGAAATAGATGCACCCTCTGCCAACGCAACAAGTTCCTTCCATTGTTCAACAAATTTATCTTTCTGCTGCGCCATCTTATAAAGCCTGGCTTTAAAAATATCTGCATCCGACAAAGGCAAGCCCCTATCGTTTAATGTGGAAAATATGGTTAATGCACTATTTAAACTGTCACTTTCAATCGGAAGTAAAATACAGTCATTTAAAATAGTTAAACAAAGATGATACCAATCCATTGGGTTGGTTCTGGCGTATTCTTGGCACTGTTTCAGGAAATACAAATAATTAACAGCGTAATTAGAACGACACTCTTCTGAGATTTCACCGTTTGCCAAAATCTCGTGCAAAATTTCGTTATCTGTTTCCGTGGCAACTTGCGTATGCAGCCGGATTGCGGTTCTATCGGTAATTTCAGCCGTTAGAACATCAACATCCCAAATACAGGGGGCAATTTTGCTTTTAAGTGTGGTAATTTTGGCTGCGGTATCGGGGGTACTTTCCGTTTGCTCTAAAACTCGATAAAACGCACGCAATAACAGCAGTAATGATGTTAAACGCTGTTGCCCATCAATTACTTCCAAATTACCTTTTTCATTGGGGCAAACGACGATTGTACCAAGAAAATATTCTTCATTTTTTCCTGTGGACGACTGACGAAAATCCACAATATCAGACCATAATACGGCGCATTTTTCGGTATCCCAGCGATAGGGGCGTTGATATTCAGGAATGATAAAATATTTTTCCTGCATATCTTGATTACCTAGCAGATTAATAATTTTTTTACTGCTCACATTTAGATTTGCCATGATTAAAGTCTCGTTGATAGATTTATGATTTTCAGGCTACCTGAAAAAGCACATAATACTTCTGCGTATCCGCCCTAAACGCTGCCCTCTTTCTCAATCACTAAAATCCGCGCTTCGCCGCGCGGGTGGGCGACGTGTTCTGCGCCGATGCCGGCATAGAAGATGTCGCCGCTTTGCAGCCGCACCACGCGCTCTTCGCCGTTTTCACGGTAGTGCATATCCACTTCGCCGTCCATCACGGCAAATACTTCTTCGCCATCGTTCACATGCCATTTGTAGGGCCGGTCCGTCCAATGCAGGCGCACGGTGGTGCCGTTCATATTGGCGATGCTGCGCGCGCCCCATGCTCTCTCAGCGGTGAATTCGGCGGCGCGGATAATATCTGTTGCGCTCATTTTTTCCTCTGTGTGTGGTGTTTTCAGACGGCCTTTTAGTTTTCAGCCAGCCTTAATGGCTTGTCCCGCCCGAACGGTTTACTTCTTGCTCGAAACGGATAAAGGCGGCAATCATGGCCTGCCACACGGCTTCTGCCACATCGGGGGACAAGCCTGCCGCCGCTGCCTGTTCACGCCGTGCCTTCAGCACCTGCGCCACCCTTTCGGGTGCGGCCACGGCCTGCGCGTCGTGCTCGGGTTTCAGACGGCCTGCCTGTGCAACCAACTGCTGCCGCCGCGCCAGCAAGCCGATGAGTTGGCTGTCCAGCGCGTCAATCGCCTGCCGCACTTCGGCTAGGGTATCTGGCAACACTTCCATATCCATTTTTTCAGGTAGCCTTTATCTGAACCAAAGTTGCCAGAAGAACACCACAATCAGCACCAACACGCCGGAAACCATGGCGGCGGCGTAGGTGTAGATGAAGCCGGTTTGCAGGCGGCGTACCTGCCCTGCCACCGCGCCGACCAGTTTGGCCGCACCGTTTACCAAGCCGTTGTCGATGATTGCGGTATCGACGGCTTTCCAGAAGAAGGTGCCCAACGCGCGCGTGCCTTTGGCAAACACGGCAAAGTAGATGTTGTCGAGGTAGTATTTGTTTTCAAACAGTACATACACCGGGCGGAAGGTCTGCGCGATTTTGGCGGGCAGCTGCGGCGCTTTCACATACAGGAACCACGCGGCCAATACGCCGCCGACGGCCAGATACAGCACGGGCGTGTGCAGGCTGTGCGACACCATGGCCATTGCGCCGTGGAATTCTTCCTTCATGATGTGCATCACCGGATGCAACTCGTGATTGACATAAATCACGTCTTTGAAGAAATCGCCGTACAGCATCGGTTCGATGGCGATGTAGCCGATAATCACGGACGGAATCGCCAGCAAAATCAACGGCAGGGTAACCACCCACGGGCTTTCGTGCGGGTTGTCGGACGGTTTCAGGCCGTGGTGGTGGCCGTGATCGTCGTGATGGTCATGCTTGGCCTCGCGCCAGCGTTCTTTGCCGTGGAAGACGATAAAGTATTGGCGGAAGGCGTAGAACGCGGTAACGAATACGCTGGCCAGTACGGCGAAATAAGCGAAACCGCTGCCGGGCAGGTTGCTGGCATGCACTGCTTCAATAATCGAATCTTTGGAATAGAAACCGGAGAACAGCGGCGTGCCAATGAGGGCGAGGTTGCCCAGCAGCATGGTGAACCAGGTAATCGGCATGTATTTGCGCAGGCCGCCCATATTGCGCATGTCCTGGTCGTGGTGCATACCGATAATCACGCTGCCCGCCGCCAAGAACAACAGGGCTTTGAAGAAGGCGTGGGTCATCACATGGAACATGGCCACGGAATAGGCGGACACGCCCAAAGCCACGGTCATATAACCGAGCTGCGACAGGGTGGAATAGGCCACCACGCGTTTGATGTCGTTTTGAATCGTGCCGAGAAAGCCCATAAACAGCGCGGTAATCGCGCCAATCACCATAATCACGCTCAGCGCGGTGGTGGAGAGCTCATACATCGGCGACATGCGCGACACCATAAACAGGCCGGCGGTTACCATCGTGGCGGCATGAATCAGCGCGGAAATCGGGGTCGGGCCTTCCATGGAATCGGGCAGCCACACATGCAGCGGGAATTGGGCGGATTTACCCATCGCGCCGACAAACAGCAACAGGCAGGTGATGGTAATCAAATCCCAGCCGAACAGGGTACTGCCGACCACGTTGGGCAGGTAGGCGAACACGTCGGCATAGCGCAGGCTGCCGCCGAAATAGGCCAGCACCAAACCGATGCCGAGCACGAAGCCGAAGTCGCCCACGCGGTTGACCAAAAAGGCTTTCAGGTTAGCGAAAATCGCGCTGTCGCGTTTGAAATAGAAGCCGATGAGCAAATACGACACCAAGCCGACCGCTTCCCAGCCGAAGAAAAGCTGGATGAAGTTGTTCGACATAATCAGCATCAGCATACTGAAGGTAAACAATGAGATATAACTGAAGAAGCGTTGGTAGCCGACTTCTTCGTCCGCCATATAGCCGATGGTGTAGATGTGCACCATGAGCGACACGGAAGTAACCACCACCATCATCAGCGCGGTAAGGCTGTCCACCAGGAAGCCGACCGAAAAATCCAGCCCGTTCATGGTCAGCCAGGTATAGACGTTTTCATCGAACTTGGTACGGCTGCCGTCGATAAACCCGCACAGTACATAGGCCGACAGCACGGCGGATACGGCCACGCCGAGTATGGTAACCGTGTGCGCGCCCCGGCGGCCGATGGTGTTGCCGAACAGCCCGGCCAGCAAACAGCCCGCCAAGGGCGTGAGGGCGATGATGAGGTATAAAGTCATGTCAGTCATGTTGTTGTCATCCTTACGGATAAATCTTTCAATTTTGTGCGGCTCGTTTTCAGGTAGCCTATACGGCTTCCTTTTGAGGCTACCTGAAACTTTCAGACGGCCTGTTTTCAGGTAGCCCTAGCCTTTGAGGCTGTCCAAATCCGTTACGTTGATCGTGTTGCGGTTGCGGTATACCAAAACCATAATCGCCAGGCCGATGGCGGATTCGGCCGCGGCCACGGTAAGCACGAAGAAGACGAAAATCTGTCCCGCGCTGTCGCCGAGGTAGCGCGAGAAAGCGATAAAGTTGAAGTTCACCGCCAACAGCATCAGTTCGATCGACATCAGCAAAATCAGCACGTTTTTGCGGTTCATGAAAATGCCCATCGCGCTGATGCCGAACAACAGGGCGGACAACACCAGATAATGCGTAATCGTAATCATGCTTTGCCCTCCCCTTCAGCGGCGTCGGATTCGGCGGCTTCGCCGTTGTTTTCTTCGCTTTCAGACGGCCTCTGCACCACAGCTTCCATCTTCACCATGCGCAAACGGCCTTTTTTCGCGTCCACTTTAACCTGATCGGCCGGATTGATGTATTTCGGCTTGAAGGTTTTGCGGTGCACCAGCGCGATGGCGGCCACCATACCCAGCACCAGCAGCACGGCCGCCAACTCGAAAGGCAGCAGGTAGGTGGTGTAAATCTGTGTGCCCAGCTCGCGCACGTTGCTGTGGTCGGCCGGCACGTCGTTCATCTGACCGAAGGCGGCCAAATCGGTGGCAGGCGCAACCAAAATCATAATCAGCGCCACGGCCATCAGCACGCCGACCACGGCGGCCACCGGCGCGTTGCGCCAGAAGCCTTTGCGCATTTCCTCCACGTCGATGTTAAGCATCATCACCACGAACAGGAACAGCACCATCACCGCGCCCACATACACCACCACCAGCGTGATGCCGAGGAATTCGGCCTGCATCAGCATCCACATCATCGCGCTCATACAGAAAGTGAGCACCAGATACAGCGCGGCATGCACCGGGTTTTTCACGGTTACGGTTTTCAGCGCGCCGAACAGGATGATGGCGGCCAACAGGTAAAACAGGATAAGTTGAAAGTTCATATTTTTGCACTTTCCGTTTCGGGATATTTCAATCGGTTTTGCTTTGCGTTCCGGCTTGGCCGGATGCGGTTTATTACTTGCGCCAATAGTTTAAAAATTCATCTGCCAAGCCTTCCGGATTAGCGCGTTCCGTCCACGACAAGGGGGCATCGTAATACTCCAATTCGTGTACCAGTACGGGAATATTTTTGCCGAACGTTCCGGCGATCACGCCCTCGGCAAACAGGCGTTGCACCACGGCGATTTGGGCTTCGACAAAGGCTTGGTAAAACTCATCCGATTTCTCGTCTGTTCCACTGCTTTCGTCCTCAGCGTCGCCGTCAAGCATGGCTTCGTATTGTTCTTCGGTGTAGGCAAAGGGCGCGTTTACCAGCCATGCTTGGAGTTCTTGATTGTTTCTATATGCGTCTACGCCCAACAATTCGGCTTCGTCTTGCAGCCAATAGGCATAATTCCACTTGGCTTCGTCATCCTGATTAAGCGTCTCACCCTTCTTGCCTTCAAACTGCCCGCAAGTGTTGTAGCTGACCGAAAGGCCGGGCAACCACTCATCACCGCCCATTACCCAGAACGATAAGGCATATACATCATCCCGAATCTCTTCAGGCAGCCCGGCCAATGCGGTGGCGGTTTTCTGAAAAACCATATCGGCGAAGGCTTGTTGCTTATCCATTCTGTATTTCCTTCAATCACGACAGCCGGAATATTGGGCTTCAGGCTACCTGAAAACTCTGCGAGCGTTCCGTTCTTTAGCGGTACGGCGCATCTGCCGCTTTGCGCTTGGCGATTTCAGCTTCGTATTGGTCGCCGATGGCCAAGAGCATCGGTTTGGTGAAGTGCAAATCGCCTTTTTTCTCGCCGTGGTATTCGAAGATGTGGGTTTCCACAATCGCATCGGTCGGGCAGGCTTCTTCGCAGAAGCCGCAGAAGATGCACTTGGTTAAATCGATGTCGTAGCGGGTGGTGCGGCGGGTGCCGTCTTCGCGCTCTTCGCTTTCAATGTTGATCGCCATGGCGGGGCAGACGGCCTCGCACAGTTTGCAGGCGATGCAGCGTTCTTCGCCGTTCGGATAGCGGCGTTGGGCGTGCAGGCCGCGGAAACGCACGGATTGCGGCGTTTTTTCTTCGGGGAAGTAAATCGTGTCTTTGCGGGCGAAGAAGTTTTTGAGCGTTACGCCCATGCCTTTCACCAATTCGCCCAGCAGGAAGGTTTTTACTAAATTAGCCATTTTCGGATGCTCTTTTCGGATTATTCTGTTTACAGGCCGTCTGAAAGCGGTTTTTTAACCTGCCGCGCCCACCATTTCTAAAAACTCGGCTTCGGTCAGCTTCGGAGTATCGTTAGCCAAGTCGTAATACGGAGCTTTGCAATCGATGAAGATTTGCGAGGTGGTTTCAAAGCCCGCGTTGTCGGCAAACAGCCCGGCGTTGATGTAATAATCGTTGCCAACTTTCACAAACAGGTGTGTGCCGCAGTGTTTGCAAAAACAGCGTTGCGCCCATTCGGACGACTGATAATGCGCAATGTGCTCGCTGCCTGTAATTTCAGGCGACTGGGCGGCCAAAGTAAAAGACGCGCCGCTGCCCCATACGCGGCATTTTCCGCAATGGCAGGCGTGGAGTTCGCGGTTTTCGGCAGTTTCCAGTGATACTGCGCCGCACAGGCATTGAGCTTTCATCGGTTTCTCTCGGTTTGAAACGGTTAAAAATTTGGGTTCAGGCTACCTGAAAACTTTCAGACGGCCTCCCTGCCCTATTTCCACAAGCTCCACGGCGAAGCCATCCACAGGCCGTAGAAAACGATGGCGACAAAGCCGATGGGAATCAGCACCTTCCAGCCCAAACGCATGATTTGGTCGTAGCGGTAGCGCGGGAAAGTGGCGCGAATCCACAGATAGCCGTAGAGCACGAAGGCCATTTTGGCAAACATCCAAATCGGGCTCGGCGTACCGACAATGCCCCAGCTTTGCGGGAAGGGCGACAGCCAGCCGCCGAGGAACATGATGGAGGTGAGCGCGCCGATTAAAATCATGAAAATATATTCGGCGAGGAAAAACAGCGCGAAGGCAAAGCCGGAGTATTCGACATGGAAACCGGCCACGATTTCGGATTCGCCCTCGGCCACGTCGAACGGGGCGCGGTTGGTTTCGGCCACGGCGGAAATCAGGTAAACGAGGAACACGGGGAACAGGGTGAACCAGTTCCACGAGAAAATCGAGCCGCCCGCGATACCGGTGCTTTGCGCGGCCACGATGTCGTTGAAGTTCAGGCTACCTGAAACCATGATCACGCACACCAACGCCGCGCTCATGGCAATTTCGTAGGAAATGGTTTGCGCGGAGGAACGCATTGCGCCGAGGAAGGCGTATTTGGAGTTGGACGCCCAGCCGGCAATAATCACGCCGTACACGGAAAGCGAGGTAATCATTAAGATATACAGCAGCCCGGCATCGACTTTGGTTAAGAGCCATTGGTCGGAAAACGGCACTACCGCCCACGCGGCAAACGAGGGCGCGAGCGAGAGCATGGGGCCGATGTAGAACAAGGCTTTGTTGGACGAGCTGGGACGGGTAACTTCTTTAAACAGCAGTTTCAACACGTCGGCAAACGGCTGAATCAAGCCCCACGGACCGGTAACGTTCGGGCCGACGCGCAGCTGCATGAAGCCGATAACCTTGCGCTCGAAGTAGGTCAGGTAGGCCACGGTCAGAATCAGCGGCACAAGGATAATCACGATTTTGACGACAATCGACACCAAGAGGCCGATGTCGTTGCCCGCCGCGCCGAACCAGCCGGCAAACAGGGCTTGAAACCATTCCTGCATCATCAGACTCCTTCCAGTTCAATCGCGTTCATCAGCCCGCCCAGTGCGACGTTAGCCGGATGCTGCGGCAGGTGGACGACGTTGGGCGGCAATGCGTTGTCGGCCATTACGGTTACGCGCACGCGGCTGCCGTTCTGCACGGCTTCGGCAGTTGCGCCGTCGGCGAGGCCGAGCGCGGCCAGCGTATCGGGGTGGACGCGGGCAGGCGGCACTTGGGCGTGCGAGGTTTGTTGCAGCGCTTCGGCGCGGCGCACGATGGCATCGGTGTGGTAGATGCCCACGCCGCCGGTACGGATCAGGCCTGCGGCGGCGGGCGCAGCTTCGCCCTGCCAACTGCTGCGGTTGTTCAGTTTTTCAGGTAGCCTTTGGGCATCCAGCGCGTCGTGCAGGATTTGCTCGCTGCTGTCGTATTCGAAGCCTTCCAGCTCCAGCAGGTTGCCCAGTACACGCAGGATTTTCCACAGCGGGCGGCTTTCATCCAAGCCTTTTACCACGCCGTGGAAGGATTGCAGCCGGCCTTCCATATTGACGAAGCTGCCGGAAGTTTCGGTGAACGGGGCAATCGGCAGCAGCACATCGCACACCTCGAGCAAGGTATCGCTGACGAACGGGGTGAACGCCATCACGCTCTTGGCCTGTTTCAGCGCGGCCACGGCGGCGGCTCCGCCCGCCACGTCGGCTTCGGGCTCAACGTTGAGCAGCAGCACGGCCTGTTTCGGCGCGGCAATCATTTCGGCAATGCTGCCGCTGTCGGCGTCCAGCAAATCCGCACCCACGCTATTGGCCGCCTGCGGCAGGATGCCGAATGACGCGCCGGTTTGTTCGGCCAGCCTTTGCGCGGCGGTGTAAATCGCGGCGTAGTCGGGGTGGTTTTGCGCTTCCGCACCGAGCAGGACGACGGCTTTTTCCGCATCTTTCAAACCGGCGTGAATCGGGTTGGCGGCATCGGCGGCGAGGGTTTTCAGGTAGCCTGCCCATTGGTTCGGATGCAGGGCTTCCTGCGCGGCCAATGGCATATGCAGTTGTTCTTTACGTGCGGCCACCACGCTGATTTTGCTGCCTTGGTTGGCGGCCACGCGCAGGCGGGCGGTGAGCAGCGGCTGCTCTTGGCGCAGGTTCGCACCCACCACCAGCACGGCTTCAGCATCGGAAAGGTCGGCGATGTTGCAGCCCAGCCATTGCGCGCCTGCCAGCGTGCCTTTCAGACGGCCGTCTTGTTCGCGCAGGCGGGTCGCGAAGTGGCGGCTGCCGATGCCGTTAGCCAGTTTTTTCGCCAGATAAAGTTCTTCCAGCGTGTTCATGGGGTTGGCCCAAAAGCCGATTTGCTCTTGGTTGCCGTCTTTGGCGATGCACTCGATGCCGTTGCGCACATATTCGAGCGCGGTTTGCCAGTCCACATCGATCCATTCGCCGCCCTGTTTGATTTTCGGGTTTTTCAGACGGCTTGCGTGGTTCAGGCCTTCGTAGGCAAAGCGGTCGCGGTCGGACAGCCAGCATTCGTTGATGGCTTCGTTTTCCAGCGGCAACACGCGGCGCACGGTGTGTTCTTTGGTTTGCACAATCAGGTTGCTGCCCAATGCGTCGTGGGCAGACACGGATTTGCGGCGGTTCAATTCCCAGGAGCGGGCGTTGAAACGGAAGGGTTTGCTGGTGAGCGCGCCCACGGGGCAGAGGTCGATAACGTTACCGGAAAGTTCGGTTTCCACGGCGCGGCCGATGAAGGTGAGGATTTCGGAATGTTCGCCGCGGTTGGCGATGCCGATTTCCTGGTTGCCGGCGATTTCTTCGGTGAAACGCACGCAGCGGGAACAGTGGATGCAGCGGCTCATTTCCCGGGTGGAAATCAGCGGGCCCATGTCTTTAGCCACCACGGCGCGTTTGGCTTCGGTATAGCGGGTGGTGGATTTGCCGTAGCCGACGGCCAAATCCTGCAGCTGGCATTCGCCGCCTTTGTCGCACACGGGGCAGTCGAGCGGGTGATTGATGAGCAGGAATTCCATCACGCCTTCCTGCGCCTGTTTGGCCATTTTGGAATGGGTGTGCACCACCATGCCGTCGGTTACCGGCGTGGCGCAGGCAGGCAGCGGCTTAGGCGCTTTTTCCACTTCCACCAGGCACATACGGCAGCTGGCGGCGATGGAAAGTTTTTTGTGGTAACAGAAGTGGGGGATGTAGGTGCCGAGCTTCTGCGCCGCTTCAATCACGGTCGCGCCCTGCTCCACCGATACTTCCTTACCGTCAATGCTGATTTGTAACATGGTGTATTTCCTACGTTACGGGTATTTAAAATTTTTCGTTGTGAGGCCGTCTGAAAAAAGGCAACGGCCTGCGGGCTGTTTTTCAGGCAGCCTGTTTTCAGACGGCCTTTTTGCTTTCAGGTAGCCCAATTATTCCGGCAGCTAGCACCACTTGTGCTCTTTCATCGGTTTGCCGTGTTCGATGTAGTGGACGAATTCGTCGCGGTAGTGCTTCATGAAACCGCGCACGGGGAAAACGGCGGCGTCGGCAAGGGCGCAGATGGTGCGGCCGGCCATGTTGTTGCCGATGCTCTCTAAAAGTTCGAGGTCTTCCATGCGGCCTTGGCCGTTTACGATACGGTGAACGATGCGGTAAAGCCAGCCGGTGCCTTCGCGGCAGGGGGTACATTGGCCGCAGGATTCTTCGAAGTAGAAGTAGCTCAATCTTTCCAATGCCTTAACCATGCACACGTCTTCATCCATCACGATAACCGCGCCGGAACCAAGCATGGAACCCGCTTTGGCGATGGCGTCGTAGTCCATGGTAAGGGTCATCATCATGTCGCCGGGAATCACAGGGGAGGACGAGCCGCCGGGGATGACGGCTTTCAGTTTTTTACCGCCGCGCACGCCGCCTGCCATGGCCAAAAGGTCGGCAAAGGGCGTGCCGAGCGGCACTTCGTAGTTACCCGGGCGTTCAACGTGGCCGGACACGGAAAAGAGTTTGGTGCCGCCTGCGTTGGGAATGCCTTTATCGGCAAAGGTCTGACCGCCGTCGCGGATGATAAACGGGACGGAGGCGAAAGTTTCGGTGTTGTTGATGGTGGTGGGTTTGCCGAACAAACCGAACGAAGCCGGGAACGGGGGTTTGAAGCGCGGCTGGCCTTTTTTGCCTTCGAGCGATTCGAGCAGCGCGGTTTCTTCGCCGCAGATGTATGCGCCGTAGCCGTGGTGGGCAAAGAGTTCGAAATCGAAGCCGCTGCCTAGGATGTTTTTACCGAGGAAGCCTGCTTCCCGGGCTTCGGCCAGAGCGGCCTCGAAGCGTTGGTAGCCTTCGAAAATTTCGCCGTGAATATAGTTGTAGCCGGCACACGCGCCCATGGCATAGCCGCCGATAATCATGCCTTCAATCAGGGCATGCGGATTGAAACGGATGATGTCACGGTCTTTGAAGGTGCCGGGCTCGCCTTCGTCGGTGTTGCAGACGATGTATTTTTCACCGGGGAAGGAACGGGGCATGAAGCTCCATTTCAGGCCGGACGGGAAGCCGGCACCGCCGCGCCCGCGCAGGCCGGAAGTTTTGACTTCGGCAATCACGTCGTCTTGCGGCGTTTTTTCGGCCAAAATTTTACGCAGGGCGGTGTAGCCGCCGCGTTTGACGTATTCGTCCAGCGTCCAGCAATCGGGATTGGCGGTATCCACTTGGTCAAAAATCACGCCTGATTGGTAAATAGCCATTTTGGTGTGCCTATGTGTTTCGGTTTCTGCTGCGGCCTTGTCGGTTTCAGACGGCCTGTCAATATTGCGGTGTTTTTCAGGTAGCCTGTTAGGCCGTCTGAAAAAGGGTTTTCTGTTTTTCTTTCCGTTCGGTTTCGGGGCGGCCTGCGTTGGTTTTTCAGATGGCCTTTACGGTTTCAGGTAGCCTCTAACCCAATTCGGCGAGTTTGGCTTCAATCGCTTCTTCAGTCATGAAGCTGCACATTTTGTGGTTGTTCAGCAGCATCACGGGGGCATCGCCGCACGCGCCCATGCACTCGCCTTCAACCAGGGTGAATTTGCCGTCGGACGTGGTTTCACCGTAGCCGATGCCGAGTTTTTTCTTCAGATACTCGCCGGCATCCACGCCGCCGCGCAGGGCGCAAGGGAGGTTAGTGCAGACGGTGAGTTTGTATTTGCCGACAGGCTTGAGGTCGTACATATTGTAAAAGGTAGCGACTTCATAGGCCTGCACGGGAGGGATACCGATGTAGTCGGCAACAAATTCGATGGTTTCGGGGGAGAGCCAGCCTTTTTCGGTTTGTGCAATACGCAGCGCACCCATGATGGCGGAACGGTGACGCTCAGCCGGGTATTTGGCCAGTTCGGTATCGATTTGCTTCAAGGATTCTGCGGATAACATTAGCGGTCTACCTCTCCGAATACGATGTCTTGCGTGCCGATGATGGCAACGACGTCGGCGAGCATATGGCCTTTGGCCATTTCGTCCATGCCTTGCAGGTGGGCGAAGCCGGGGGCGCGGATTTTCAGGCGGTAGGGTTTGTTGGCACCATCTGAAATAATGTAAACGCCGAATTCGCCTTTGGGGTGTTCCACGGCGGTATAGGTTTCGCCTTCGGGCACGTGCATGCCTTCAGTAAACAATTTGAAATGGTGAATCAGGTCTTCCATACCTGTTTTCATTTCGGTGCGTTTGGGCGGTGCGACTTTGTGGTCATCCACGATGACGGGGCCGGGATTAACACGCAGCCAATCAACACACTGCTGGATAATGCGCACGGATTGGCGCATTTCATTGATGCGGCAGAGATAGCGGTCGTAGCAGTCGCCGTTTACGCCAACAGGGATGTCGAAATCCATTTTATCGTAGACTTCGTAGGGTTCTTTTTTGCGCACGTCCCATTCAATGCCCGAACCACGCAGCATCACGCCGGTAAAGCCTTTTTGCAGGGCACGCTCGGGGGAAACCACGCCGATGCCGACAGTACGCTGTTTCCAGATGCGGTTATCAGTCAGCAGGGTTTCGAGGGTGTCGATGCGGCCGGGGAAGCGTTTACAGAAGGCTTCAATGAAGTCAAGCATGGTGCCTTCGCGGGCTTCGTTGAGCTCTTTCAACACTTTGGCATTGCGGAATTTGCTGGCTTCATATTTGGGCATGAAGTCGGGCAGGTCGCGATATACGCCGCCGGGGCGATAGTAGGCGGCATGCATACGGGCACCGGAAACGGCCTCATACAAATCCATCAGCTCTTCACGATCGCGGAAGGCATAGAGGATGGCGGTCATTGCGCCGATGTCGAGGGCGTGCGAGCCGATGCCCATCAGGTGGTTGAGGATGCGGGTTACTTCCGCAAACATGGTGCGGATGTATTTGGCACGAATAGGGATGTCGATGCCGAGCAGTTTTTCGATAGCGAGACAGTAAGCCTGTTCGTTTACCATCATAGAAACGTAGTCCAGCCTATCCATATACGGCAGAGCTTGCAGGTAGGTGCGGGTTTCGGCCAGTTTTTCGGTGCCGCGGTGCAACAGACCGATATGCGGGTCGGCGCGGACGATGGTTTCACCTTCCAGCTCCAAAATCATGCGCAATACGCCGTGGGCGGCAGGATGCTGCGGGCCAAAGTTGATGGTGTAGTTTCTGAGTTTAGTGGCCACCGTAGTTCTCCTCGCGGACGACGCGCGGGGTAATCTCGCGCGGCTCGATGGTTACAGGCTGATAGATAACGCGTTTTTCGGTTTCGTCGTAACGCATTTCAACATAGCCGGAAATAGGGAAATCTTTGCGGAAGGGGTGGCCGACAAAGCCGTAGTCGGTAAGGATGCGGCGCAGGTCGGGGTGGTTTTCGAAAACGATGCCGTACATATCAAAGGCTTCGCGTTCGTACCAGTCGGCGCTGTTGTAAATATTGATAACGGATTGAACCAACGGGAAATCGTCGTTTTCCGCCCACACGCGCACGCGGATGCGCTGATTATTCTTCACAGATAACAGCTGGCTGACCACGGCAAAGCGTTTACCGAGCCAAGGTTCGTCTTTATAAGTGCTGTAATCGACACCGCACAAATCCACCAAGAGCTCAAAGTGCATTTCTTCGTGGTCGCGCAGGGTTTGCATAATATCGAGATAGTATTCAGGACGGCATTCGACAGTTACTTCATCCAAAGCCAACAATACTTTATCCGCCTTACCTTCCAAGATGCGCTGTGCCGCGCTGTATAAATCTTTCGGGTGCATGGTGCGCTCCTAGTTGCGGGCAATGGTGTAAGTGCGTTTGATTTTGCCCTGAAGCTGAATCAGGCCGTAAATCAAGGCTTCTGCAGTAGGCGGGCAGCCGGGCACATACACGTCTACCGGCACCACACGGTCGCAACCGCGCACCACTGAATAGGAATAATGATAATAACCGCCGCCGTTAGCGCACGAACCCATCGACAACACCCAACGAGGCTCGGCCATCTGGTCGTACACGCGACGCAGGGCGGGTGCCATTTTATTGGTCAGCGTACCGGCCACAATCATCAAGTCGGATTGGCGTGGCGAGGGACGGAAAATGATACCGAAACGGTCGAGGTCGTAACGCGCCATACCGGCATGCATCATTTCTACTGCGCAACAGGCCAAACCGAAGGTTACCGGCCACAGCGAGCCGGTACGCACATAGTTGAGCACGGTATCCGCGCTGGCGGTAATGAACCCTTTGTTCAGAATGCCTTCTACTCCCATTCCAGCGCTCCTTTTTTCCACTCGTACACAAAACCCACACCGAGCACGACGATGAAGACAAACATCGACCAGAAGGCAAACTGCCCCGACTGAGCCAGCAAATCTTTGAACACCACTGCCCACGGAATCATGAACGCCACTTCCAAATCAAACAGGATGAACAAAATTGCCACCAAGTAATAACGCACGTCAAACTTCATGCGCGCGTTTTCAAACGCCTCGAAGCCGCACTCGAACGGCTGGTCTTTTTCGGCATAGTGGCGTTTGGAGCCCAGCAGCGTACCGAGCAGGATAAACAGCACGCCGGCAATCAGGCCGACCAAAATAAAGACAAAAACGGGAAAATAGTTAGCCAACATGGTTTGCACTCTGAAATAGACATAAAAATGCAGGTAAAACCAACTCGTATTGTAACCAAATTTTTTTCCGCATTCAAAATAAACAGGCTAAAAAGCACAATATTATCATTATATTATAATGATAATAATTTTCGATATTAAAATAGTGCTGGTAAGAATCACACCTCTTCACAGAGTTTTGATTTAAATCAATGCCATAAGTTTAGCCGTATAAAATATATGGATATGGAGCATGGTTTCCCAGCCACAGGCTACCTGAAAGCAGTTTGTCGCCTCAGTGCAAAAGCGTGTAGAATGCGGCGGTTTGCTATTGATGCCAGATTGGGGCTTCAAATTTATGGATCCTTCCGGTTCCCACAAGATTCTGTTTTACCTTATTTATTCTTCCTGATTTCTCCCGTGCGCCATTACCGTGATGCACGGTAAGGAGTGCGCATGCCTACCCTACTGCCCTCTTCCGAACAACCGCAGATCGACACCGGCCGTATTCACGAATTGGCCGATGCCCTGCTGCCCGTGTCCAACACCATCCGGCCCGACAGCGTGCTGGATAATCCCTATCTCAACAGCTGCCTGGCCGAACTCATCGAAATTCTGCACGAGCTGCATCCGGCCGACATTGCCGCCGTGCTTGAATCGCTGCCGCTGCAGTCGCGCTTATTGGTGTGGAAACTGGTGGAACCGGAGAGCGACGGCACCATTCTGCTTGAAGTATCTGATGCGGTTCGCGAATCTCTGATTGAAAACATGGAGCGGCAGGAAATCCTGGCCGCCGTGGAAGATATGGACGTGGACGACTTAGCCGAGCTGGCCGACGACCTGCCGCGCCAAGTCGTGGCCGAAGCCCTGCAATCATTGGATGAAGACGAACGCGCCAAAGTACAGGCCTCCATGTCGTTTGCCGACGACCAAGTGGGCGCCATCATGGACTTCGAGCTGGTGAGTATCCGCGCCGATGTTACCTGCGAAGTGGTGATGCGCTACCTACGCCGCTTCGAGAGCCTGCCCGACCACACCGACAAAATCTTTGTGGTCGACGAAAACGACGTCTTGCAAGGCGTGCTGCCCATCCGCAAGCTCCTCGTGGCCGACCCCGACGAAATCGTTGAGCACATCATGGCACGAGACATTGTGCGCTTCCGCCCCGAAGACAACACCGAAGAAGCCGCGCAGGCGTTTGAGCGTTACGACTTGGTAACCGCACCCGTGACCGATGCCGATGGTAAGCTTATCGGCCGCCTGACCGTGGACGAAATGGTGGACGTGATTCGTGAAGAAACCGAAGCCGATATGTTGAACATGGCCGGTTTGCAGGAAGACGAAGACCTGTTCGCCCCCGTGCTTGATTCCGTGAAAAACCGCTGGATGTGGCTGGCCGTGAACCTCTGCACTGCCTTCCTCGCCAGCCGTGTAATCGGCGCATTCGAAGGCAGCATTGCCCAAATTGTCGCCCTGGCCGCGCTAATGCCGATTGTGGCCGGTATCGGCGGTAACTCCGGCAACCAAACCATCACCATGATTGTGCGCGCTATGGCCATGGGGCAGCTTTCAGGTAGCCAGGCGCTGCACCTGTTGCGCAAAGAAGTGGGTGTGGCGCTGATCAACGGCGTGATTTGGGGCGGCGTGATGGGCGTGGTGGCCTGGCTGCTGTATAAAAACATCGGCATCGGCCTGGTGATGGTAGCCGCCATGACGCTAAACCTGCTGCTCGCCGCCACCGTGGGCGTGCTGATTCCAGTGATCATGGATAAACTCGGCCGCGATCCGGCACTGGGCAGCTCGGTACTGATTACCGCCGTTACCGACTCCGGCGGCTTCCTGATTTTCCTCGGGCTGGCTACAATCTTTTTGCTTTAATATCAAGCTCAAATTTTCAGATAGCCTGTTCCTACCACACGAAGGCTACCTGAAAAATTTAGCGACAGAAAGCTTGTAGCTGCAACAATGATGTTTCATACAAGGCGGTGGTCCGTAGGCAGTACTAAGTGGTACGGCTAGACGAGCCAACAATGTATGAAGAAGTAAGTATTTTAGTTATCCTCCACCATACGGCGATAGCCACTTCAATTAAAAAAAGGCTACCTGAAAGCCTCTCGGCACTTTCAGGTAGCCTTTCCCTTTAACTCAATACAGTTGGCTAATGCCCCGTTTCCATCTTTGCCACCTCATGCGGATTAAGGCGGGCATGGTCTTCCTGCCCCAAGCCAACCAGTTGGCGCAGACGGGTCATGTAGAGGTTCACATCCAGTCCCTGCCCGTTGCGCTGCGCGCTCCAGATGGTTTCGGCCAGCGCATCCATCATATCGTGTTCGGCGCGTACCCAGTCGCCAGCATAGCGGCCTTGCAGCTTATGGTGGATGGCGCGGATGCCGGGCGGTTGGTCGATATCGCTTTGCTCTTGTATCGAAAGGTGCAGCGACAGATGCAGGAAGGGATTGGTCTCGCCCTGCTCCGGCGTCCAGTTGTGCTCGAGGTAGCGTTCGATATTGTCGAGATAATGGTGATATTCGGGGTGGGCTTCGATGATGCGCAGGGCTTTTTGCTGGAGTTTGTCCAGTTGCAGCGGGGCAAAGCGTTGCCGCCATACGTCGGCAAAAAAGCGGCGCACGTCGTGGGTGTTTACATCATACATTTTCAGGTAGCCTTTGGCGCTTAATCGCGGATAACCAAGGTTTTGGCCAGCATATCCTGCCCGGTTCGGCGGTTGCCGTCTTCCATAAACATCATCAGGATGCAGGCCGCGGCCACCACCAAGGAGAGCATGCCGCCGATAAGCGGGAGGAATTTCAGTAAGATGGCCAGCGGCAGCAGAATGGCGGCTTCGCGCAACAGAAGGTATTGCACCAGGCTGGGCTCGCTGCCGTCTTCGCTAATCACGCGGATGCCCATAATGCGTTTGCCCAGGCTTTGCCCGCTATTGGCCATCAGCATGGCCTGCCCGACTACATAGGCAAGCATCGTGCCGTAGCCGATAAGCGCAGGATTGCCGAAATTGCGGCCCAACAGGCTGCCGATTAGGCCGACAATGAAGCCGATACCGACTGTAATCACCAGCATCATCAATAGGTTCAATGCCACAGCCGCTACCCGCCGCCACGGTGCGGCCAGCTCTACATTGATGCCGTCTTCATCACACACTTCGTCTTCCAACACAGCAGAACGGAAAACTTGTTTGATCTCTTCACCTATCTGACTATTGAAATTTGATTTACGAAAATCCCGCATGATTTTTCCTTTCTAATTAGTCTGACGGTTTGCTTATGGGGCCATCTGAAAGCTTGCCTCCCATTGTTTTCAGGTAGCCTATAGCTGAAATACTTCATCTTCCTACTGCGTTGGCTCGCCTTGCCGTACTGCTTGTGCTGTCTGCGGCTTGCCGCTGGTATGAAGAAATCATTATTTCAGCTCTAAAATGCTGCTACTGATAGCGCTGCCCATTGTGCTCCAACCAGCCATCTGTATGGCGGCCGGCCGGGTCGTGGTGCGTCCAGTGGATCACGCCGCCTTGGGCGTTGTATTCGTATTCGCCGGAAAAGCCCACCGTGTCGCCGCGCTGCAAACGCGGAATACGCGGTGCAAGGTCGATATTGTGTGCCACCAATACGGTTTGGCCGTTGGAGAGTTTCATGATGAAACGCTGGTGGCGCGAGCCTTGAGTGTCGTCGGGCAGAGTGCGGTGCACTTTGCCGCTGCCGCTCACCTGCACATCGCTGCGCTGCTCGGCAAAGGCTTGTGCAATCAGTTCAGCACCATCTGCTGCCGTCTTGGCAGGGGGTTGGGTAGCGTTTCGGTGTGGTACACGCGCCTGCTCGACTACGGCGGTTTGCGGCCGTGCCGCGCCCTGCTCCGGCTTGGATTTTGGCTGTTCGGCAAAGTGGAAATAGGCGGCGATACCGAGCAACACCAAGAGCCACAGCCATTTGTTTTGTTTCTTATTCATTGTTGTTTGGATTGGTTGGCAGGCTACCTGAAAGTTTGAGCTTATGGAAGCGGCGTTTTAGCTTTGCAGAAACTCCGCTTCCTTCGGAAGCTCCGTTTTCAGGTAGCCTCAAACGGGTTAATCGTCGTGCCGCACATCGGGCAAGAGCAGGCTCAGGAGAATCGCCAGCAGCGCGCACAAGCCCACGCCGGCGAAGCTGAAACTGCCCAGCTTCATTTCCATACCGCCCACGCCCACGGTGAGCACCGAGCTCACAATTACCAAGTTTTTCGGCTGCATCAGGTTTACCTGCGCGTCGATCAGCGTTTTCAGCCCCAGCGAAGCAATCGTGCCGAACAGCAGAATCATCACCCCGCCCATCACCGGCAGCGGAATCGAGGCCAGAAAAGCATTGAATTTGCCGAAAAACGCCATGCAGATGGCGAAGATGGCCGCCCAAGTCATGATGGCCGGATTGCTGTTTTTGGTGAGCATCACCGCGCCCGTTACCTCGCCGTAAGTGGTTACCGGCGGGCCGCCGATCAGGCCGGCCACGCACACGCCCAGGCCGTCGCCGGCCAGCGTTCTGTGCAGCCCCGGCTCGGCGGCATAATCCTTGCCGGTTACCTTGCCGATAGCCATGATGCCGCCGATATGCTCAATCGCCGGCGCAATCGCCACCGGCAGCATAAACAGCGCGGCCTGCCAATTCACCTGCGGAGAATGAAAATGCGGCACGGCAAACCACGGCGCGGCCGCAATCGGCGCGGTATCCACCATACCCATGGCTAAGGCCATCAAATAGCCGGCCGCCACCCCGATTAAAATCGGCACCAGCTTCATCATCTTGCTGCCGAACACCGCCACCATCACGGTTACCGCAAAGGTAAAGCCGGAAAGCAACAGCGAATGGGTGTAATCCAGCACCTGATTGCCGCCGGCCTGGCCCATCGCCATGCTGCTGGCCACCACCGCCACCGAAAGCCCGATCACCATAATCACCGGCCCGATCACAACCGGCGGCAGCAATCGGCTAACCATCGGCAGCCCGAAATACTTAATCAACGCGGCAAACACAAAATACATAAAGCCCGCCGCAAACAGCCCGAACATCGTGCCGCCCATGCCCCATTCCTGCATGGCATAGATAATCGGCGCGATAAACGCAAACGACGAACCCAGAAAAATCGGCACCTTGCGGCCGGTCAGCGCCTGAAACAGCAGCGTACCGATGCCCGCGCCCAACAGCGCCATCGCCGGGTTCAACCCTGTGAGCAGCGGCACCAGCACCATTGCGCCGAAGGCCACAAACAAAATCTGCGCCCCCGCCACTGCGGTTTTAAAAGATTGGAACATGTCTCCTCCTCGAAAAATTCAGTCGGCAAAACGGACTGGATTATACCCGAGAGCCTGTGCGTCCGCATCGCTTGGGCTACCTGAAAATATGAAAATCCTGCTGGCTCAAAACCACTCCGGCAAAAGGGAAGGCAAGACAATGCTACAACCCAAGCCAAGTCAATCCGCCATATAGTTTTCAGGTAGCCTGCCATGCCGTTGGGAGGCTACCTGAAACCGGTAGGAACACTCTTTCCCTACACACAGGCATACAAAAGGCTACCTGAAACTTTTAGCTGCGCAGCAACGGCGTTGCGTTTTCAGGTAGCCTTTGTTCACCGCATCATTTCACACATCATAAGTGCCCACTGCATAAGCTTCGGCTAGGATATGTCCGCGCATGGCGAAGTGCAGGTCGTTGTAGCGGAAACCTTGCGGCAGGTTGAGCTTGGTGTCGAGCGCATACACAAACAATTCATAGCGGTGGCGGCAGTTGGGCGGTGCCATGCCGCCATAAGCGGAGGCTTCTTCCAAATCGAGCTGCCCCAACACGCTGGCCCAGCTGTTGGCGCCCTGCACATAATCTTGAGCCGTTTGGCTGTCGTTTTCCGGCACGGAAGTGCGGGTGAGGTCGGCAATCAGCCAGTGCACCCACACGAAGCCGCTGGCGGTAATCGCATCTTTATCTTCCAACACCACGGCGAAAGATTGGGTTTCGGGCGGGGCATCGCTGATTTCAAACGGGATGGAATAAGTAGGCATGCCATTGGGGCTGAATTGGCTGCCACGTTTGCCGAAGCGGTCGGCGAATGCGCCATTTTGGATGGCGGAAGTGCTGACTTTCATGGTAATTCCTCCGGTTAGGCTCTGGGATAACCGATTATAGCGAACACATGAATTTCTTCAAAATACATAAAGGCTACCTGAAAATCCGTTTTCAGGTAGCCTTAATCGCTGCGGGCAAAAAGTTGAAATTAGTTACCGGTATCGGCAGCACAAATATCCAGATGCGGATCGATGCCGCCATCTGGCGAGGTGATGCCGGCGCAGCCTAAAACAGTGTGGAAGATATTGTCGTGCGAAACCGCTCGCCCCTCCTTAACAGCTTGTGCCACCCGTTCGGCCAGCACTTTGCCCTCGGGGCTTTGCCGATAGCTTTCGGAAAACCACACTACAAACGGGATGGAGAACTGCTCCTTGGGCGCGATATTCACTGGCTTGCCGTGGAAATAATCGCCATTTTCGCCCAGCGATTCGCCATGGTCGGACACGTAAATCAGCAGCGCCCGCTTATCGGACAGCGATTTAATGGTTTCCGCCAGCAGTTCGTCCACACCCAGCACCGTGTTGTCGTAGGCATTGTCTAATTCGGCCTTGCTGCAATGCGATACATCGGGGTTGGTGCAATATGGAGTGAACACGCGGTGGTGCGGCGGGATGCGGTCGGCATAAGTTTGATGCGAACCCAAAGTGTGCAGCACCAACAGCATCTTGCCGCCGCGATACTGCGCCACCGATTGCCGCATATAAGGCAACAGCGCCGCATCCCAGGCACCGGATTGCTGCTCGGCCACAATTTGGTATTTGCTCACCAGCCTGTCGTAGCCCATATAACTGTAAAAACCGGACAGGGTTTGCAGCGAATAGATTTCGCTACGATAGCCCAATGAGCGGAACACCTCGCCAAACGAGGATTGGCGCGGGGTGCGGTCGGGGCTGCTTTTCAACATGGGTGAAGAAAGGCAATTAAGCGAATTTACAGTCAGCGTGTCGCAAGATTGGGCATTTTTGAAGCTGTAGAGATTGGGAATGGCGGCAAGCTGCGGATTGGTGTTGCGCGGGTAGCCGTTAAGCGAAAAACGGTCGCCACGCGTACTTTCGCCAATCACGAACACCACCAGCAAATCGTCTTTTTGGTCGAGATAACGGTATTTCTGCGGCATCCGTTCCACTCCGGCATAATTGCGCTTCATATCCCGAACAGATTTGCGCGCCCGCTGGCCGTTGTAATACACATCCAAAGGAGAAAAGCGCAGCACATCGCCCATAAATCGGCTGTCGCGGATGCTGCCTTTGCCGCGGAAGTGGTAGCCCTTATATTGAAACAGGCCGAACACCGCCAACAGCGCTGCAAGCGAAGCCAGGCCGCAGCAGGCCAGGTGCCGGCGCCAGCCCACCTGCCGAATACGCTGCCGCCACAACAGCAGTACCGGCAACAAGCCGAACACCAGCACAAAACACACCGACTTTACTGAAATCATTTCTGCCGTCAAATCATTTTCACTAATGAGCGCGCTGAGCAAAATATCTTCAGTAATCAAGATGCGGTATTGGCTTTTGGCAAACACCGCCACCGAACCCGCCAGCAGGTTCAACGTCCAAAATAATTTGAATGGCCAGCGGTGTACCAACGCCAGCAGCCAACCCAGCGCAAGCAGCACCAATGCTGGCCACACTGCTGCTTGAATTTCCACCATTCCATGATTGGAAAACAGGTTTAATGCAAACAAATACAGCGTAAGCACAATATTGAGCGCAAACAGGGAAACGGGCGAGCGCAGGATCTTCATCATGGTAAGGCTACCTGAAAACAAAACGGCAGATTTTACTACAAAGCCGCACGGCCTTGTCTGCCGACGCATCTATAGCGTCGCACTTCATACTCAGACAGCCTGTGGAAGCGTTGTTTGGAAACCAAAAGGCTACCTGAAACTTTCAGGTAGCCTTTCTTAGTGCCTCTCAGGCAGCTGCAAGCCTAATATTTCACCAACACCGCGCCCCAGGCAAAGCCGCCGCCGATACCTTCTAAAAGCAGGGTATGGCCGCGTTGAATGCTGCCTTGGCGCACACCCCAGTCGAGGGCGAGGGGGATGGAGGCGGCGGAGGTGTTGCCGTGATCCTGCACGGTAAGCACCACTTTTTCCATGCCGAGCTTGAGGTGTTTGGCGGTGCTTTCCAGAATGCGGTAGTTAGCCTGGTGCGGCACCAGCCAATCGACTTGATCGGGGGTAAGGCCGGCTTCGGCAATCACGTCTTCGGCCACTTTGGCCAGCGCTTTCACGGCGAATTTGAATACGCCGGGGCCGTCCATCTGTAAAAACGGTGTGCCGCAAACAGCGCCGTTAGCAATCTGACCGGGGGTTTGCAGCAAATAGCCGTAGTTGCCGTCGGCCAAGAGTTTGCTGTGCAGGATGCCTGGCTCGTCGGATGCGCCGAGCACCACGGCGCCGGCGCCGTCGCCGAACAGCACGCAGGTGCGGCGGTCGGTCCAGTCCATGATGCGGCTGAACACATCGGCGCCGATGACCAAAGCTTTTTTGGCCATACCGCTTTTAATGTAGGCATTGGCGGTGGTGATGGCATACATAAAGCCGGCACACACGGCCTGCACGTCGAACGCGGGGCAGCCGCTGATACCGAGCTTCTGCTGCACGATGGTGGCAGTGGCGGGGAACTGCATATCGGGAGTGGAAGTGGCCACGACAATCAAATCAATTTCGGCTGCATCCACCCCTGCGGCTTCCAGCGCGTTTTGTGCGGCGGCTACAGCCAAGTCGCTGCATTTTTCGTTGTCGGCGGCGATATGGCGGGTTTTGATGCCGGTACGGGTGGTAATCCACTCGTCTGAAGTATCTACGATTTTGGCTAGGTCGTGGTTGCTGAGTGTTTTGGCCGGCAGGTAGCTGCCGGTGCCGAGGATTTTGGCGTAGGTCATGGGTGTGTCACTTTAGGGTTAATCTACTGCTGGGAAACGGCGTATTTTAAAGATTTCCGGCGGGTTTGTCTCATGATTTATCCAAACTTCATGCGAAATACCGCCATTGCATATGCCTTTTTAATATAAAGATACAAAAACAAATTATTTGTTTGCCTGCGGCTTTGCCATTATCATGCGCACCGTATCCAATTCACACTTCACAGGAGCACCTAATGAGCAATATCGCCAACAACATCGTTGATTTAATCGGCAACACCCCGCTGGTTTACCTCAACCGCCTCACCGAAGGCCTGCCCGGCAAAGTAGCCGCCAAGCTGGAATACTTCAACCCCGGCAGCAGCGTGAAAGACCGCATCGCTATCTCCATGATCCGCGCCGCCGAAGCAGCCGGCCAAATCAAACCCGACACTATTATTGTGGAAGCCACCAGCGGCAACACCGGTATCGGCCTAGCTATGGTTTGCGCCGCCTTGGGCTATAAACTGGTCATCACCATGCCGGAAACCATGAGTAAAGAACGCAAGATGCTGCTGCGTGCCTACGGTGCCGAACTCATCCTCACCCCCGGCGCAGAAGGCATGCCCGGCGCCATCGCCCGTGCCCAGGCGCTGGTAGACGCCCACCCCGGCCAATACTTTATGCCGCGCCAGTTCGACAACCCCGCCAACCCCGAAATCCACCGCCGCACCACCGCCGAAGAAATTTGGCGCGACACCGACGGCCAAGTTGATATTTTCGTTTCTGGCGTGGGCACCGGTGGCACGCTCACCGGCGTGGGCGAAGTGCTGAAAAAACACAAACCCTCACTGCAGGCCTATGCAGTTGAGCCCGCCGCCTCCCCCGTATTGAGCGGCGGCGAAAAAGGCCCGCACCCGATTCAGGGCTTGGGCGCAGGCTTCGTGCCGCAAACCCTGAATACCGAAATCTACGACGGCGTGATTACCGTGGCCAACCAAGCCGCCTTCGATACCGCCCGCGATGCCGCCGCCAAAGAAGGCCTCTTGGTGGGCATCTCTTCCGGCGCCGCCATCTGGGCTGCCTTGGAGCTGGCGAAAAAACCGGAAAACAAAGACAAACTCATCGTAGTGGTGCTGCCTTCCAACGGCGAACGCTATCTTTCCACCCCGCTGTTTGAAGACCTCGCCTCCTAAGGCAATCCAACGCCAAAAGCCGCAGCCATGCGGCTTTTCTTGCATCTCTAATCTGCCAGCGTGTTGTAAATTTGTCGGGAAACCGCCAAAAACTTGCCCCGACGCTCGATTTTCCCTATAGTTAACCGCATTAATGGAACTGTTACCTTAAGTCAAAACATGAAAAAATATATCCCCATCCTCCTCGTTGCCGGCCTGCTCGGCGGCTGTAACCTCATTTCTTCCCCCAACAACACACGCCAAAACACACAGGCCTCACCCCGCTACACCCTAGCTGCCAGCCACTGGGGCGATGTGGCTAAAATCCGTAATGAAGCCACCCGTTTGGGCTACGAAGTAAACAAAGGCCGCATGACCAAAACCCAGGCCGCGCAGCAGCTCAACCGCTTCCGCATCAACTTGGTTGGCCGCAACAGCGTGGACGACAGCATGTATGAAGTCTACCTGCGCTCTGCCGTACAAAGCCAACAAGGCCGTATTACGCCCGAACAATCTAAAATCTTCGTGCGCAACGCGCTGCAAGGCTGGCAGCAACGTTGGCCCAATATGCAAAACCGCCCGGCTAACCCCGCGTTCACCAACTTCCTGATGGAAGTGATGAATATGCAGCCGCTGAAATAAGCTTGCCAGCATCAGCAAAGGCTACCTGAAAACTTCAGGTAGCCTTTTTCCTATTCCAATTCCTGCTATGTTTACACCGGTGTTTTCTTCCGATAATAGCGCCGATACACCATCCAGCCATACCCCGCCAGCACCGGCAGCGCGGCGAAGATCAGCTTAAACGTCCAGCCCGCATACCAAGGCAGGGCTGAAACCGCAGCTGCGGCATCCTGCTGCAACAAGCCCACCGGTAGCGATTGTTCGCCGCGGGCATCGAAATACGGCCACCAGCAAGCGGCCAGCAGGCCGAGCAGGCAGGGCCACAGCCAGGCCGCGCGGTTGTGTTGCCACAGCAAAAACGCCGGCAGCAGCACAATCAACGTGAGCGCCGCCACCAGTAGCGCGGTTTGCCCCTGCGCGCCGAAATAGGATGCCGCCGCATAAGTCAGCACCACAAACAGCGCGCCCAGCACCGCCATAATCACTTCTTCCGGCCTTTTCAATATCGACATGGTGTGTTCTCCGTAACAAAATCAATTTAGGCAAAATATACTGCAAAGCTGGTGCAGCCGCCAGTTTATTGCGGCATGAATACCGTTTTTTCAATCATCACACGGCATTTTCGCTTTATTCAAGCTTGGCATTCAGAGCCGTATCGGCTTAATCAAAGGCTATCTGAAAATTGATGCCGAACCTCTTTCAGGCAGCCTGCCGCCCTACTCTTTCTCTTCTTTGGCCGCCAGATGCCAGCGCACGCCCGCGTCGTCCAGTTTCTTGCACAGGCCGGCGCTGGGCGGCTTGTCGGTGAACAGGGCGTGAAATTCGGTTACGTCGCCTATGCGCACCAAGGCGTTGCGGCCGAATTTGCTGTGGTCTACGGCCAGGTAGCAGTGGCGGGCGTTGGCCATCATGGCCTGCATCACGCTCACTTCTTTGTAGTCGAAATCGAGCAGCGAGCCGTCGGCTTCGATGCCGGAGGCGCCAAGGATGGCGTAATCCACTTTGAATTGGTTGATGAAATCGATGGTGGCTACGCCGGTGATGCCGCCGTCCACCGGCCGCACCACGCCGGAGGTGATGATGACGGTGTAGTCCGGCCGGCCGGACACGATGGAGGCAACGTGGATATTGTTGGTGATGATGCAGAGATTTTTATGGTTTTTCACCAGCGCCAGCGCCACGGCTTCGATGGTGGTGCCGATGCTCATAAACAGAGAAACGTTGTCGGGAATGTGCTCGGCAATCAGGTCGGCAATGTGGGCTTTTTCGCTTTGCAGCTTGTTTTTGCGCGTGTCGTAGTCTTCGTTTTGCACGCTGCTGCCGGGCGCGGCGCCGCCGTGGTAGCGGCGCAGGATATTGTGTTCGCACAAAACGTTGATGTCGCGGCGGATGGTTTGCGGGGTCACGTTTAGGCTGCGCGCCAGCTCTTCCACCGACATAAAGCCGTGGTCGTGCACAAGCCGGGCGATTTTCTGCCGGCGGGGGGTGCGGTGCGGCATGGTTGCTCTATCTTCTTTGTTGATTAGAAATTGGAATGGTTTGGCTAAGGTTTTCAGGTAGCCTTTTGGCTCAATCGCGAGGCTACCTGAAAACAATGGCAAGGCAATCCGAATTCAGCTTGGCAAAAGCGGCGCTGCGTTTTCAGGTAGCCTCACTTTATTAGCCTGCCTCAAGCTGCAAAGGTATGCTCCGGCGCAGGATAGGTTTTCTCTTTCACTTCGCGCACATAAGCCGCCACCGCCGCCTGAATGCTATCCTGTCCATGCATGAAGTTTTTCACAAACTTCGCCGTTTGGCCGGGGAACACGCCGAGCATATCGTGCATCACCAGCACTTGCCCGTCGCAGTCCACGCCCGCGCCGATGCCGATGGTGGGGCAGGCCAGCGTTTCGGTAATTTGTTTGCCCAAAGCATCGGGGACGCACTCCATCAGCACCACTGCCGCGCCGGCCTTCTCGTGCGCCAGCGCATCATTCAGCAATGCCTGCGCCGCCACATCGCCCTTGCCCTGCACCTTATAGCCGCCAAACACATGCACCGACTGCGGCGTGAGCCCGATGTGCGCGCACACCGGGATGCCGCGCAGCTGCAGAAACTCGGTGGTTTCCGCCATCCAGGCGCCGCCTTCCAGCTTCACCATATGCGCACCTGCCGCCATCAATTCGGCCGCAGCGGCAAAAGCCTGCTCCTTGCTCTGCTGGTAGGCGCCAAACGGCAAATCGCTCACGATCAGCGCATTGCTGCTGCCGCGCGCCACTGCCGCCGTGTGGTAGCACATATCGGCCAGGCTCACCGGCAGGGTGGATTTCTGCCCCTGCACCGTCATGCCCAGCGAATCGCCCACCAGCAGCATATCCACCCCCGCCGCATCCATCAGCGCGGCAAAGCTGGCTTCGTAGCAAGTGAGCATGGCGATTTTCTCGCCCTCGCGCTTCATTTTGCGCAAAGTGTTCACAGTAATCACGGCATTTCCTTTTCACGATCAGATGGCGCGCAAGGCTACCTGAAAACCTTAGCGCAGGCAAACCCGAAGTGTTTTCAGGTAGCCTTCGGCATAGCCGTTCCCTATAATCACCCTATCCCAATCCACAGGAAAACGCTGATGAAAAAAACCGCCCTCCTCCTGCCCGCCCTGCTGGCCGGCCTCAGCCTTGCTCCCGCCCTAGCCGAGCCGCTCAACTACAACCTGCTCAAATTCAGCGAAACCGCCAGCCGCACCGTGCCCAACAATTGGATAACCGTACGCCTGAAAGTTTCCACCACCCACGCCAATCCCGCCCAGGCTGCCGCCGAAACCACGCGCCGCTTAAACATTCTGCAAAGTCGCGCCCGCCGCCTCTCCGGCGCAGAAGTGGAGCTGGAAGGCCGCCACGCCTACCAAAGCTACCGCAACGGCTCACGCCCTTGGGAAGACATCGCCATCTTGCGCGTTTCCGGCAGCGATTTCCAAGCCATCGGCAAGCTGATTGCCGAAAGCAGCGGCGAAGCTACCATCAACGATATAGGCTTCTCACTCAAGCCAGAAAGCCGCCGCCAAATTGAAGAAAGCCTCGCCATCGAAGCCCTGCAAAATTTCCGCAAACGCGCCGACACCCTCAGCCGCAGCATGGGCGGCAGCGGCTACCGCGTGGTGGAAGTATCGTTGCAGCAAAACGAACAAACCCTGGCCGTTCCCGCGATGGCACGCGCCGCCGCCTATGAAAAAGCAGGCAGCCCCGAGCCCGTGTTCGACAGCCCGGGCAGCAGCACCGTGCAGCAAACCGCAAACGGCACAATCCAGTATTGAATACAGAAAACCCTGCCCAGCCTTTTCCTAAAGCGATCAGGCCGCCTGAAAACCAAACCGCACCGTATTGCCACGGTGCGGTTTGGTTTATCCGGCTCGTTTCACAACGGCCACTGCAAGCCGCCGTGTTGTTCCACCAGGGTTTTGAACTGCGCCTGAATCCGCGCCAGCGCGGCCTGGTTGTCGCCCTCGAAGCGCAACACCAACACCGGCGTGGTGTTGGAAGCGCGCAGCAGGCCGAAGCCGTCGGCGAATTCGGCGCGCAGGCCGTCGATGGTAATCAGCTCTTGCAGGCCGTCGAACCGGGCGGCCTGCGCCAAATCGGCAATCAATGCGTGCCCATCGGCGTCTTCGGGCAGGGCGATATTCAATTCGGGGGTGGACACGCCTTCCGGCAAGGCTTCCAGCACAGCGCTGGGGTTGGGGCTGGCTGAAAGGATTTCCAGCAGGCGCGCACCAGCGTAGAGGCCATCGTCGAAGCCGAACCAGCGTTCTTTGAAAAACACATGCCCGCTCATTTCGCCCGCCAAAAGCGCGCCGTGCTGCTTGATGGCGGCTTTGATGAAGCTGTGGCCGGTTTTGCTCATCACCGGTTCGCCTCCGTGCTGCTTAATCCACGGCGCCAGCAGACGGGTGGATTTCACGTCGTAAATCACTTTCGCGCCGGGGTTGCGCCCGAGCACATCTTGCGCAAACAGCATCAGTTGGCGGTCGGGATAGATGATGCTGCCGCTGCGGGTAACCACGCCGAGGCGGTCGCCGTCGCCGTCGAAAGCAAGGCCGACTTCAGCCGCGCCGGCCTGCACGGCACAGATAAGGTCTTGTAGATTGGCAGGCTTGGCGGGGTCGGGATGGTGGTTGGGGAAATGGCCGTCCACTTCGCAAAACAGCTCCTCCACTTCGCAGCCCAGCGCACGATACAGCCGACCGGCAAACGCCCCGGCCACGCCGTTGCCGGCATCGACGGCGATTTTCATCGGCCGTTGCAGGCGGATATGGCCGGCGATGTGTTGAATATATTCGTCTGCCACATCCAAACGGCGCACGCTGCCTTGCGGGCTACCTGAAACAAAATCCTGCGCTTGAATGATGCCGCGCAACTCTTGAATACTTTCCCCGGCCAGGGTATTGCCGCCAAGCATCATTTTGAAGCCGTTGTAATCGGGCGGGTTGTGGCTGCCGGTAATCATCACGCCGCTGCCGGAGCAATGCTGCACGGCGGCGAAATACAGCATGGGCGTGGCCACCATGCCCACATCGGCCACCTCCAGCCCGCCTGCGGTGAGCCCGCGCATCAGCGCAGCCTGCAATGCCGGGCCGCTGAGCCGGCCGTCGCGCCCCACGGTAATCTGCCGCAGGCCTTGCCGGGCGGCACGCGTAGCGATGGCGCGGCCGATTTGCTCGGCAGCCGCTTCGGTGAGGGTTTGGCCGACGATACCGCGGATGTCGTAGGCTTTGAAAATGCTGGGGGAAATGGGCATGGGAGTTCCTTTGTTTGTTCGGGATAGGGGCTACCTGAAAATATAGGGGCAAACAGAAAACCGCCCCACAACATGCTTGCAGGGCATGAGTATTCAACCTACCAGTTTTAATTTTCAGGTAGCCTTTAAGGGAGATAAAGGCTACCTGCAACCTTATTGCGGTTTGCTGCTGAGCTGTTGCGCTTTCTCAATCAGCTGCACAAACTGGCGGCGCAGGCCGTGGCGGTCGGGGAATTGGGCGTTGCGGGCCAGCTCGAGGGTTTGCGGCCAGCCGAAGTTGCCGCTGTATTTGCCGCCGCGCAAGAGTTCGCCGAAGGCAGCTGCGGCCACGGCCTGGCGGGTGGCGTTGCTGCCTTGGGCGAGCGGTTTGCTGCCCGTGGCCACGGGGCGGTTGATGAGGATGCTGCTGCTTTGGCCGGGCAGTTTGTAGCGCAGGTTGATGAAGGCGTATTCGCTGCCGGCTTTATCGTTGGCGGCGGGGGCGGCCTGGTAGCGGCTTTCGGGCAGCCAGCCGGTTTCCCCGGCGGGGATGATTTCATACAGCGCGGTAACATTGTGGCCGGCGCCGATGTCGCCTGCATCCACTTGGTCGTTGTTGAAGTCTTCGCGGGCAAGCATGCGGTTTTCATAGCCGATCAGGCGGTATTCCTTCACGGTGGCGGGGTTGAATTCCACTTGGATTTTCACATCTTGCGCCACGGTGGCGAGCGTGGAGGAGAGCTGGCGGTGCAGCACTTTCTGCGCTTCTTCTGGGCTGTCGATGTAGCTGTAGTTGCCGTCGCCGGCATCGGCCAGCTGTTCCATCAGCCGTTCGTTGTAATTACCGCTACCGAAGCCGAGCGTGGTGAGAGAAATGCCACTTTTGCGTTTTTCGGCCACCATGCTGCGCAGGGTATTGAAATCGGTGATGCCCACGTTGAAATCGCCGTCGGTGGCGAGCAGGATGCGGTTGATGCCGTTGCGGATATAGGCGCGCTGGGCAGCCTGGTAGGCCTGTTGGATGGCATTTTCACCGGCGGTGGAGCCGCCTGCCTTCAGGCTGTCGAGCGCGGCGAGGATTTTCTGCCGCTGGTTGCCCGGGGTGGGCGGCAGCACGACTTTGTTGCCGTCGGCATAGGTAACAAGGGTGATGCGGTCTTGGGCGCGGGTTTGGTGCGCGAGGGTGCAGAGGGTGTATTTCACCATCGGCAGTTTGTCGCGGCTATACATGGAGCCGGACACGTCCACCAGGAACACGAGGTTGGCCGGCGGCAGCGCGGCCTGGCTCACTTCTTTGGCCTGAATGCCGATGCGGATCAGCTTGGCGCCGCTGCGGAAGGGGGAATCCACGGTTTCGGTGTGCACGGCGAAGGGTTTGCCGTCGGTAGGCTTGGCGTAGCCGTAGTCGAAATAGTTGATGATTTCTTCAATGCGCACGGCATCGGCGGGCGGCAGGCGGCCGGTTTGGGTGAGGAAGCGGCGGATGTTGGCGTAGCTGCCGGTGTCCACATCAATGCTGAAGGTGGAAACGGGCTGCTCGGCCACGGCATGCACAGGGTTGGGCTCATAATGGCCGTAGCGCTCGGTGTTTTGGCGCGGTGGAGCCATTTGGCGAGTGGCCACGGAGCCAACAGCAGCCTCAGCCATTGGTGCGGCATTGGCCGACAAATCTGCGGGGGCAGCACTCTTCACCGCTGCCTGCGGCATGGCGCGTAAGCTGAAGCGGGCATTTCGGGATTCATAATAATCCGGCTGTTCGTCCAAATAACGCGAACAGGCCTGATGAACACGTTGGACATTGTCTGCCAGCGCGGGCAGGGCGGATACAGACAATAAGGCCAGCAAAACAGTGCGGGCAAACGGCGGTTTGTGCATGGCAAACTCCTTAGCAAGCAAACAGGGGAAATAGCTGCCATTATATAGCCGCCCACGCCGCCTGCAAACCAAGTGCCACTCCCTGCCGCCGCTCTATTTTCAGGTAGCCTCCAAGCCTTTTGGGGCCAGCATTCGGGCGCGGATTTTGGTATCATTCCCCTATTGGCAACAGGCTACCTGAAACCGGCCGGCCTAAACTTAACTGAGGAGAAAATCATGTCTTTCAGAGAAATGAAACACGCAAACCAGCAGCTATCCAATGAAGAAGCCATCGCCATTTTGCAGCGCGGCAAATCCGGCGTACTCGCGCTGCACGGCGACAACGACTATCCCTATGCCGTGCCGATCAGCTACGTTTACCACGAAGGCAAAATCATCCTACACGGCGCGCCCGCAGGCCATAAACACGAGCTGCTCGCGCGCGACAACCACGTTTCCTTCTGCGTGGTCGATCTCAACGACATCGTGCCGCAGGAATTTACCACCTATTTCCGCAGCGCCATCGTGTTCGGCACAGTACGCACCGTTACCGACCCCGCCGAAAAACAGGCTGCACTCGAAGCCGTGGGGCACAAATATTCCCCCGACCAAAACGGCCTCCTGCCCTATATCGGCAAACATTTTGATTATGTGAAAGTGATGGTTTTAGAAATCGACCACCTCACTGCCAAAGAATCCATCGAGCTCGTCCGAGCCAAAACCAGCCACTCATAAACCAAGGAAAACCATGTCAAACCAAGCCCCCTTCCCCGCCATTGCTCCCGGCCTGTTTGTTTCTCCGCAAATCAGCCGCCAAGACATTCTCGCCGCCGCTGCCGCAGGCGTGCAAACCATCATCTGCAACCGCCCCGACGGCGAAGAGCCCGGCCAGCCCAGCTTTGAGCAAATCCGCCATTGGGCGGCCGAAGCCGGTATCCGGCACGTTATTCACCAGCCCATGCTGATGCCGCAAATCGATGTCGCCGCTGCCGCACAGTTTGCCAAACACCTGGCCGACAATCCCGCGCCAGCCCTTGCCTACTGCCGCAGCGGCACCCGCAGCAGCTTCTTGTGGGCCATGGGGCAGGCCGCCCAAGGCGCAGACCCGCACCAACTGGTGCAAACCGCTGCCGCCGCCGGCATCGACCTTACTGCCGCACTGCCCCGTTTGCAGGAAACACAAGCATAGGCTGGATTTGCCTGCACAATGTTAACTTCGGTGCAACTGAGCTTTTCAGGTAGCCTCACCTACCATCCAGAGGCTACCTGAAACGAGTGAATCAGCGTTTCTGCAAAGCCAACGCCTCTGTTTCAACAAAGTTAAAACCCGGCCAGATGCAATAAAACTTTGGGCAGACCGTTTTCAGGTAGCCTCATCCGGCGGGCTAAAGGCTACCTGAAACTACCTTAAACAATGTCTTGGTATAGCCCAAGCAGAGTTTCAGCAAAGCTCAAGCCCCGCCCACACAAAAAAGGAGCCGCCCATGCACTATTGGTATTGGTTTATCGCCGCAGCCGCCCTGTTCGTTCTCGAAATGTTCAGCGGCACGTTCTACCTGCTGGTGGCCAGCATCGCCCTGCTCGGTGCAGGCGTGGCCGCCTGGCTCGGTGCGGGCAGCGGCGTATCGCTGCTGGTGGCCGTGCTGCTTTCCGCAGCCGGCATCGCCGCCGTGTACCGCATCCGGCGCAACCGCCGCACCCACGCCGCCGATGCCGAAGGCGATTTGGACATCGGCAACACTGTGCTGCTGCACCAACCCCAATCCGGCAGCCTGTGGCTCGTGCAATATCGCGGCACCTATTGGCAGGCCGAAGCTCCCTTCCCCGCGCAGGCCGGTCAAGCCGCCCGCATCGCCGGGAAATCCGGCAACATCCTGATTTTGCAACCTCTGGAGGAAAACTGATGGATATCGTTACCCTGGCAATCCTATTTGCCGTTATCGTTGTATTCGGCTTTAAAGCCTTCACCGTCGTGCCGCAGCAGGAAGCCTATGTGGTGGAGCGGCTCGGCCGCTTCCACGCCGTGCTCAACCCCGGCCTCAACTTCCTCATCCCCTTCCTCGACCGCGTGGCCTACAAGCACCTGCTCAAAGAAATCCCGCTCGATGTGCCCAGCCAGGTGTGTATCACCCGCGACAACACCCAGCTCACCGTAGACGGCATCATCTACTTCCAAGTAACCGACGCCAAACTCGCCTCCTACGGCTCCAGCAACTACATCACCGCCATCACCCAGCTCGCGCAAACCACCCTGCGTTCCGTCATCGGCCGCATGGAACTGGACAAAACCTTTGAAGAGCGCGACGACATCAACCGCACCGTGGTCGCCTCGCTCGACGAAGCCGCCGTATCTTGGGGCGTGAAAGTATTGCGCTACGAAATCAAAGATCTCGTGCCGCCGCAGGAAATCCTGCGTGCCATGCAGGCGCAAATCACCGCCGAACGCGAAAAACGCGCCCGCATCGCCCAATCCGAAGGCCTAAAAATCGAGCAAATCAACCTTGCTTCGGGCGAGCGTGAAGCCGAAATCAAAAAATCCGAAGGTGAAGCCCAAGCCGCCGTCAACGCCTCGCAAGGCGAAAAAGTGGCCCGCATCAACCGCGCCCAAGGCGAAGCCGAAGCCCTGAAACTGGTGGCGCAAGCCAGCGCCGACGCCATCCGCCTGGTGGCCGACGCCATCAACCAGCCCGGTGGCAACGAAGCCGTTAATCTGAAAGTGGCCGAACAATACGTAGACGCCTTCGCCAAACTGGCTAAAGAAGGCAACACCCTGATTATGCCCGCCAACGTGGCCGACATCGGCGGTCTCGTCTCCGCCGGTATGAGCATCATCAAAGGCCAGCAAGACAAAACGCCTGCGGCTTGATTGCGATTGCTAGGGAATGTGCAAAGGCTACCTGAAACCATTTCAGGTAGCCTTTTGTTATTAATCCCTACCACTTCGGCTCAACCACAGCTGAGAGCGGTAGATGGTCGGAGAGTTGTTGCCATGGTAAACCTTGATGGCTTACCGCGTTTAATACGGTGAGATGGCGGGTGTAGATGCGGTCTAGGCTGAGTATCGGCATTCTTGCAGGGAAGGTTTTCGGCCGTCCGGCAGAAAGATGGGCGAAAGCTTCGTCTAAACCAAGCAGTTGACCGAAGCGGCTGCATGAGCGTTGCCGCCAGTCGTTGAAGTCGCCAGCGAGAATCAGCGGGGCATCGGATGGAATCTGGTGTTCGATATAGTCAGCAATGGTGCGGTATTGCCGTTTGCGGTCAGCCTCACGCAGATTGAGGTGTACGCAGAGGCAGATAAGCGGCCTATCCCAGCCGGGTGGTTGAATTTCGCAATGCAGTACGCCGCGTTGTTCGAGCCGGTTTACCGATACGTTTAGATTAGTGCGCATCTGCAGCGGCAGGCGGCTGAGGATGGCGTTGCCGTGGTGGCGGCCGGCATAGGTGGCGTTTTGGCCGTAGCTGCAGGCAAAAGCGAGCTGCCGGCCAATCACTTCGCCATGTGGCTCGGCAGGAAATTCGGGCACGTTCTGCTGCCGTTTGTGGTGCACGCCCTGCACTTCCTGCAAAAACAGGATGTCGGTATCGAGATGTTGCAGGGCATCGACCATTTGCGGCAGTTGTAGCCGCCGATTTAGTGGCGACATGCCTTTGTGGATATTGTAGGTGGTGATGGAAACGGCGCGGCTCATGGTGTGGCGTGGCAAAGAAATATAATGCTGTTTTTCAGGTAGCATCTTATGTGCCAACCTGCAATACTCTGCTAAATATGGCCTGTCTATGCCATTTTCCAACTGCTTCAGTCAAAACTTTTCATTTCTGCCATATTCAGCCTGTTGGGCATCTATTTCCTGCCAGTTCAAGCTATTTTCAGTCAAAACAAAAGGCTGCCTTTCGGCAGCCTCGGGGAAACACGGCAGCAAATTAACGTTGGAACATATTGCCGTATTTCTGATTGAATTTGTCCACACGACCGGCGCTATCCACGATCTTCTGTTTACCAGTGTAGAACGGGTGGCACTCGGAGCAAACTTCAATGTTGAATTCGGTTTTGCTCATGGCAGATTTAGTGATAAATTTGTTGCCGCAAGAGCAGGTAACATTGACTTCGTGGTAGTCGGGATGAATCTCAGGTTTCATGATTTTTCCTTTAAAAAGCGGGTATAGGGAATTTGCCTATACTACAGACAAGCGGCGAATTGTACTTAAAAACGTCCATTAAGGCAATAGGCTGCGCGCATATTAGGCTACCTGAAAACTTATTTTTCGGCTATTTAGGCTGCGAACGCAACTGCTGCAAATGCGTCCGCACTTGGCGCACGTTCTCTTCGGTAAACAAATCCTCGATATTGCGCCAGATGCTGTGGAAGCCGTAGGGGCCGTGGCGCATTTCGTTTTTGGCTTGCTCCACCGTCCAGCCCTGGTAGATGATGCGGTACATGCCGGCAATCAGGCCAGTGCGGTCGGCGCCGTGGTAGCAATGGATCAACACCGTCCCTTCAGCCTGCTGCTGTTCAATCAAATATAGCGTTTCGGCCACCTGTTTCGGCGTAATCCGCCAAGTGAGCAGCGGCTGATTGAACAGCGCGATACCCCGGTCGGCCAACACTTTGCGATCGCCACTGCGGTTGAAGTAGCGCAGGTTCACCACGCTTTTCACGTTCAAAGATTGCAACAACTCCACATCTTCCTCCACCGGCTGCTCGCTGCGGTAGAGTTTGTCGTCCACCCGATACAGATTAGCCGCCTTGCTCACCTGCTCCGCCCAAGCCGGCTGCCCGGCAGGCGGCGTTTGCACCTGTGCCTGCGGCTGCGCGCAGGCGCTCAGCATAAGTGCCAACAACAGCCCGCCCAAACAGGTTTTATTTATTTTTGTTCCCATCGTGCAATCTCTTTTCTAATTCTTGTAACACAATACTCAAATGAAACTTTCAGGTAGCCTTCATCGCAATCGCAGGCTACCTGAAAAACAATAACGGCACGCATTGTAAATAAGCATGCCCGTTCCGACAACCGCCGCCGCACTTGGAGGCTTTGTCTAAAAAATGTACAATTCCCAATTTACAGCAGTTCAGCTTTATGCAAATCGGCCCCTACACTGTTTCCCCCGCCGTGGCGCTCGCGCCGATGGCCGGCATCACCGATAAACCGTTCCGTATGCTGGCACGGCAATTCGGCGCCGGCTGGACAGTGGGCGAAATGATCAGCAGCAACCCCGATCTGCAAAACACGCGCAAAACCCTCAACCGCATCGACCGCAGCGGCGAAAGCGGGGTGATTGCCGTGCAGATTGCCGGCAGCAACCCGGCTCAAATGGCCGAAGCTGCCCGCTACAACGTGGCACAGGGCGCGCAGCTCATCGACATCAATATGGGCTGTCCGGCCAAGAAAGTATGCCAGGTGCAGGCTGGCAGTGCCCTGCTGCAAAACGAGCCCTTGGTGGCCGAAATTTTACATGCCGTGGTGCGCGCGGTGGACGTGCCGGTTACGCTCAAAACACGGCTGGGCTGGCACGACGAACACAAAAACATCCTCACCATTGCCCGCATGGCAGAAGACGCCGGTATTGCCGCCATCGCTATCCACGGCCGCACCCGCACCCAAATGTATCGCGGCCAGGCCGAATACGGCCTGATTGCTGAAGCCAAACGCCGCCTGAGCATTCCCGTGTGGGTAAACGGCGATATCGACAGCCCGCAGAAAGCCGCGCGCGTATTGGCCGAAACCGGTGCCGACGGCGTGATGATCGGCCGCACCGCCCAAGGCCGGCCTTGGCTGTTCCGCGATGTGGCGCACTACCTCGCGCACGGCAGCCTGCCGCAGCCGCTGCCTTTTCAGGTAGCCTCTGAAGCCCTGCTCGGCCATATCCGTGCCATGTACGGCTTCTACGGCGAAGCGGCCGGTATGCGCATCGCCCGCAAACACATCGGCTGGTATCTGGCCGACCTGCCGGAAGGCGAAGCCGAGCGCCGCCGCCTCAACGTGCTGGAGAGTGCCGAAGCGCAATACAACGGGCTGGCCGCCTGTTTGGCCGCACAGTCCGAACAATACGAATACTGGCCCTGCCCCTGGCGGCAGGCCTGAAACACTGCAAACCACACGAAGGGAAGCTGGCAATACCCGCTGCCGCATCATGTGCCGGTTTGTTGCCCCATTTTTACACCACAATAATAAAAGGAGAGCAAAATGCTCCATCAGAACAGCCATATCACTACTTGCATCGAAAACAGCCTGCAGCAATACTTTACCGATCTCGACGGCCAACCGGCGCACGACGTGTATCAAATGGTGTTGCAGCAAGTAGAACTGCCGCTTTTGCGCTACGTGATGGCGCATTGCGAAGGCAACCAATCCAAAGCCGCCCAAGTGCTCGGCCTAAACCGAAATACCCTGCGCAAGAAGCTCAGCGCCTACGGCTTGATTTAGCCGCCATGCCATGGCCAATATTTTTCAGGTAGCCTCTTAACTCCAAACCACAAGGAACACTAAATGACTCAAATCGGCATCATCATGGGCAGCAACAGCGATTGGGCCGTGATGCAGCACGCCGCCGCCGTGCTCAAACAATTCGGCATCGCCTACGAAACCCGCGTGGTTTCCGCCCACCGCACGCCCGACTTGATGTTTGAATACGCCGAAACCGCCCGCGAACGCGGCCTGCAGGCCATCATTGCCGGTGCCGGCGGTGCTGCCCATCTGCCCGGCATGGTGGCCGCCAAAACCACCCTGCCCGTGCTCGGTGTGCCCGTGCCCAGCAAATATTTGCGCGGCGAAGACTCCCTGCTCTCCATCGTGCAAATGCCCAAAGGCATCCCCGTGGCCACCTTCGCCATCGGCGAAGCCGGTGCTGCCAATGCCGCCCTCTTTGCCGCCGCCCTGCTTGCCAACCACGACCCCGCACTGGCGGCCAAACTCGCCGATTTCCGCGAAACCCAGCGCCAAACCGTGCTGGCAATGGAACTGCCCGAAGCCGAATAACTAAAACCTTGCTTGCCTAACCCGTTTGGCCGTGTACTGACTGTATGTACTTATACAACTAGCTGCCTAGCATGAAAAAAAGCTTCAGCTGCAAAATCCACGCTATTCAGGCTACCTGAAAGCAACACCCGCCGTCTGGCAAAATAGCAATTATTGCCAGACAAAGCCGCACAAACCGGCAAAAACGTAAGGATTGTTCGCCAAAACTGCCAAGCTGTGCCACAATCCACCCACTACCCCACTAACCGAGAACCTGCCATGACACAAGAAACCGCCTTGGGAGCCGCCCTCAAGTCTGCCGTGCAGACCATGAGCAAGAAGAAGCAAACCGATCTGATTGCCGACCACATCTACGGCAAATACGACGTATTCAAACGCTTCAAACCCCTGGCCTTGGGCATCGACAAAGACCTCGTTGCCGCCCTGCCCCAATACGACCCCGCCCTGATCGCCCGCGTGCTTTCTAATCACTGCCGCCGCCCGCGCTACCTCAAATCGCTGGCACGCGGCGGTAAGCGCTTCGATTTGAACAACCGCTTCAAAGGCAAAATTAGCCCCGAAGAGCAGGCCATCGCCCAGCAACACCCTGCCGTGCAGGAAATGCTCGCCCGCCAAGCCGCCAAACAGGCCGAACAACAAGCAGCCGAGGCTGAAGCCGCCGTTGCCGAACAGCCCGCCGAAGCCACAGCAGAAACTGCTGCGCCCGCCGCAGAAACCCCTGCCGCCCCGGCAGCCGAATAAATCTACGGCCCATAAAGGCTACCTGAAAAGTTTCAGGTAGCCTTTTGCTGTACTTCAGTATGAATTAGCGCCAATGAATACTCACAACCACACTACAGGCTACCTGAAACTTTCAGGTAGCCTCAAACTCTAATCCAACATAAGGAAAACCACATGCGCACACCCATCCTCCTCCCCATCGCCGCCCTGCTGCTCGCTGCCTGTGCCGGCAACCCCCTGCCTCCGCCCACCGCCGACCAACCCACCGACACCTCCATGATCAACACCGCATTTTGGACCGCCCAGCCCTACTGCGCCGGCCGCGTGCAAATGCGCCTGCCTGCCGAGCGCCGCTACGGCTCAAGAAACCAAGGCCAAACCGAAAGCTACCGCTACAACGGCTGGCAAATCAATCATTACGTCGACGATTGGCGTTTCCTCAACGTCATCCTCACCCAAAGGCGGCAAGGCGGATTTAACCGCTATTTTGAGCGGAGTACCGGCCATGGCGAAGGCTATATCGGCGAGCGCGAGCTTATCCCCGGCCGCGCCTTCCTGCAATTCACCCGCAAAACCCCCATGTTCGACGGCAGCCGCCTGAGTGCCAGTCTCGGCATCCGCTACGATGCCGAGCTCATCGTCAAGCTCGGCCCAAACGGCGGTTTCCACACCGACGGTGAATTAAAAATCCCCACCCCGGGCGGCACAGAACCGAACAACTGGCGTGAACAGGAACGCTCACTGCTCAACAAAGCAACGCATGAAATGCGCCGCGACCTCACCTCCCGCCTGCGCGAGCGCCAGCCATACGAAGTACCTAAACATCAAGGTGTATGCATCCCCGACGGCTTCTTCGCCGACAACGGCGATACCCCCTTTAAAGGCAGCTCCCGCGTTTATTTCGCCGGCCAAGACGACACCTATATCATCATCTCCCACGGCCGCAACCCACGCGGCGCTTCCATCGCCAACGGCCGCAACCATCCCGACACCGAAGGCTTGAAAGGCTTTATGCAATCGCTCACCGCCCACGCCGTCCGCCAAGGCCCGCGCACCATCAACGGCATGCCCGGCTACGAAAAAATCAGCCGCTGGGACGGCAACCACTACCTGCTTAGATGGGAGCGCGAAAGCGACCACCTCCTCGTGATGATGCCCTTCGGTACCGAAACCTTCGACGGCACCAAACGCAGCCAGCAGGAAATCTTCGCCATTTGGGACACTGTCCTGACCACCCTCAAACCGGTGGAATAACCCGGCAACCCAAGCAAAAGGCTACCTGAAACAGTTTTTCTGTTTCAGGTAGCCTTAATTTATCGGGTGTAGCACAGCTATTGCCGCACCTCCTTGGGGCAGGCAAATTGATCTGATGGCAGCTTATCTTTTTTCAGACCAGCTGCACCCTATTTCCCGGCATTCAGGTTAACCGGAATCGGATCCGGCGCCTTGTTTGGGCTGTATTCATCAAAATAAATCATCCGCTCCTGCTCATTCCAGCTCAATTTGCGCGATGGGGAGGAATGTTCGGCCAAAACCTTATCCAAGACGGCGCGGCACTGGCCAGCGGGCAGGCGGTATAAGGCCAAGGCTGCATTGGCATCAAACGAAGGCATGGCCTGATCAACGTACCTGCAGCCTACACTGTTGCTCAAGCACGCCCATTCCTCGGCACACAACGGATGGGATTATATCGGAGGCAGGCGGCTTGATGGGAGGCTACCTGAAAACAGCTTTCTAGTTTCAGGTAGCCTCCCCAAAAACGGCAAAACAGGCCGTATTGCTCCGGCCTGTTTCGCTTCGTATCTCTCCCAACTAAGCCGCCACCGGCTGGTTGCGCAGCAGGCGGATAAGTTTGGCGATGCGCGCTTTCATTTCGCGGCGGTCCACAATTTGGTCGATGGCGCCTTTCTCCAGCAGGAATTCGGCGCGCTGGAAGCCTTCGGGCAGTTTTTCGCGCACGGTCTGCTCAATCACGCGCGGGCCGGCAAAGCCCACTAGCGCGTTCGGCTCGGCCAGCACCACGTCGCCCAAAAAGGCAAAGCTGGCAGAAACGCCGCCCATGGTCGGGTCGGTGAGCACGGAAATAAAGGGCAGCTGTTTGTCGCTTAACAAGTGCAACACGGCGCTGGTTTTGGTCATCTGCATCAGTGAGCTCAGGCCTTCCTGCATCCGCGCCCCGCCGGAAGCGGCAACACAGATAAAGGAGCAGCCGTTTTCCGCCGCCGCGCGCACACCGCGCACAAAACGTTCGCCCACCACCGAGCCCATCGAGCCGCCGATAAAGCGGAATTCAAATGCAGCCACCACCACGGGCAGCCCGTCCATTTCGCCTTTCATCACCACCAAGGCATCGTTTTCGCCGGTGGCTTTGCGCGCCGCGCTGAGGCGGTCGGGGTATTTTTTGCTGTCTTTGAATTTCAAAATATCGGTGGGCTTCACCTCGGCGCCGATTTCTTCGCGGCCAGCTTCGTCTAACAGCAGATCCAGCCGCTCGCGGGCGCTGAGCGGATTATGGTGGTTGCACTTGGGGCAAACTTGGTGGTTTTCTTCCAAATCGGAGGCATACAGCACTTCAGAGCAGGCCGGGCATTTGCGCCACAGGCCTTCCGGCACGCCGGATTTACCGCTGTCTTCGCGTTTGATTTTCGGGGGGAGGATTTTGTCGAGCCAACTCATGATTTACTCCATTTGCTCCTAATTAGGTTTGGTTTGCCACTTGGGGCAACAGCCGGGCGGGATAGTAGCCAATAGCGGCGGTTTAGGCAAGTTTTGTAAAGACCGCAAGGATTTTGCCTGGCTACGGGCGGCGGTTTTACAAGCAAATCGGGCAGTAGGCCAAACAGGCATCCACCACTTCTTCCGCCGTGGGCGCGTAATCCGCCGGGCCGCTGCTGCGGGCGTTCCACCCTTCGGGGTAGAAAAACAGGCTGCTGCCTTCGGGATGGAGCACATTGAGGTCGAACTCTGCCATCAAACCGTCCAGCACATCATCGCCTTCTTCCACCAAGATGCGCTTCCCTAAATCGATTAATTCGTCCCGCGTCATTTTCAGGTAGCCTTAAATGGCTTCTCTCAAGCTTTTCACCAACTTGCCTGCGGCTTCTACCTCGCGGCCGGGGTTGGCTTCGATTTCTTTCACAATGCGGCTGCCGATCACCACGCCGTCAGCCACGGCGGCGACTTGCCGCGCGCTCTCGGCATCGGAAATGCCGAAGCCAACGCAAATCGGCAGCGGCACATGGCGTCGCAGCACAGCCACTTTTTCCGCCACTTCCGCGGTGTTCAGGCTGGCCGAGCCGGTAACGCCTTTGAGCGATACGTAATACACGAAGCCGGAAGCCAGCTTGGCAATTTCGGCCATCCGTTCCTCGCCGGTGGTGGGGGCAACCAGGAAAATGGTATCGAGCCCGGCGGCCTTGAGCGCGTTATGCAGTGGGGCTACGGTTTCAATCGGGCTATCCACCGTGAGTATGCCGTCTACGCCGGCCTCTTTGGCGGCACGGGCAAATGGCTCATAGCCCATTTTGTGAATCGGATTCAGGTAGCCCATCAAAACCACGGGGGTGCTTTGGTTGCTTTGGCGGAAGCGGCGCACGGTTTCCAATACGTCTTTCAGAGTAACTCCGTTGGCCAAGGCGCGTTCGGCTGCACGCTGGATGGTGGGGCCATCCGACATCGGGTCGGAAAACGGCACGCCCAGCTCGATAATATCCGCGCCGTTGGCAGCCAGACTGTGCATCAGCTCCAGAGTAGTTTCAAGGTTTGGGTCGCCAGCGGTGATGTAGGCAACCAAGGTTTTATGTGTATCGGCATTTTGAAAAACTTGTTTGATTCTGCTCATGATTTCATCCATATCTGAGGCTACCTGAAAACCAAATAAAAGGTTTCAACTAGCCATTGGTTTAATTCTTCAACGACTGCACCGGCGCGGGAATCCGCCCGCCGCGGTTCACGAACACTTCGCAGCTTCCTTCCTTCACCGGCATAATCGGCGCGTAGCCCAGCAGCCCGCCGAATTCTACGCTTTCGCCCACGCCTTTGCCGGTTACGGGGATAATGCGCACAGCGGTGGTTTTGCTGTTGATCATGCCGATGGCGGCTTCATCGGCGATGATGCCGGAAATGGTGGCGGCTGAAGTGTTGCCCGGCACGGCCACCATGTCCAGCCCCACCGAGCATACGGCGGTCATGGCTTCGAGTTTGTCCAGCGTCAGCACGCCGCTTTTCGCCGCCGCAATCATGCCTTCGTCTTCCGACACGGGAATGAACGCGCCGCTCAGGCCGCCGACGGCAGAGGAAGCCATCATACCGCCTTTTTTCACAGCATCGTTCAACAGCGCGAGTGCAGCGGTGGTGCCGTGCGTGCCGCAGATAGTCAGACCCATCGCTTCCAGAATGCGGGCGACGGAATCGCCAACGGTGGGCGTAGGCGCGAGCGACAAATCCAAAATGCCGAACGGAATATTCAGACGGCGTGCCGCTTCCTGCCCGATCAGTTCGCCCACCCGCGTGATTTTGAACGCGGTTTTCTTCACGATTTCGGCAATTTCAGTCAAATCCTTGCCATCGCAATCCGCCAACGCGGCCTGCACCACACCGGGGCCGGACACGCCCACGTTCAGCATCACATCGCCTTCGCCCGCGCCGTGGAACGCACCCGCCATAAACGGATTGTCGTCCACCGCGTTGCAGAACACAACGATTTTGGCGCAGCCGAAACCTTCAGGCGTAGTTTCCGCCGTGCGCTTGATGGTTTCCCCCATCAGCTTCACCGCGTCCATATTGATGCCGGCGCGGGTGCCGCCGATATTGACTGAGCTGCACACGATGTCAGTGGTTTTCATCGCTTCGGGAATGGAGCGAATCAACACTTCGTCGGATGGCGACATGCCTTTTTGTGCCAGCGCGGAAAAGCCGCCGATAAACGACACGCCGATGGCTTTGGCCGCCTTGTCCAGCGTTTGCGCGATGGAAACGTAGCTGTCCGCCCCCGTAGCCGAGGCGATTTGGGCGATGGGCGTTACGGAAATGCGCTGGTTCACAATCGGCACACCGTATTTGGCCGACAGCTCGCGGGCTACCTGAACCAAGTCTTTGCCCACGCGGGTGATTTTATCGTAGATATTTTGGTTTAGCTGGTCGATATCAGGCGAAATGCAGTCGTGCAAATCGATGCCGATGGTAAGCGTGCGCACGTCGAAATTTTGGTCGGCAACCATGCGGACGGTTTCTAAGATTTCGGTAAAGCGAAGGGACATTTTCAGGTAGCCTTTATATTGTTGGATTAGATTTTGAGTTTGACATACATATTTCCATGGGTCCCCTCAACACTTTTGCGCATCTGGTATGCGAATATCTCTGGGTATTTCTTCACTCTAGGCTATCTGAAACCTATTCCATGCCTGAAATACTGTAATCGCGGTGAAGAACTTTCAGGCAGCCTGAAGATTAAATCCGGTGCATGGCGTTGAATAAAGCTTCGTTTTGCATACGGATATCCAAGCTCAGCTTCTCACCGGCTTGGGCGAATACGCTCAGCATTTCTTCGCGGCTTTGCGGGCAGCGGCTGGTATCCATCAGGATAATCATGGTGAAATATTCGCCCATGAGCTGCTGGCTGATATTGAGGATGTTGATTTGGTGTTCGGCCAAGAGTTTGGATACGTCGTAAACGATGCCGATGCGGTCTTTGCCGATAATGGTGAGTATGGAATGGGGGGTGGGTTGGGGCATAGTCATTCAATTTCCGTGTGACAATTTGAGGCCTTTGCGAAGTGCCGCTCTGCGGTGTATTCGCAAAGGCCTCTGTGATATAAGCATAAAACAGTGGCCGCGCTCAATCATCCTGTTTGCCGTTTTCTTCGGCATCGGCCACCATCTGTTCGGCGGCTTCTTGGGTGAGGGTGGCGAAACCGGCAGGCAAATCCAATGCTTCCAACGTGGTTTTGCCGGTGGGTTTGTCGGCCATCTCGGCAAATGCCTGCCGCAGGGCTTCTTGCTGCTCGGCAAAATCGGGATGCAACACCACCATATGCGTTACGGCGGCAAAACTGCCTTCCTGCAACACGCGCAGTTGCTCAAGCGTACGCTTGCTCATGTGGGCATAGGTGCTGGCCAGAAAGAAACCGGCCTGTGCTTGGCCTCTAATCAAGGCAGAGGCTGCCTGAGGGAAGGTGGCGGCTTCTTCGATTTTAAGCTGTTCCACATCCAACCCGGCCTGTTTCAACAAACGCAGGCCAAGACAACGGATATCAGGATTGGGGCCGGTTTTAATCAACGCATCAACCGGCAAATCTTCTATTTTTTGATACTCTGATTCGGCGGATACGGCCACTACGGCTTCATCGAATTTATCTTTCAAACACACCAGCGGCAAATAGCCTTTGTCTTTAATCAGTGCCACGGCATCAAAAGCATTGGCATAGAGCATATCCATTTTACCGCCCTCGGCTAACTCCTGTATTTCTACAGCATTAGCAGGCAGATGCAAATGGATGGAGAGTTCGGTTTCGCGCTGTAAATGACTGCTGAGTAGATACCAATGGCTGAAGTGGTCGGGCAGGTAGTCCGGCGCCACCACAAAGTTGATTCCAGCTTGTTGCACCATAAAACTTTTTCCTTGTTTTTGCTGGGTAATTCCTGTATTTACAACAAATGAGAATGTGTATTTGTGTTTCAAGATTGGATTGAGGCTACCTGAAAACTTAGAAATTCAAACATCAACTGCATTCCAAGCGCCCTACCCTTATCGCCCCAAAACAGCATGGGCGAAAAGAGTCATTATCGTTCTAATGTAATTATCTTACCACCTTTACCTACGATAAAAAACCACCTATATAGGTGATTTTTTGCTTGGCATGGATTTGAGAGAAGCAGCATCAGGCAAGGGTTTGCTGCCAATATTGATTCTCCTCCACCACATCAAGTGTGTATACCCAACACCATACGGCAAAGGCTACCTGAAAATGCAAAAGAGCCGGCTGTTTTAGCCGACTCTTTTAAATTTGGTGGAGGTAAGCGGGATCGAACCGCTGACCTCTTGCATGCCATGCAAGCGCTCTACCAACTGAGCTATACCCCCAATTTGGTGGCGAATCAGGGACTCGAACCCCGGACACAAGGATTATGATTCCTCTGCTCTAACCAGCTGAGCTAATTCGCCGCTCATTCAGAAAGCGCGCATTATACGGCTTTCTTAAATTCTGTCAAACCCCAAAACACAATTTTTTTGCTACAGCCTGATTTATATAGATAACTAATTTTCACGCTGCTTTTGCACAATCCAAACAGGCCGGCATTCCACTTGCCGGCCAGTTGGTTTGAAGCATCAATCCGCAAACTGTTTCTTCATGCGCTCTCGCCGCTCTTGCGCTTCCACCGATAAAGTAGCGGTGGGGCGGGCAAGCAGGCGTTTGAGACCGATGGGCTCGCCGGTATCAACACAATAGCCGTATTCGCCTTCATCAATCTGACGCAGCGAGGCCTGGATTTTATTCAGCAATTTGCGCTCACGGTCGCGGGTGCGCAACTCCAGCGCATATTCTTCTTCCTGCGTGGCACGATCGGCCGGATCGGGAGCAGCTTCATGGTTTTGCAGATGGCCGGTAGTGTCGGCCGCCTTTTGAATCAGCTCATCTTGCAGCTTAACCAGCAACTCACGGAAGAAAGCCAGCTGATCGGCATTCATATACTCCTCTTCCGGGCCTTTCCAGTTGATGATGTCTTGCTCGGTTAATTTTGCCATGAGTTATCCTTTTTGTGAAATTCTACCAACCGCCCCTTCCCGCCAGCGGCTGCTTCTTTTATAAAAAGGCGGAATATAAAACAGCCGCCAGCTTATGGCAAGAGCAAAAAATTCAAATGCATGATAATTGCCGGCAGCCCCCAGCTAATCCAACCCCACAGCAAAAGTGCCAACAGGCTACCTGAAAAATCCCAGCGGCCAATACGCAAAAAGGCAAACGGGCGGCACAGCGGCTCATACACACGGTTGAGCACTGCCACCAGCGGCGAATACGCCTGTGATAAAGACAGCACCATGCGCCACAACAAACCGCCAAGCAACACATAAGCCGCCGAACGCGTCAGGGCGAGCGCAGCAAGCAACACATCAGCCGCCGCGATCTGCCAGCCGAACATCCCTGCCGGCAGATTGATGAGCGACAACAACAAATATAACACCGCATACAGCAGCCAGGCCGCCAAAATACAGGCACTGTCCAAAACGCCCAAGGGCGGCAGCAGGCGGCGCAGCGGCTTCACCAGCCAGTCGCTGCTGCGGCAGCAAAACTGCGCCAGCGGGTGCATATAGTTCAAACGGCCGTATTGCAGCAGGCAGCGCGCCAACAGGAGCATGGCCAGCGCATCGGCGAGCAGGGCGACAAATTGATTAAACATACCACCCTATTCCGCCAACTGCTCAGCCAATTCCTGCGAACGCGCCACGCAAGCAGCCACGCCCGCGACAATCGCTTCGGCCACACCGTGCGCCTCAAAGCTTTGCAGCGCAGCATAAGTCGTACCGCCCTTAGAGGTAACTTTTTGGCGCAAATCGGAAAACTCTTCGCCACTCTGCTCGGCCAAACGCACCGCGCCTTGGAAGGTGGCCAAACTGAGCTGCCGCGCTTCTTCCGCATTGAAACCTTGCTGCCTTGCGGCGTTTTGCAGCGCTTCAAGCAGGTAGAACACATAGGCCGGGCCACTGCCACTGATACCGGTAATGCGGTGCAGGCCGTCCTCACTATCCAGCCACAGGGTTTGCCCGCTGGCGCGCATGATACGGTCGGCCAATTCCCGGTCGGCAGCGGATGCGCCGCTGTCGGCAAACAAGCCGGCCACACCCTGCCCCACTTGCGCCGGCGTGTTCGGCATGATGCGCACGATGCGGCGTGTACCGCCCAACCAGCGGCTCAAGGCCGCACACGGCAGCCCGGCGGCAATCGACAACACCAGCGCGCCGCCCGTTTGCACCTTTTGCAGCGCCGCCTGCATATCTTGCGGCTTTACTGCCAACACCAGCACGTCGCCCTCATTCAGCGGCGGCAGCTCTGCAGCAGTGGCGATGCCGTATTGCTGCGCAAGCGTGGCCAGTTTGTCGACACTGTAGTCGATGGCACAGATATCGAAACCGCCGGCGCGGCTCATGCCGGCGATAATGGCAGAGGCCATATTGCCTGCGCCGAGAAAATAGATGGTCATGATGTTTCCTTATGTGGTGGTTGGAAAGTTTCAGGTAGCCTCATCTACCTACCGACAGGCTACCTGAAAACCTATCTGCATCTTTTCAGGTAGCCTGTTACCTACCAATATGCAAACGGATATTGCTCATACAAACCCGGTGCAATGGTATCCATCCGGGTTTTGAAAGCATCCCGTATCGGCTGGCCGGGTTCCGGTTGCGTTTCGAACAGCCCTTCAAGCTCTTGAAAGAGGAAGGCCGTTTGCAGGAAGGGAATGAATCCGATGCCCATATCGGCAAACCGTGCATCGGCTTCATCGTATTCGCCTTGATCGTGGTCATAAAACAAAATGTTCCCGCTCTCTTTGCCGATGAACCAGGTATCGCCCTGCCCCGCATCGCCGATCAGCCAATACCGCGCAGCCACATCGGGATAGTCGCTGCCCAGGCGGCGGTTTTCGCCAAGCGCGGTCGGGTAATCCCAAAGCCGGATATCGGGCGTGATTTCCACGCTTTCGCATTGCTGCAAAAAAGACAAATACGCTGCAGGCAAAGGCGGCAGTTTGTCCAAACGCTTAACCGCAACTGCACGCTTGGGCAGCTTAGCCATAATTTGTTCTGCAGAAAGTGGGGTAAACATGTTTGTCAAGCTGGCTTTGGAAACCATAGGCTACCTGAAAGCTTCGGCTTCAACGAATTAAATACAGAATCTTCACACAGTACGGCACATTTTTCAGGTAGCCTCCCCTAGCAGCAAAAGGCTACCTGAAACCTTTATTCGCCATAATCCCGCTGCCCGAAAATAGCACTGCCGATACGCACATGGGTAGCGCCGCAGGCAACGGCAGTTTCCAAATCGTCCGACATGCCCATGGAGAGCACGTCCACATCCAGCCCCTGCGCCTGCAGAAATTGCAGCAATTCGTTCATGCGGCCAAACTGCTGGCGCAACTCTTCTTCGCTGCTGCCCAGCCGCGCCACGCACATCAGGCCGCGCAGTTTCAGCCTGGGCAGAGAGGCTACCTGAAAAGCCAGTTCGCTCAACGTTTCCTCTTGCGGCGGCACACCGTGTTTTACGTCTTCACCGCCAATGTTCACTTCAATCAGCACTTGCAGCGGCGGCATAGTTTCCGGCCGCTGATCGCTCAGGCGGCGGGCGATTTTTTCACGGTCGACGGTGTGTACCCAATGGGCGCGTTCGGCGGCAATGCGGCTTTTGTTGGATTGGATATGGCCGATGATGTGCCAGCAGATGTCGGGAATATCGGCCAGCTCGCTGCTTTTCTCTTCAAATTCCTGCAGATAATTTTCGCCGAAATCGCGCTGCGCACTTTTCTGGCACAACAGGCGAACATCGGCGGCGGGAAAGGTTTTGCTCACCGCAATCAGTTCAGGCTCGGGGCGGCCTGCCGCTTCGGCGGCAGCCCAAATACGGGCGCGCACGGCGTGCAGGTTCATGGTTAGCACTCTCATCATCATTTTTCCTTTTCATCAAATAATTCGCTGGGAATTTTGCACACGGGGATAGGCTGGATTTTGTGCAGCGTGGCACGGTGCAGGCGTTGGTAAATCTCGAACACTTCGCGCTCGCGGCCGAAAAATTCTTCTGCGCGGCGGCCGGCTTCGCTTTGCGCCATCGCCCATTCCAGCTCGGGATAGCTCGCGCCCATCTGCTGCTCGTCGGTGCGCTCTTCGTCCCACAGCCCGTCGGTAGGTGCGGCTTGGCGGATGGCGGGCAGCACCGCCAAGGCTTCGGCCAGGGTGTATACCTGGGTTTTGAGCAAATCGCCGATGGGGCTTAAATCCACGCCGCCGTCGCCGTATTTGGTGAAAAAGCCCACGCCGAAATCTTCCACCTTATTGCCCGTGCCCGCCACCAGCAGACCGTTGATTTGGCCGTAGTAATACAGCGCGGCCATGCGCAGGCGGGAACGGGTGTTGGCCATGGCCAGGTTTTTATTGGCGGCAGCAGTGTCGGCCACACTGCGCTCGAACTGCTCGAAAGTGGGGGTTAAATCCAGCGTTTGGCTGCGCACGTTGATAAAACGGTGCTGCAAGTCGGCGATGTGTTCGTTGGCCCGCTGCAACTGGTCGGCCTGTTGGCGGATGGGCAGCACTACGCACAACACGTCCAGCCCGCTGTGCGCACACAGGGCAGACACCACGGCGGAATCCACCCCGCCGGAAACGCCCACCACAAAACCTTTCGCGCCCGCGCGCACGGCATAATCGGCCAGCCAGCGGCTGATGTGTCGGATAACGGCTTGGGTTTGCATCATGTTTTTCCTATTTTGATGAGCCGCCAACGCATAATTCATCGGCGGCCTGTTGAATATAAGCGCTCAATGAAGCCAGGCCGGCTTCATCCGCAATCCTTGCATTCTCTTCCAAATAATAATACTGCCCCAGCGAATCGCTCACATCCACCCTGCCTTGCAAAGTTGCCCGGTTTAGCTCCATTTCGAGCACCACTTCATCGTTATCGCTATTTTTCAGGTAGCCTTCCCGCAGCAGCAGGCTGAGCAGAATCCTAATCGCACGCGGGCGCACAAAAATATCCGCATCAATTTTCAGCACCCGAATATCGGCCGAAAGCTCGTCGCGCCATTTGATGATGTGTGCCAACAATTCTATCTCGCTCATTTGCCACCCTTCGCTCGGTTGCACGGCAGAGGGTAATATATCGCCAATCCGCCCAAAAGCCAAATGCCAAGCCCAGCCCGGCAATCTGCTAAAATTCCGCAGAGGCTACCTGAAAACCAAAGCCTCAGCGTAATAACAATGAACGCCGCAGATTTCTGCACCGCTCAAACCGAAAGCAAGCAATGGAAACCCTCCGCACCACCCGCCTTATCCTCCGCCCATGGACACTCGCCGACGCTGCCGCGCTCTACGCGCAAGCCCAAAATCCCAAAATAGGCGTCATGTGCGGCTGGCTGCCGCATAAAAGCGTGGCAGAAAGCCGGGAAATTATCGAACATATCCTGTTTAAGCCCCATTCCTTCGCCATCTGTCTGGCCGACCATCAACTCATCGGCAGCATCGGCCTCCTCTTCCCAAACGACAGCAATTTGCCACTGGCCGCAGGCGAAGCCGAAATAGGCTATTGGCTGGGCGAAAGCTTCTGGGGCAAAGGCTATGCCACCGAAGCCCTGCAAGCCATGATTGCCTATTCTTTTGAAAAACTAAGGCTAACCCGCCTATTGGCCGGCGCTTATCAAGAAAACATCCCCTCACAAAAAGTGCTGGAAAAACGCGGCTTCCGCCACCGGCAAACCATAGAGCACTTCTTTTCCAAGCTCACCGGCGAAACCCACACCGCCATGCTATACGCATTAGCCGCCACCCCCATTTTCAGGTAGCCTCTATCACACAGCAAAGGAACCCCATGCTCCATCAACCTCCGCAACAAATCCGCCTGCAAGCCGGCCGCCAAGGCCTCGTATTAGTTTACCCTGATGCCGAATACACCCTGCCCGCCGAATACCTGCGCGTGTATTCCCCCAGCGCCGAAGTGCGCGGCCATGGCCACGGGCAGGCCAAACTGCAAGCCGGCAAAGCCGGCATCAGCATCACCGACCTGCAGCCTGCCGGCAACTACGCCCTCAAAATCACCTTCTCCGACGGCCACGACAGCGGCCTCTACAGCTGGGGCTACCTGTATGAATTGGCAAGCGGATACGCTACAATGTGGCCCGATTACCTGCGCCGCCTTGAAGAAGCCGGCGCCTCCCGCGAACCTACCGAACAAACCCTTGCTATCCCGAAAGGAAAGAAATGTCCGCATTAAGCCGCACACTCCCCGCCCTCATCGCCGCCTCCGTTTTGCTGCTGGCCGGCTGCGATAAAGTTGCCGACAAAGTTGCCGACAACGCCGCCGGGCAAATCGACGACCAAAAAGCCCGCAGCGAATTCGTTACCAACTGCGCCAAATCTGCCGTCGAATCCTCCAAAGGCTCAATCAATAACGAAGCAGCCACCAAACTGTGCGGCTGCACCTACGACCAAGCCGCCTCCACCTACAGCAGCTCCGAAGAGTGGAAGAAAGACCTCATCCGCTACGGCCTGAACCAAAACAACAAAGAGCTGGAAGCCAAAATCCAAGCCGCCATGACCACCTGTATCGACCGCTTCTCCAAAGGCCAGCTATAACCCTTCTGCAGGCTACCTGAAAGCACTTTATGTCCACCAAACCCGCCCTCATCGCCTTAAGCTTCTTGCTCCTGGCCGGCTGCGACTTTATTGCCAATAAAGCCGCCAGCAACGTAACCGAGCAAGAAGCCAAAGACGGCTTTATCGAAGGTTGTGTCAAAGGCGCACTCGATCCGCAAGCCTTCAAACGCCAATTGAGCCAAGCAGAAGCCTCCAAGCTCTGCCATTGCGCCTACGACACCGCTTCCGCCCAATACACCGACCGCGAAAAATGGAAACGCGACCTGATTCGCGCCGGCCTGTCCCCCAACGACCAAAACCAGGAAATCTTTCAAAAACTGGTGGCAGGCCTGCAAAGCTGCGCCGCCAACCAAAACCTGATGTAACACGCCCAAAGGCTACCTGAAAGCACCATAATGACCGACAAGCAAACCCATTTCGGTTACCGCACCGTAAACGAAAGCGAAAAAGCCGCCAAAGTGGCCGAAGTATTCCACTCCGTCGCCAAAAAATACGACATCATGAACGACGTGATGTCCGGCGGCCTGCACCGCGTGTGGAAACACTTCACCCTCACCACCGCCCGCGTGCCCAAAGGCGGTAAAGTACTCGACATTGCCGGCGGCACAGGCGACCTCTCGCGCGGTTGGGCCAAACGTGTGGGCAAAGACGGCGAAGTCTGGCTCACCGACATCAACTCCTCCATGCTCAGCGTGGGCCGCGACCGCCTGCTCAACGAAGGCCTGCTCCTGCCCGTGGCAGTATGCGATGCCGAAAAACTGCCCTTCCCGGATAACTATTTCGATCTCGTTTCCGTATCCTTCGGCCTGCGCAACATGACGCATAAAGACGCTGCCCTCAAAGAAATGCACCGCGTGCTCAAGCCCGGCGGCACACTCTTGGTGCTGGAGTTTTCCAAAGTAGCCAAGCCGCTTGCTCCGGCCTACGACCTCTATTCCTTCAAGCTCCTGCCGCTGATGGGCAAACTCATCGCCAAAGATGCCGACAGCTATCAATACCTGGCCGAATCCATCCGCATGCATCCCGACCAGGAAACCCTCAAGCAAATGATGCTCGACGCCGGCTTCAACAGCGTGGACTACCACAACATGAGTGCCGGCATAGTGGCTCTGCACAAAGGTGTGAAATTCTGATTGCTGCTTGTAGTTTGTAAAGTAAAAGGCTACCTGAATATTTTCAGGTAGCCTTTTGCAAAATAGAAATAAGGATGACTTAAGAACCATCAATAACAAAACCAATAAAGAGACTTGGTATTGCACACATAAACAATCAATTACCTACCCTACCAATTCAACTATAAATATCATTAGCATAAGCACGAATATAGCCAATGCTGAAAAGAAATTAATTCTATACAGCTTCGCAAGGGGCGAGCTATTTCTCTTACCCAGCAATATTTTAAACATTAAAGGATAGAGTGAAGCAGATTTCAACATAAAATCACCAAATCCAGAAATAGCTTTTTCCTGTTTGAATATTTTATAGCTTAAAATTAAATGAATATTAACTTGTATAATATAAACAATAGACAGGATTGGGAATAAATAGGTTTGTTGCATACTTCACCTCAGATATAGAGTTATTTTCCACAAAACCCACGCTTTTCAGGTAGCCTTCCGCTTGTTGGCTCATATCCATACGCACAAAACAAATCCCGCAAGGTTCAAACCATGCGGGATATTATTGATTCTTTGGTGCCCAGGAGAAGACTCGAACTTCCACACCCGTGAGGATACCAGCACCTGAAGCTGGCGCGTCTACCAATTCCGCCACCTGGGCGAGCAATTTCCATTTCAGTTTCAATTAAAGCAAGTTGTGGTGCCCAGGAGAAGACTCGAACTTCCACACCCGTGAGGATACCAGCACCTGAAGCTGGCGCGTCTACCAATTCCGCCACCTGGGCTTTGCTTTAATCGAACTTTGCGGTAAAGTGCATTGCTCTTTATGCAAGAAACGCGCATTATAGCGCCAATTTTCCACTTGTCAATTTATATATGAAGAAGAAAACCTCGCTCCGACTGCAAGACCCTTATCTGCAGCGGGAAACACAACGCTACGAACACCCCCTGCCCAGTCGCGAATGGATTACCGAAATGCTGGAAGACAGGGGCGTGCCGCTGAAAACCGAATCTTTAGCCATCCTGCTCGATATTGCCGAGCACGAAATGCCCTTTTTCGAACGCCGCCTGACTGCGATGGTGCGCGACGGGCAAATCCTCATCAACCGGCGCGGCATGGTGTGCGCTGCCGAAAAACTCGCGCTGGTGAAATGCCGCGTTGAAGCACATAAAGACGGCTTCGGTTTTGCCGTACCGCTCACGCCCGACGGCCAGGGCGACTTCGTGCTGCCTGCCCGCCAGATGCGCGGCCTGATGCATGGCGACACGGTAACCGTGCGCCCGGCCGGCACCGATCGGCGCGGCCGCCGCGAAGGCCAGGTGCTCGATGTGATTGAACGTGCGCAGAAAACCGTAGTCGGGCGGCTCATGATAGAGCGCGGTATTGCCATGCTCTCACCCGAAGACAGCCGCCTGCCCGACAGCATCCTGCTCGAACCCGATTCGGTGGGCAAGGCCAAGCCCGGCCAAGTGGTGGTGGCTCAAATCGATGCCTACCCCGACGCGCACCGCCCCGCCGTGGCCAGCGTGGTGGAAGTGTTGGGCAACTATGCCGACAGCGGCATGGAAATCGAAATTGCCGTGCGCCAGCACCACCTACCCCACCAATTCTCCACCGCCTGCGAAAAAGCCGCTGCGAAAATCCCTTCTGCCGTGCGCAAAACCGACCTCAAAGACCGTGAAAACCTGCGCGACCTACCACTGGTAACGATAGACGGCGAAAGCTCGCGCGATTTCGACGATGCCGTGTATGCCGAAAAACAAGGCCGCAATTTCCGCCTGGTGGTAGCCATTGCCGACGTGAGCCACTATGTGAAGCCCAAAGACGCGATTGATGCCGACGCGCTGGATCGCGCCACCAGCGTGTATTTCCCACGCCGCGTGATTCCCATGCTGCCAGAAAGCCTCTCCAACGGCATTTGCTCGCTCAATCCCGATGTGGATCGGTTGTGCATGGTGTGCGACATGGTGTTCACCTACGCCGGCAATCTTAAATCCTACCGTTTCTACCCCGCCGTGATGCGCTCCCATGCCCGCCTCACCTACACCCAAGTGTGGGACTGGATTCAAAACGGCAGCGACAACCCGCTCAAGCCGCACATCGACACCCTCTACAAACTCTATCAAATCCTGCTCAAAAAACGCCACCAGCGCGGTGCGATGGAGTTTGAAACCACCGAAACCGAGATGATTTTCGACAAACAGGGCAAAATCAAACGCATCGTGCCCGTGGTGCGCAACGAAGCCCACCGCTTGATTGAAGAATGCATGCTCGCCGCCAACGTGTGCGCTGCCGAATTCCTGCTGAAACACCAGCATCCCGCCCTATTCCGCAACCACTCCGGCCCCACTCCGGAAAAGCTCGCTACCCTGCGCGAGCAGCTCGGCCTGCTCGGCCTTACCCTCGGCGGTGGCGACAAACCCACCCCGCTGGATTATGCCGCACTTTTCGCCCAAACTGCCGAGCGCCCCGACCGCGAGCTGATTCAAGTGATGCTCCTGCGCTCCATGCAGCAGGCCATGTACGAGCCGGATAACAGCGGCCACTTCGGCCTTGCCTACCCCGCCTACACCCACTTCACCTCCCCCATCCGCCGCTACCCCGACCTCCTCGTGCACCGTGCCATCAAAGCCGTGCTTTCAGGTAGCCGCTACAACCCCGCCGAAAACTGGAGCGCGCTGGGCATCCACAGCTCGCAATGCGAGCGCCGTGCCGACGAAGCCAGCCGCGACGTGGAAAACTGGCTCAAAACCTACTACATGCAAGACAAAGTGGGCGAAATATTCAGCGGCACCGTCAGCGGCATGGCCGGCTTCGGCCTGTTCGTTACTCTCGACGACATCCACATTGAAGGCCTCGTCCACATCAGCGAACTGGGCGAAGACTACTTCAACTATCGCGCCGAAACCATGAGCATCGAAGGCGAACGCAGCGGCTTGCGTTTCAGCATGGGCGACAAAGTTGTGGTTCAGGTAGCCCGTGCCGACTTGGATACCCGCAAAATCGACCTCATGCTCATCAGCGGCGGCAGCCTGCCCGGCAAAGGCAAAAAACCCGCAGCCAAAGGGAAAACTGCCACAGCAAAAGGCAGAACCCGTAGCCAAGCTCCCGCCGGCAAACCTGCTGCCAAAAGCAAGGCCAAAGCCCCCGTTGCTCCGGCCAAGAAAACCCGCAGCCGCAAAAGCAGCCAGCCAGCTCAGGCCGTCCAGCCCAAAGCCAAACGCAAGCCCCGCACTCGCAAAAAAAGCGGCTAAGCTTTGAAAGAGGCTACCTAAAAATAAACAGGCTACCTGAAAACGGATTTCCACTTTCAGGTAGCCTGTTCGGTTGATATAGCAAGCCAACAGAACTTTTGATACAAGTCGGTGAGCAGCAGGCAGACAGAAGTATGGCAAGAAGAACCAACGCTGTAGCGAAAGTTAAGTTGGCCTGCTTTAGATGAAACATTGCTTCGGTGCGCCGAGGCTACCTGAACAAGACAAAACCCGTTTGCACAAGCAGACGGGTTTCATTTTTCAGGTAGCCTCAAATATTCAGTGGCTATATCGAAGTATGGACGGCTCATCCGCTTTCTTGCATCGCTGCAAGCCAGGCTCAAGCCAATATCGTTTTGTGGACAAGCTATCCGTACATTCAATCACGCCAGCACATTGGCCAACAGGCTCTGTCCGAGGTAGCCACCCTTCTCCGCGCCGGGTAGGGTGAAGAAGTAGCCGCCGCCAAATGGGCTGATGTATTCCTCCAAAGGCTCAAAGTCGAGCAGTTTCTGCACGAAGATGAAGCCATCATCGAGGTTGGCCTGGTAGCAAATGAAGATCAGACCCACATCGAGCTGGCCGGCTTTGGAGAGGCCGCGCGAATAGTCGAAGGGGCGGCGGTAGAGCAAATGCCGTTTCATGAATTCGGGATCGCGGGTATTGGCAAGCCGCATATGGCTGTCGGTGGGCATGGTTTTACCTTCGGGGTCGGAGGCGTAGTTGGGAATATCGCCTTCATTTTTCATGCCCAGCGGGGCGCCGCTGTATTTTTCGCGACCAAAGATGGTTTGCTGTTCTTGCAACGGTGTTCTATCCCAAAATTCTACGAAATGGCGGATGAGGCGCACAGCTTGGTAGCTGCCGTTTTTGGCCCAGGCCGGTTCGTCTTTGCTGTTTTCAGCCACGCCGCTCCACACTACAGCATCGGCGGTTTCGGGCTTGGATACATCGGGATTGCCGGATCCGTCGCGGAAACCGAACAGGTTGCGGGCGGCCAGCGCACCGGGCTCGGCCTTGGGCAGGAAGCCGTCGATGCTCCAGCGGATAACGGCAAATTGAGCGGTGTTTTTAATCAGGTCGCGCAGGGCGTTTTGGCAGGTTTCGGGGCTGAAGGCGCAGATTTGGATGCTGATGTCGCCGTCGCACCATTCGCTCTGCAGTTTGTCGTTGGGGAAGTCTTTCATTTCCTGCAGATGCTTGGGCTTGTGCGGAGCGAGGCCGAAACGTTCGTCAAACAGGCTGTTGCCCACGCTGAGCGTGATGGTGAGGCCGTCGGGTTTGATGACCTTGCCGAGGATGCCGCTGCCCTGCGGGGGGAGTTTGGAATCGCCGTCTTGCAATTCGCCGCCTTTGGTGAGGAAATCGGCGCGGGCAGTGATGGCGCGGAAGAGGTGTTCGAGTTCTTTGGGAGTTTTAGCCAGCACGTCGAAGGCGGCCATGATGGCGAATTGTTGGTGGGGCGTGGTAATGCCGGCTTGGTGTGTGCCGTAGAAGGGGAAGCTCTGATCGGAATGGTGCTCGGCGTTGCTGCCGCCGTTTTGTGCTGTACCGCCTTCACCACCTTGGCCGCTGCTATTCAAACCGCAGGCAGCCAGCCCGGCGGCCGCAGCACCAACGGCGAGGCCTTTGAAGAGATTGCGTTTGGACGGGGATTGGGGGTGTTCGTTGTGACTCATGTTTTTCTCCTGCCGGGAGTAGGAATGGGTTGTTTGGCAATATACGCTGTTTTGATGAGTGATTATAGTGGATTAAAATAAAAATGATACCAGGCGGCGATCCGCAAGGCGTACAGGTAGTACATCTAGGCGAGCCAACGCCGTAGCATTGCGATTTTCATCCACTATAAATTTTCAGGTAGCCTCTATGCTGAATACAGGCTACCTGAAAATCTTTCATCCAACTAAATCAAACACGATGGCTTGCATTTAGTTCAAACCGAGAATACCGCGCAATTTAGCCAAATCTTCGGCCAAGGCGTTAATCGGTGCCTGCAGGTTTTTACGGTCGGTTTCGCTGAGTTTGTCGTAGGGCTGGAAGCCTTTCTCGGTGCGGTATTTGGCGAGGATGTCGGTTACCTGTTTGAAGTTGGCATCGGTTTTATCCAACAGGGCTTGGTCTTTCTCGGCAATCATCGGGCGGAACAGCTCGATGATTTTCTGCGCACCCTCTACGTTGGCTTGGAAGTCGCTCAGGTCGGTGCGGCTGTAGCGGTCTTCCTCACCGGTAATCTTGCTGCCTGCCACTTCTTCAATCAGCGTGGCGGCGCCGCCCACCACTTTGCTCGGCGGGAAGGTGAGGATGTCGATTTCCTGTTTCAGCTTCTGCACGTCGGCCAGGAGTTTGTCGGCAACGGGCTCCATGCCCTTGGTGGTATTGAGTGCCCACAAAGAATGTTCGATGCGGTGGAAGCCGCCGAAGCCTTCGTCTTTCTCGCCGAGCTTGAAGTCGTCGGCGCGGGAGTCGATGGCGGGGTCGAGCTCGTTAAACAGCTCGGCAATCGGCTCGATGCGCTCGTAGTGGGTACGCACGTCGGCAAACATGGCTTTGGCATCTTCGGTGCGGCCGGCCTTCACGGCTTCTACGAAAGCCGTGGTTTTGGTCACCAGCTGGGCGGCTTCGTTTTGCACGTAAACTTTATAGTCGGCCAAAGGTTTGGCCAGTTTTTCCATATTGGCTTCACCGGCCGCTTCTTTGAAGCCGCTGTCGGTTACCACCAGTTTGCCGCGCGGGTTGTTCAACAGGCCGCAGGTCATTTCGTATTCGCCCGGCAGCAGGGTAACGGTCATTTTGTCGCTCAGACTGGGGGCGATGTTTTCACGCTCGTCCACCACCATCACGCCCTTGAGGATTTCCCACTCCAGCTTGCGGGTGCTGTTGTTTTTGATGTTGAACACCACCTGGCCGCTGGGCACGGTGAGCTCCATCGGGTCGCAGGCGTGGTCGTTTACCGCAATATTGAAGCTGCCGTCGGCATTGGCAGTGGCGGCTGCGCCGGAAGCGGCAGAAGCACTGGAAGCACCGGAAGCGGGTGCGGCGGGCTGTTCGGCGGCCGGCGGCTGGCAGGCTGCCAAGCCGAAAGCGGCCAATACGGCCAAGGCGGTAATATTCAGTTTCTTCATAATTTAACCTTTCAGATGCAAAAAACTAGCTGGTTTGGGAAGGTGCGGCAACCGGCTTGCTGCCGCGCAAAAACAAAAACAACACGGGAATCAGATAAGCGAAATAAAGAATAAAATCAGACAACACCGGGTGGTCGGTATAGCCGAAGAAACCGCCGAGCAGCACGCCCAGCGGGCTGTCTTCATGCAAAACGTGCGACCAATCCAGCGGCGTGTGCGAAGACCAATCAAACGGATTCACCTGCCACACATTCCATACGCCCGCCTCATGCAGTGCGCGGAACGCGCCGGAAGTGAGGCCGGCGGCCACAAAAATCAGGAAAACGCCCGTCCAGCGGAAAAAACGCGCCAGGTTGATGCGCACCCCACCCTGATAAATCAGCCAGCCCACCACAGCCGAAGCGGCCAGCCCGAGCACTGCACCCAGCGGCATGGCCGCCGTGGGGCTTTGGTTGAACACCGCCAGCAGGAAAAACACGCTCTCCATGCCTTCGCGCGCCACCGCCAAAAAGGCCATGCCCACCAGCGCCCAGCCATGCCCGTTGCCGCGGTTGAGCGCATCGCTCACCGACTGCTGCAAATGCTGCTTTATCGACTTGGCCGCCTTCTGCATCCACAGCACCATATAAGTGAGCATCGCCACGGCCACCAAGCCGATCACGCCCACCACAAACTCTTGCTGCTTCTGCGGAATTTCGCCTGTTTTTTTATAAATAAACCAACCAGCAAACAGGCACATTGCCGCTGCCAGCACTACGCCGAGCCACACTTTCGGCATCATATGCCGATAGCCGCCCTGCTTCAAAAAGCCGGCCACAATGCCCACAATCAAAGCCGCTTCGATGCCCTCGCGCAGCATAATCAAAAAAGCAATCAGCATCGCCGGCCGCTCCTTACAAAATTCATATTCGGTCGATTATATCCTTGCAGCAGAGCAAAATGCAAACAATTTCTAATTAGATTAAATGAATATTTACTTATAAAATAATTATATGATTAGCAATAAAAAATCGGCTCCCAACAATCTATTGGAAACCGAATATAACCAAACTGATAAAAACCACCCTACCACCAATACGGATAATACGGCCGATACATCATCCACTCCAACTCACGCCGCCGCTCGCGCCGCTCCAACATTTCCAGCTGCTGCCGATACACCAGATTCTCCCAAGCCATCCGATAACAAGCCTGAAAAGACGGCTCCGCAATCCGCCGCCGGTATTCACGCTGCAACTTAGGTTTCTCGGCATCCGCCACCCCCAAGTAATCCTCCTGTTGCAAAGCCAACAGCTCAGCCGTGCGCCGGTCGCACTGCGCTGCCAGCGCCACCGCCGTCTGCTTCATCTCCCGCTCCCTTGCCGCCTCATAGGCCGCACGCTGCTGCGGCGTCATCGCACAGCCCGCCAGCAGCAGGCCGGCAAAGGCTACCTGAAAAAGTTTCGCCAACATCATCTCCTCCTTAAACCAATGTTTAAGCAACAAATTAATCATACACCATTCCATAGCCGCCACAAACCGCCCCACCAAATTTTCAGGTAGCCTCACCCGCCAATCCGTTATAATCCCACCCCTTACCATTTCATAAACACGCCAACACCATGTTTGCCCAAGCCCGCCAACACCTCCGCACCCCGCGCGACCTCCTGCGCTTTTGCACCAGCCGCTTCAACCAAGCCCGCCTCAGTTTCGGCCACGGCAGCGATAACGCCCACGATGAAGCCGCCTATCTCATCCTCCACACCCTCGTCCTCCCGCTCGACACCCTCGAGCCCTATCTCGATGCCGCGCTCCTGCCCGAAGAAATCGACGCCGTGCTCAGCCTGGCCGAACGCCGCGTCAACGAACGCCTCCCCATGCCCTACCTCACCCGTCAAGCCTGGCAGGGCGACTTCGAATTTTATGTAGACGAACGCGTGCTTATCCCCCGCTCCTTCATCTACGAACAACTCGGCGAGCCCATCGCCCCGTGGACAGGCGACAGCCACTCTATCCACCGCGTGCTCGACCTCTGCACCGGCAGCGGCTGCCTCGCCATCCAAGCCGCCTGCCACTACCCCGAAGCCCAAGTCGACGCCGCCGACCTCAGCCCCGAAGCCTTGGAAGTGGCCGCTATCAACGTGGCCAACTACGGCCTAGAAGAGCGCGTCCGCCTGATTCAAAGCGACCTCTTCGCCAACCTTTCCGGCACTTACGACCTCATCATCTCTAACCCACCCTACGTAAACGCCGAAAGCGTCGCCGCCCTGCCCGCCGAATATCTGCACGAACCCGAAATGGCACTCGGCAGCGGCGAAGACGGCCTCGACGCCACCCGCCAAATCCTCCAACACGCCCCCCGCTTCCTCAATCCACGCGGCGTATTGCTGGTGGAAATCGGCCACAACCGCGAAGCCCTCGAAGCCGCCTTACCCCAGCTCCCCTTCTTCTGGCCCGAACAAAGCGACGGCGGCAGCAGCGTTTTCCTGCTCACCCGCGAGCAATTATTGGGCGAAGAGTAGGCAAAGCCTACCGTCTCCCATCCATCACAAAAGGCTACCTGAAAACTCCAATCCATTTTCAGGTAGCCTTTTCCATCCCGGCCATCAGCGGCTGCGTTATAATAGCCACCCCGCAACCACCCGCAGGTAGCCCGCTATGCAACCCTTTCCCCCTGTCGTCCGCCCCCTCAAATTCTACGCCGTAGTGCCCGATGCCGATTGGGTGGCGCGCATGGTCGAGGCCGGCGCAGACACCGTGCAACTGCGCAGCAAACACCTCACCGGCGAAGCCCTGCGCCGGGAAATCCGCCGTGTCATCGCCGCCACCCGCGATTCACACAGCCAACTTTTTATCAACGACCACTGGCAGCTCGCCCTCGAAGAAGGCGCCTACGGCGTGCACCTCGGCCAAGAAGACATGGACAGTGCCGACTTCGCCGCCCTCGCCCGCGCCGGCATCCGCTTGGGGCTGAGCACACACGACGAAGCCGAAATGGCCCGCGCCTTGGCCGTTCAGCCCAGCTACGTGGCCTGCGGCGCCGTATTTGCCACCAACACCAAAGCCATGCCCACCGAACCGCAGGGACTGGACAAACTGCGCCGCTACGTGCAGCAGGCCGGCAATACCCCCACTGTGGCCATCGGCGGCATTACGCTGGAAAACGCGCCCGCCGTGCTCGCCACCGGCGTGTCCTCGCTGGCTGTGGTCAGCGCCGTCACCCACGCCCCCGACCCTGCCGCCGCCGTGCGCGCCTTCCAAAAATTGTGGCCGGAATAAGGCCGTACACCATGCGGCCATCCGCAAGCGAAAGCTGCCGCGTAAATTAAACCCCGATATCCAAAAGGCTACCTGAAACCGCATCCGCTTTTTCAAGTAGCCTGCATCACGAAAGCAAACCATATGTCCAACCGCCGCCTGATCTACGGCTTCCACGCAGTCAACGCCCGCCTATGGCAAAACCCCAAAAGCCTCACCGAGCTCTACGCCCTATCCGGCCGCCACGATACCCGTATGCAGCAGGCCTTAGAAAAAGCCGCGCAGGAAAATATTCCCGTCCACTTCGTGGAAGCCGCCCGCCTCGATAATCTGTGCCGCCACGCGCGCCACCAAGGTATCGCCGGCTTTATCGACGCTTCGCACAACCACGTCCACCTCGACGACGTGCTCGACAACCTTACTGAGCCGCCGCTGCTGCTCATCCTAGACGGCATCACCGACCCGCACAACCTCGGCGCCTGCCTGCGCGTGGCCGACGCCATGGGTGTGCACGCCGTAATTGCGCCGAAAAACCGCAGTGTCGGCTTGAATGCCACCGTTAGCAAAGTGGCCTGCGGCGCCGCCGAAACCGTGCCCTACATCGCCGTTACCAACCTCGCCCGCACCCTGCGCGAGCTCAAAGAGCGCGACATCTGGATAGTGGGCACCGACATGGGCGGCGAAGCTGACTTGTTCCACTACGACATCCCCGCCGCCGTGGCCTGGGTGATGGGCAACGAAGGCGAAGGCATGCGCCGCCTCACCCGCGAACACTGCGACGCACTGGTGTCTATCCCCATGCTCGGCACAGTGGAAAGCCTGAACGTTTCTGTGAGTACCGGCATGGTGCTGGCCGAAACCCGCCGCCAGCGCGCGCTGAAGGCCGGTTGAAGCAGTTTCAGGTAGCCTGACCATCCGGGCTACCTGAAAGCCCGGGCTTTCGTGAAGCTAAAGCACCTCCCCAACGATACCCTGCACAGGCAACTTATTCCGCCCTCCCCCATAACTTTCAGGTAGCCCATCCCAAAGGCTACCTGAAAACCAAAATCCAACCACCAACAAAACCCCATGCCCACCCAACGCCTCATCCTCGGCATCAGCGGCGCCGACGGCTTCCAATACGGCCACAAAGCCCTGCAACTGCTGCAAAACGCAGCCGATATCGAAACCCACCTCGTGATTTCCGAAGGCGCGGAGCACACCTGCCGCCACGAAACCGCGCACCGCATCGAAGATATTGCCGCGCTGGCCGACGTGGTGCACCCCGTCCGGAACCTCGGCGCCGCCATCGCCAGCGGCTCGTTTGAAACCGCCGGCATGCTGGTGGCCCCCTGCTCCATGCGCAGCCTCGCCGCCATCGCCCACGGCCTGGGCGACAACCTGCTCACCCGCGCCGCCGACGTTACCCTCAAAGAGCGCCGCCGCCTCGTGCTGATGGCGCGCGAAACCCCGCTCAACCTCGCCCACCTCGACAATATGCGCCGCATCACCGAAATGGGCGGCATCATCTTCCCGCCCGTGCCCGCCCTCTACCTGCGCCCGCAAAGCATAGACGAACTGCTCGCCCACAGCGTAGGCCGCGCCCTCGGCCTGTTCGGTATCCGCATTCCCGATTTGCCCCACTGGAATGGTGGTACGCCTTGAAATGGGAAACCGCCTGCACAATCTGGCAAAAGGCTACCTGAACATACCGGCAGCCATGCAGCCGGATATTTCAGGTAACCTATGGGACAAGCAAGTAGATGAACTCTTGCTACTACAGTTTATACTTCTCCGGCTACCTGAAAGCCCGTGGGCATAAATGCCCGCCCCTATTGCCCTGCCTATTTTTCAGGTAGCCCCAATCCAGCCCAAGGAGTGCCCATGTCCTTCCACACCCACGAACACAACCATGCCCACGCCCACAGCACCAACACCCGCATCCTGCGAGTATCGCTGGCCGTGATTGCCGGCTTTATGTTGGTGGAAGCGGCGGCAGGCTGGCTCAGCGGCAGCCTCGCGCTCTTGTCGGACGCGGGGCACATGTTTTCCGATGCCGCCTCGCTCGCCCTCGCCCTGTTCGCCTTCAAATGGGCGGAAAAGGCCGCCAACTCGCAGAAAAGCTACGGCTATCAACGCGTGGAAATCCTAGCCGCCGCGCTCAACGGCCTCACGCTGGTGGTGATGGCGGCATGGATTGTGGTCGAAGCCGTTATCCGCGCCTTCCAGCCCGTGCCCGTGGCGGGCAGCGCGATGCTGGCGGTGGCCGTGCTCGGGCTCTTGGTGAACCTGTTTATCGCTTGGTATATGTTGCGCGGCGAGAAGGACAACCTGAACATGCGCGGCGCGTTTTTGCATGTGGTGGGCGATTTGCTCGGTTCCGTTGCCGCAGTAGCAGCCGGCCTGCTGATACAGTTTTACGGCTGGAACTGGGCGGACTTGGCGGCCAGCGCGGCAGTGGCGCTGCTGATTGGCAAAAGCGGCTGGGGCGTGCTTTCAGGTAGCCTGCACATCCTGATGGAAGGCACGCCCAAAGGCACGGACTTGGTGAAAATTGCCGAAGACATTCAGAAAATCAACGGCATATTTGGCATACACGACTTGCATGCCTGGACGATTACCAGCAAGAAACACGCTATGTCCTGCCACATCATCGTGCGCGGCGACCTAACCGTGGCAGAGGCCGCCGTCTTGGCGCAACAAGTGCAGGCAACGGTGCAAAAACACGGCATCAGCCACATCACGGTGCAAACCGAGCCCGCCGATACCGGCACCGTATGTTGCCAGGCATGCGAACAGCCTACGCATGAAGGCGAACACCCCCATAATGAGAATCCAGAATAGATTAGGCTTAACAGCAAGCTATATTTCGTTCCATGTGCCATATAAGCTTACGCTTACCACTCACTCTACCCTTCTTTTCAGGTAGCCTGTCTCCGTCAGGTTACCTGAAAACATATGCATGCACGAAATGAACGAATACCAAGCGTTTCGATGTACCTGCCACCAAAACTTCCCTCTCATCACAAACTCACGCGCAATGCCAAGCGCCGAGGATATAGGGCTGTTTCGCGCCGGTGGCGGCGTGGGGGTTGCCCGGCTCGTGGCACACGCGGCAGGCGGCGAGCCAGGCGAAGGCGGCGGCTTCCACCCATTGCGGCGGCAGGTTTAGCTCGTCGGTGGTGGCGGTGCGGATGCCGAGCGGAGCGAGCCTGCCGGAGAGCTCGGCCATCAGCACGGGGTTGAACACGCCGCCGCCGCAGGCAAACACTTCGCGTACGCCGGGAGCATGGGCGGCAATGGCGTCGGCAATGCTTTGTGCGGTGAGGGCGTTGAGGGTACGCACGATATCGGCGGGGGCGTAGCCGCTTTCCAATAGTGATGTGTTAGTTTCGCTGTTTTTCAGGTAGCCTTGCAGCCAATCGAGGGAAAACAAATCACGGCCGGTGCTTTTCGGCGGGGTGCGGTGGAAATAAGGGTGTGCCAGCAGGGTTTGCAGCAGCTCGGGAATAACGCGGCCGCTGCGGGCAAGGGCGCCGTCCCGGTCGCAGGTTTGGCCGAAACGGTGCTGCATATAGGCATCGGCCAGCATATTGCCGGGGCCGGTGTCGAAGCCGCTGGCATCGGCATGCGGTTGCAACACGCTGATGTTGGCAATGCCGCCGATATTGAGCACCACGCGGCCATACTCCGGGCTGCCGAACACGGCCTGATGGAAAGCGGGCACGAGCGGCGCGCCTTGGCCGCCGCCGGCCATGTCGCGGCGGCGGAAGTCGCCCACGGTGTCGATGCCGGTAAGCTCGGCCAAGAGCGGCAGGTTGATGAGCTGCACGGTGTAGCCGTGCTCGGGGGCATGGCGCACGGTTTGGCCGTGCGCGCCGATGGCGGCGATATCGCGCGGGGCAAGCTTTTGCTGCGCCAGCAGGCCATGCACGGCTTGAGCGTTGAGCGCGGCCAACTCTTGCGCGAGCATTTCGCTGCGCTGGATTTCGTTGCCGCCTGGGTTTTGCAAATCCAGCAGGCGGCGGCGCAAATCATCGCTATAGGGCACGGCAAAATGGCCGAGTGCGCCCTGCCATTGGGTGCCATCGAAGGCGGCCAGCACGGCATCTACGCCGTCCATGCTGGTGCCGGACATCAGGCCGATATAGTATTGGGTCATGGTGCAAACTATGTGGAAAAGACGGCGGCATTATATAGCGAACGGCAGCTGTTTTCAGGTAGCCCCATTGGAGGATTGGACTATAATGCCCGTGCTGCTTTCAGGTAGCCTCCGCCGCGATAAGGCTACCTGAAACACTATTTTTACGCTTTGCAGTATTTAAGGACGCCCCCCATGAGCCATTATTCCGCTATCGGCTTCCATGCTATCGACAGCAACGACGAGCTGAACGACCTCATCCGCCAGGCCCTGCGCACGCTTGCCGAAAATGAGGTCGACACGGAAGAGCACTCTTCCGAAGCCGAGCCTTCCGACAACTATATGGTGTATTCCGATCCCAGCGGCGCCCAGTTATGGCTGGGCTTTTCAGACGATGACAGCCTGCTCTGCGCCGAACCCTATTTTTCAGGTAGCCTGCACACCGTAGGCATAGATGCCGTATTCTCCAGCGGCTATGGCGACGGCACAGGCTCAGTGCAGGCCTGGATGAACGGCAGCGAATGGAAAGACGGCGAAAGGCTGGGCGGCAGTTATCCTTTCGTGTTTGACACCCCCGATTTGGCCAGCTTCCCCGAGCACTCAGAAAGCACCAGCTGCCAAATCCGCCTGTGTGCCTTTGCCGAAGAGGCTGATATTTTTGCCGATGAAGCCGCATTTGAAGCGCAACAAGACCCTGAACTGCCATTAAGCAGCACATTCTTCACCCCGTTGGGTATGTTTCAATCTTCAGATGGTGCGGAAAACCAAGCCAAAGCGAGCGCATGGTTTATCGGCACTGTCCGCACTACCAAAACACGCCGCAACGAATTATCCGGCAACAATTTCTACTGCTGCCTGATCGAAACCCACGGCGGCACGCTGCAAGCGGTATTCCCAAGCGATATGTCGGAGCATGCGCCGCAAACCGGCAATGTCATTAGTGGCAAATACTGGCTAACCGGGCGCCTGGCAGCCTAAAAATTTACTTTACCCAATAGAAGGAAACTCCATGAGCAAGCAAAAAACCTGGTCCGGCCGTTTCAACGAGCCCGTGTCCGAACTCGTCAAACAATACACCGCCTCCATCAACTTCGACCAACGCCTCGCCCGCCACGACATCCAAGGCTCGCTCGCGCACGCGCAGATGCTGCACGAAGCCGGCGTGCTCTCCGCGCAAGATTTGGCCGACATCCAGCGCGGCATGGCCGAAATCCAAGCTGAAATCGAAGCAGGCAGCCTGCAATGGTCGCTTGATTTGGAAGACGTACACATGAACATCGAACGCCGCCTCACCGACAAAATCGGCGACGCCGGCAAACGCCTGCACACCGGCCGCAGCCGCAACGACCAAGTCGCCACCGACATCCGCCTGTGGCTGCGCGACGAAATCTCCACCATCCGCCGCCTGATTAAAGACCTGCAGGCTGCCCTGCTCGATTTGGCCGAACAAAACGCCGCCACCGTCATGCCCGGCTTCACGCATTTACAGGTCGCCCAGCCCGTCAGCTTCGGCCACCACCTGCTCGCCTATGTGGAAATGTTCGGCCGCGACGACGAACGCATGGCGGACTGCCGCCGCCGCACCAACCGCATGCCGCTGGGCGCCGCCGCGCTGGCCGGCACCACCTTCCCCGTCCGCCGCGAAACCACCGCCGCGCTGCTGGGCTTCGAGCAAATCTGCCAAAACTCGCTCGATGCCGTGTCCGACCGCGACTTCGCCATCGAATTCACCGCCGCCGCCTCGCTGGTGATGGTGCATTTGAGCCGCCTGTCCGAAGAACTGATTTTGTGGATGTCGCCCCGTTTCGGCTTTATCGACATCGCCGACCGCTTCTGCACCGGTTCCAGCATCATGCCGCAGAAGAAAAACCCCGACGTGCCCGAACTCGTGCGCGGCAAATCCGGCCGCGTCATCGGCCACCTCACCGGCCTGATTATGCTGATGAAATCCCAGCCGCTGGCGTATAACAAAGACAATCAGGAAGACAAAGAGCCGCTGTTCGACACGGTGGACACGCTCATCGACACACTACGGATTTACGCCGACATGATGCGCGGCATCACCGTGAAGCCCGAAGCCATGCGCGCCGCCGTGCTGCAAGGCTTCGCCACCGCCACCGATTTGGCCGATTATCTGGTGAAAAAAGGCCTGCCCTTCCGCGACAGCCACGAAGCCGTCGCCCAAGCCGTGCGACACGCCGAACAGGCAGGCTGCGGGCTGGAAGACCTGCCGCTCACCGTGCTGCAAGGCTTCAGCACATTGATTGAAAACGACGTTTACCAAGTGCTCACCCCCGAAGGCAGCCTGAACGCCCGCAACCACTTAGGCGGCACCGCGCCGGAGCAGGTGAAGTTTCAGGTAGCCCGTTGGCGGGAGCTGCTGGCGGCAGATGCGTAACAGCGGTTTCAGGTAGCCTGTTGCCGCCCCGCTGCCTTGCACAAACTTTAGCGATATAATGCGCCATTCACACCATCTTAATTAAAAAGGAAACATCATGACCGAAGCCCAACTTTCCGCCTGGGGTATGAAAATCGGCCTCAGCGTGCTGGTTATCTTCATCGGCTTCATTATTTGGGACTTAGGCAAAAAATCCGGCGCCAGCAAATTCGGCATGGCCGTGCTGTTTTTTGTGCTCGGCTTGGGCGTGATGGGCTTTTTGATGAAAGAAGTGTTGGTGAATGTGATTTTGAAGTAACCCGTTGGCAACGGCTACCTGAAACACAGATTTCAAAAGCAAGCCAGGTTTTTACGGAGCGGAAACGAAACTTCAACGAAGTTAAAACCACAGCCGCACATTTTCAGGTAGCCTCAATACACATTGCTTCGGCCATTGCCGGAAACTATAACCGCCATTGCCGATGCACGGCCGGCCTTGTTATTTTGCGGCGAAACCCGTATCTTGCCTGCCATCTGAAATCCCTATCTGAAAGGAAAAAACATGAGCAACCAAATCATCCACACCTCCGATGCTGCCTTTGAAAAAGACGTATTGAAAGCCGAGCTGCCCGTATTGCTCGACTTCTGGGCTCCCTGGTGCGGCCCCTGCAAAATGATCGCCCCGATTCTGGACGACATCGCTGAAGAGTTCCAAGGCAAGCTGCAAGTAGTGAAGATGAATATCGACGAAAACGAGCAAACCCCCGCCCAATTCGGCGTGCGCGGCATCCCCACCCTGATGGTGTTCAACGGCGGCCAGCGCGTGGCCACCAAAGTGGGCGCCCTGAGCAAAGGCCAGCTCACCGATTTCTTGAACGCTTCACTGTAATACCGCCTCATTCCGCCACCGCCGCTTCTTCCGGCGGTGGCTTTCCTTGACAAGCCGTACCAAAGCTCCTAGAATGCCGCCGTTTTGCGCCCGCCTCACTTTTGGTGCGCAGCCCCATTCTCCGGCTTACAACAGCCAAAACTCTTAAATCTTCCAAACCCATCCCCACACATATCCCCGTTTTCCCATTATCTGAACCGCGCGTTCATTTAATCAATTTATCCATTATTCAACACAAAACATAATCTTATGCACGTTTCCGAACTACAAACCCAGCACATTTCCAAACTTTTGGAAATGGCCGAACAACACGGCATTGAAAACGCCAACCGCCTACGCAAACAAGATTTGGTGTTTTCCATCGTCCGCCACATGATGAAACAGGGCGAAAGCTTCAGCTGCTCCGGCACGCTCGAAATCCTGCCCGACGGCTTCGGCTTCTTGCGCAGCACCGACACTTCCTATCTGGCCAGCCCCGACGATATCTACGTTTCCCCCAACCAAATCCGCCGCTTCAACCTGCACACCGGCGACACCATCGAAGGCAGCGTGCGCGTGCCCAAAGACAACGAGCGCTACTTCGCCCTCGTGCGCCTCGATAAAATCAACGGTGACGACCCGGAAGTGTGCAAACACAAAATCCTGTTTGAAAACCTTACCCCCCTCTTCCCCACCCGTCCGATCAAGCTCGAACGCGACATTAAGGCCGAAGAAAATATCACCGCCCGCGCCATCGATTTGGTTTCCCCCATCGGCATGGGCCAGCGCGCTCTTTTGGTGGCGCCGCCCAAAACCGGCAAAACCGTGATGTTGCAAAATATTGCCCACGCCATTACTGCCAACTATCCCGAAGTGGTGCTGATTGTGCTGCTGATCGACGAGCGCCCCGAAGAAGTAACCGAAATGACCCGCTCCGTGCGCGGCGAAGTGGTGGCCTCCACCTTCGACGAACCCGCCGCCCGCCACGTTCAGGTAGCCGAAATGGTGATTGAAAAAGCCAAGCGCATGGTGGAGCACAAAAAAGACGTGGTGATCCTGCTCGACTCCATCACCCGCCTGGCGCGCGCCTACAACACCGTTGCCCCCACCTCCGGCAAAATCCTCACCGGCGGCATGGACGCCAACGCCCTGCACCGCCCCAAACGCTTCTTCGGCGCCGCCCGCAACATCGAAGAAGGCGGCTCGCTCACCATCATCGCCACCGCGTTGGTGGAAACCGGCAGCCGCATGGACGATGTGATTTTTGAAGAATTCAAAGGCACGGGTAACATGGAGCTGCACCTCGACCGCCGCATGGCCGAAAAACGCGTGTTCCCTGCCATCAACATCAACAAATCCGGCACCCGCCGCGAAGAAATGCTCGTTTCTAACGACCGCCTGCAACGCATGTGGCTGCTGCGCAAATTCCTCCACCCGATGGACGACCTCGAAGCCACCGAATTCCTGGTGGGCAAACTCAAAGACAGCAAAAATAACGACGAGTTTTTCGAGCTGATGCGCGGCAAATAGGCCCGCCGCCTCAGCTCCACCAAAATACCAGCTTACCTTGTTGACGCCCGCACTTTCAGGTAGCCTTAGAGGCTACCTGAAAACCATAATAAATCTATCAAAAATCGAAATGCAGAATCTTTGGCGCAAATGGTTAGGTTGCAGTCATTCTCTGCTGGCGCAGCCGAACGGAGCGTGGTTTTTCGGGAAACAAGGGCTTGCATGTTCGAAGCGGCGCAGCCGCAAGTTGCGAGCCCGCCCGAAAAATCACGTGAAGTGAGGGAAGTTTGGCGAAGCCAAACCTGTGCCCGCAGTCGCTTTTCTTTGGCGAAGCAAAGAAAAGGAAGTGCCCCGCGCCGGCATGAGGCGCAAAGGGGAACAGAACACAAATAATAAAAATCGCCTGGAATCCAATGTTGCTTGTGAGCAATATGCGCTTCAATTCAACTTTTGCAAATAAATGAGTGGATGGGCTTTAGGCCAGCATCCTAATGATAGTAAAGTATTTTAACTATAGCCCTCCTAAAGGCTACCTGAAAACATGACCACCCTCGACTACGCCGACAGCCGCACCCTGTGGCAAACCATCCTGGCCGAAACCGCCCAAGCCGCCCAAAGCGAGCCCATGCTCGCCAGCTTCCTACACCAAACCGTGCTGCGCCACAGCAGCATCGACCGCGTGCTCGCCTTCCACCTTTCCAGCAAGCTCGCCAGCCCCGTGATGGACAGCCGCGCGCTCAACGAAATCTTCTTCCAGGCACTCGACAGCGACACCCGCATTTCCAAAGCCATGCAGGCCGACATCGTCGCCTACTACGAACGCGACCCCGCCTGCGACGCCTACTACCTGCCGCTACTCTACTACAAAGGCTTCCACGCCGTGCAAGCCCACCGTATCAACCACTGGCTGTGGCAGCACGGCCGCAAAACCCTCGCCTACTTCCTGCAAAACCGCGCCTCCGAAGTATTTGGCATCGACATCCACCCCGCCGCCCGTTTCGGCCACGGCATTATGGTCGACCACGGCACCGGCCTTGTGGTGGGTGAAACCGCCGTTTTGGGCAATGACATCTCCATCCTGCACGGCGTTACCCTCGGCGGCTCCGGCAAAGAAGGCGGCGACCGTCACCCCAAAATCAGCGACGGCGTGATGATCGGCGCCAATGCCTCCATCCTCGGTAACATCCGCGTGAACGAATGCGCCAAAGTCGGCGCCGGCAGCGTGGTGGTGCACGACGTACCCGCCCACAGTACCGTAGTCGGCGTGCCCGCCCGCGTGATCGGTCAAGGCAACGTGCGCCCCTCCGCCGATATGGATCAAAGCTTGGATTCATGATGGCAGATAAAGGCTACCTGAAAACAAACAGCACAGCTTTCTGCCTGGCCAACATGCCGGCAGATCATTTCAGGTAGCCCTTTCCGCCGGCCCGCCGCTGTATAATCCCCGCAACCCGCCCGATTGCACCCGCCCATGAAAGTCGCCTTTTTCTTTCTTTACCTCATCCAACTTTTGCCCTTCGCCGCCATCCAAAAGCTGGCCGACGCCATCGGCAGCCTCGCCTATTATGCCGTCGCCCCCCGCCGCCGCATCGGCGAAATCAACCTGCGCCTGTGCTTCCCCGAATTAAGCGAAAAACAGCGCAAAACCCTGCTCAAATGCCACTTCCGCCATATGGCCAAACTCATTCTTGAATACGGCCTCTATTGGTATGGCAGCGCCGAGCGGCTCAAATCCCTCGTCCTCTACCAAGACAAACATCATCTCGACAACGAGCTCGCCGCCGGGAATAAAGTTATCCTGCTCTATCCCCACTTTACCGCCTTCGAGCTCGCCGTGTACGCGCTCAACCAAGACGTGCCGCTCACCAGCATGTATTCCCACCAGAAAAATCCGGTGCTCGACCAGCAAATCCTGCGCGGCCGCCACCGCTACAACAACGTCTTCCTCATCGGCCGCACCGAAGGCCTGCGCGCCATCATCAAACACCTGCGCGCCGACCCCGCCCCCTTCCTCTACCTGCCCGACCAAGACTTCGGCCGCAAAGATTCCATCTTCGCCGACTTCTTCGGCATCCCCACCGCCACCATCGCCGGCCTCCCCCGCATCGCCGCCCTCACCCAAGCCAAAGTCGTGCCCGCCATCCCCACCCGCCAGCCCAACGGCCACGTTATCCTGCGCTTCTACCCCGCCTGGGAAAACTTCCCCAGCGAAGACGTGCAAGCCGACGTACAGCGTATGAACGACTTTATCGAAGAGCGCGTGCGCGAACAGCCCGAACAATACTTCTGGCTGCACAAACGCTTCAAAACCCGCCCCGAAGGTAGCCCCGATTTCTACGCCAAATCCGGCCACACCTAACCATACAGGCCATTGGAAAGCAATCTTCCAACGGCCTGTTCTCAACCCACTCCGGTAAAAAAGGCTACCTGAAAACAGTTTCAGGTAGCCTTTTTTGCTTTAATACCTGCCATACCATTCGTATAGCAGCCCATAATCTCCATACCCTCAATCAGCATGCCCTGCCGATACACATGAGCACCCAACTACTGAATAGCAAAACATTTCTATTTCTCTAAATATTTTCAGGTAGCCTCCCGCTATTCAGAGGCTACCTGAAAATCCGTATCCACACTAAAACGGCTTATACACCACCAAATACAGCGCCGCCGCCATCACCAGCACCGGGATCTCGTTGAACACTCGAAACCAGCGGTGCGAATAGCGGTTGCGCCGCTCTTGGAAATCGATAAGCAGGCGGTAGCAGTAGAAATGGTAGCCCGCGAGGATAACGGCCAGCGTGATTTTGGTGTGCACCCAGCCCTGGCCCCACCAGCCGGTGAAAAACGGAATCAGCAGCCCGAACAGCACCGCGCCGATGCCCAGCGGCGTCATGAATTTAAACAGGCGCTGCGCCATGCCCAGAAGCTGGCGGTATTCCGTGCTGCCTGTCGGCACCATGGCCAGGTTCACATAGATGCGCGGCAGGTAAAACAAGCCGGCAAACCACGAAATAATAAAGAAAATATGCAGCAGTTTGAGCAGCAAATACATAGGGCTACCTGAAAATAATGTGAACTGAATAGGGAAATACTGTTACCACTTTATGCCTCCCGCCCGCAGGCAAATGATGGCGGCAGGGCAACGGCGTGTTGCACTACTGCCCCGCTTGCCGTGAAAGCAGGTAATCACGCCCATAGGCGGCGACGGTTTCGCTCAGCCGCCACCACTGGAAGGCCATTAGCGACAGCACTTCGCTGGCCATGAATTTAGCGCGGCTCTGCCCGCTGTAGCGGCTGGTGGGCGTGGGCTCGGTTTGGTAATCCAGCCCCACATAATCGGCCACGGCGGCGGCACGGGCGAGGTGGTAGGGGTCGCTGATGATAACCACGCTTTCCAAACCGTTGTTATACATTAAGGCTTTGGTATTTTCCAAATTTTGCTGTGTATCGCGCGACGTGGTTTCCAGCAGGATGTCTTTATTCGGCACGCCGTGGCCGCGGGCGTAGCGGCGGGCCACTTCGGCTTCGGTCATATAGCCCGCCTTGGGCGTGCCGCCGGTGAAAATCAGTTTGCCCACCCGATTATTGCGGTAGAGCGTGATGCCGTGGTTGATGCGCTCGCGGAATACGGGCGAAGGATTTTTGCCCCAGGCTGCCGCGCCCAGCACCACCGCTGCATCTGCCCGCCGGGAAGCGGTGCGCGTGCTATAGCTGTACACCAGCCAAGTGCACCATGCGGCCTGCACCAGCAACACCAGCAGGCAGAGCTTGATGCCCCGCCAAACTTGGCGCAACAAGGAACCGCGGAATATGGCCAGCATGGTGGTCTCACATATATTTACAACTCAATCAGTTAATCGAACAAGGCGATAATGTTTTCCAGCGGCCGACCGATGGCGGCGCGTTGGCGGTATACCGCAATCGGGCGTTGCAGCAACACCGGATGTTGGTGTAGCGCGGCAATCAGCTCGTCTTGACTCAACTCCAGCTTGTCCAAACCCAGCTCTGCATAAGCCGCATCGCCGGTACGCATGATGTTGCGCACATCTGGGCTGCCGAGCTGTTGCAACAAGCTGCGCAAATCGGCTTCGGAAAGCGGGTTGGCACGGTAATCCAGCGTTTGTACGGCCACGCCCGGCTGCTGTTGCAGCCACTCCAGGGCGGCGCGGGATTTGGAACAATTCGGGTTGTGATACAGCAAAACGGTTTCGCTCATGGGGATGCTCGCGGGGAAATGATGGTTTGTTTAAACAGCGGCTTGGCAGCCAAAATAGCTGATGCCATGATAGCTGGCTAATATAGTGGATTAAATTTAAATCAGGACAAGGCGGCGAGCCGCAGACAGTACAAATAGTACGGCAAGGCGAGCCAACGCTGTACTGGTTTAAATTTAATTCACTATAAAAATCCAAAGCGGCGATGCAGCCGCAGACGGCACATAAAGCATGGCAAAACCAGCCTGCCCTGTCGGAAGAAATAACCGCATCGGCCATCAGCCGTTTCTATTCCAAGCCGCTATATCGTACAATAAACGCCCTTGTTTTCACAATTTGGAAGCCTGTTTTGAAAAAATATGTTGGATTGGCCGCCCTGCTGGCCGCTGCCCCGCTGTATGCCGCGGATTTGGTGAACCATGCGGACAACCGCCCTGCTTCGCTCGATACCGGCGCGCAGAAGCGGGTGCAGGTGGTGAACGTATGGGCGACATGGTGTGTGCCGTGCCGACGCGAAATGCCGGCGCTTTCGCAGTGGTATGCCGCGGAAAAACGGCAGCGGCGCGGCGTGCGCGTGGATATGGCGGGTGTAGCGCTGGATAAGCCTGCCGATGTGAGCCGCTTTTTGCAAAGCGTGCCGGTGCGCTACCCGATTCTGCGCTACACCGGCAATGACAGCACCGCCTGGATGCACGGCTTGGGCAACCCAACCGGTGCCCTGCCCTTCACCGTCATCCGCGCCCCGGCCTGCGGCAACTACCGCAAAACCCTGCTGGGCGAAGTATCGCCGCAACAGCTCACGCAAGCAGTGGCCGAAGCGTCGGCGAAATGCCGCGCGGGCTGAAGCGTTTGATAGAAACGAATGGTATAGTGGATTAACAAAAATCAGGACAAGGCGACGAAGCCGCAGACAGTACAGATTGTACGGCAAGGCGAGGCAACGCTGTACTGGTTTAAAGTTAATCCACTATATGAAGGCTACCTGAAATTTTTCAGGTAGCCTTCAGCCTGTTTATGGCCGACCAATTAAGTCAAGGCCTGCTCAATCAAGCTTTTCACTGCTGCCGCACTGTTGGGCAGCACGGTAACGTGTTGCGGCAGGTTTTCCAGCCCGGCCAGTGCGGCGGGGCGCGGCGGGTGTACTTCATGCCCGGCGGCTTCGCTGATGGTGTCGGCAAACTTGGCCGCCAGCGCGGTTTCCAGGCACACGACGGTTTCGCCCGCTTCGCGCAATTCGCGCGCCACTTTCACGCCGTCGGCGGTGTGCGGGTCGAGCCATTCGCCGTCGCTGGCTTGCACCGCGCGGATGGTGGCGAGGCGGTCGGCATGGCGGCTGGAGCCGGACACAAAGCCGAAGGTGTCGCGGATGCGCGGCAACTCGGCAGATAAATCGAAACCTTCGCCCGAGGCTACCTGCTGCCACAAAGAGGCTACCTGAACGCTGTCCCTCCCCAATAAATCAAACACAAAACGCTCGAAATTGGAGGCTTTGGAAATATCCATCGACGGGCTGGAGGTAACGTAGGTTTTAGCGGCGCTGCGCGGGCGGTAGCGACCGGTGCGGAAGAACTCGTCCAGCACATCGTTTTCGTTGGTGGCCACCATCAGGCGGCGGATGGGCAGGCCCATCTGTTTGGCGATATGCCCGGCGCAAATGTTGCCGAAATTGCCGCTGGGCACGCAGAAGCTCACTTCTTCGCTATTGCTTGCGGTGGCGCGGAAATAGCCGGCAAAGTAATACACCACCTGCGCCACGATGCGCCCCCAGTTGATGGAGTTTACCGTGCCGATGCTGTATTGCTGCTTGAAGGCGGCATCGTTTTGCAGCGCTTTCACAATATCTTGGCAGTCGTCAAACATGCCTTCGATGGCGATATTGTGGATGTTGGCATCGGCCAGGCTATACATTTGCGCCCGCTGGAAGGCGCTCATTTTGCCGTGCGGCGACAGCATAAATACATGAATGCCGGCCTTGCCGCGCAGGGCATATTCGGCGGCAGAGCCGGTGTCGCCGCTGGTGGCGCCGATAATATTCAGGCATTTGCCTTCTCGCGCCAGCACATATTCGAAGGCATGGCCGAGAAACTGCATGGCCATGTCTTTGAAGGCCAGCGTGGGGCCGTTGGACAGGGCTTGGATTTTGATGCCGTCGGAGAGGGTGCGTACCGGGGTGATTTCGCGCGTGCCGAACACGGCTTCGGTGTAGGTGTTGCCGGCCAGTCGGCGCAAATCGGCTGCTGGAATATCGTCGATAAACAGGCTCATGATTTCAAACGCCAATTCGGCGTAGCTCAAATTTCGCCAGCTTTGCAGCGCGGCTGCATCCACCTGCGGATAACGCTCCGGCAGCATCAGGCCGCCGTCGGGCGCGAGGCCCATAAGCAAAACTTCGCTGAAAGATTTGGGCGCGGTTTGCCCGCGCGTGCTGATGTATTTCATAAAAACACCGTTGGAATAATGATTTGTATAAAAAGGCTACCTGAAATCCGAAGCACCGGAATCGGTAAACGACACCGGCTCGCGGCGGCTGAGCCAATACCAGGCTAATAGTGCGCCACACACCGCGCCGCCCACGTGCGCCAGATGCGCGATGTTGTCGCCAAACAGCGATACTCCGCCGAACTGGGCAAACAGCTCATACCCCACCGCCACCGGCACCAAATACTTCGCCTTAATCCGCATCGGCAAAAACATCACCGTGAGCGGCGCATCCGGGAAGCACAGCGCAAACGCCGCGAGCACACCGAACACCGCGCCCGATGCGCCCAGCAGGTGGGTATAAAACGCCATCGCCAAGCCGTCGGGCACATTGGGCAGGCCGCCGGAGAGCAACGCCGAGCGTACTGTAGCTTCGTCCAGCCCGATTTGCTCGGCCACATTGCGCACGCCGTTGGCAATCAGGTATTCGTTCCAGCCCGTATAAAGCAACGCCCCGGCCAAGCCGCACAGCAAATACAGCAGCAAAAAGCGCCGCTGGCCGAAACGCAGCAGCAACATCGGAGCAAACGAACACAACACCACCATATTAAACAGCAGATGCGTGAAATTCGCGTGCAAAAACATATGGCTAAGCCACTGCCAATATTGGTAGCGCGGATGCTCAAGCGGCCACAACGGGCCGGCCAGCTGCAAAAATTCAAAACCCGGCAACTGCATCAGCACAAACACCAGCACATTCAGCGCCAGCAAGGCATACAGCACCGCAAAATCAAAACGGAATCGCATACGGAAAAATCAGTCAAACGTTAAAAACAGCCCGTGCCGGGCTATTTTCAGAAAATCAGAAAATCGGAAACACAGCTTTCAGGTAGCCTTTCAGTATTCGCAGCCGATGCGCTTAAGGCTACCTGAAAGCCATCGCGCCGCATCATACCACAACCCGCCCCTTCCCACTGAAGCCGCCGCGCAGAATTTGCTATAAAATCCACCCCAACGCCTTACCACTTTTCAGGTAGCCCGCCATGCCCAACGACCTCTTCGCCCAAACCCCCGCCGCCCCCCTGGCCGAACGCCTGCGCCCGCACACGCTCGACGACGTAGTCGGCCAGCAGCACCTGATCGGCGCGGGCAAGCCCATGCGCGTGGCCGTGGAAGGCGGGCAGCCACACTCCATGCTGCTGTGGGGGCCGCCCGGCGTGGGCAAAACCACCCTCGCCCGCATTCTCGCACAAAGCTTCAACGCCCAATTCCTGCCCGTATCCGCCGTATTTTCCGGCGTGAAAGACATCCGCGAAGCCGTCAACAAAGCCGAAATCGCCCTCCAGCAAGGCCGAGCCACCATTTTGTTTGTCGATGAAGTCCACCGCTTCAACAAAGCCCAGCAAGACGCCTTCCTGCCCTATGTGGAAAGCGGCCTGCTCACCTTCATCGGCGCCACCACCGAAAACCCCTCCTTCGAAGTGAATCCCGCCCTGCTCAGCCGCGCCCAAGTTTACGTATTGCAAGCCCTTTCTGCCGACGAACTCGCTCAGCTCACCGCCAAAGTGTTCGCCCTGCCCGAATACCGTAGCTTCAGCCTCGAAGAAGACGCGCAAAAACTGCTCATCCAAACCGCCGACGGCGACGCCCGCCGCCTGCTAAACCTGCTCGAACAGCTCCTGCGCGCCGCCGCCACCCGCCGCATCAGCCGGCTCAATGCCGACTTCCTGGCCGACAGCCTCGGCAGCCAAATCCGCCGTTTCGACAAAGGCGGCGAAAGCTTCTACAACCAAATCTCCGCCCTGCACAAATCCGTGCGCGGCTCCCACCCCAACGCCGCCCTCTACTGGCTCTGCCGCATGCTCGACGGAGGCGCCGACCCCCGCTACCTCGCCCGCCGCATCGTCCGCATGGCCTGGGAAGACATCGGCCTGGCCGACCCACGCGCCCTCACCATCGCCAACGAAGCCGCCCACACCTACGAACGCCTCGGCTCCCCCGAAGGCGAGCTCGCCCTCGCCCAAGCCGTGCTCTATCTGGCTGCCGCCGCCAAATCCAACGCCGGCTATACCGCCTACAACCAAATGCGCCAATTTGTGAAGCAACACGGCAGCGCCGAAGTGCCGATCCACCTGCGCAACGCCCCCACCAAGCTCATGAAAGAGCTCGGCTACGGCCGCGCCTACCGCTACGCCCACGACGAACCGCACGCCTACGCCGCCGGCGAAACCTATATGCCCGAAGGCCTGGCCGAGCCCGATTTCTACCAACCCGTGCCACGCGGCCTCGAAGCCAAAATCGCCGAAAAATTATCCTGGCTCAAAGATTTGGATGAAGCCGCCCTAAGCAGCACCACGCAGCCGGAAGACAAAAAGGCTACCTGAAATTTTCAGGTAGCCTCCACACCTCAACAACCAAGGAAGCCCATGCGCGATCCCGATTTCTTCCTCCGCCGTTATGCACCCACCACCAATATCATGGCCTTTTTGGAAGTTCCCTATGACAAGCTGGTTGACTGTATAGCCCAGTGGGAGCGTAAACAGGATAAATATCGTGAAGTGTCCGTACAAAAGATTGAGATTGGCGGCACATGGGAGCAAAGATTGAATAGCCTGCTGCCGCTGACTCTACATTCCCCCAAAGCAATGATTTCCGAAACCCAGTCTCCATGGTGTGTTTATGTGGATAACGGTATGCAGGGGACTGATATTTATTCAGACCCAAGTTATTTATGCCAAATATTAGGTGTCCATGAGATCGCAATCACCATGGTACGGGATATTCCAAAAATTAAACCAGGTTCAACCCAATTCAGTTATAGCGATGGTTCGAGAGCCAAAAAAATTGTTTCCGAAACAGGCTATTATTATGAAGTTCCTGGGCGTTATATTGCAGCACATCGAGAAAGCCGCTGGGAATTTGTCGAACAAGGCGAGCCCTTCCCATTTGAAGAGTTAGAACAATACCAAGCCCGGCGCATCAAAGACCGGCTCACCCCGGAAATGGTGGAACGCTATTGCGGCCATTTCGGTATCGACTTATTCAACCCCGATTTCTATAGCGGCCGAGCCTGTATTTTTGAAAGGCAAGTGCACCCAGACATCCCGAAGCTACTGCACTTTCCCCAATCAGCAGCAGCCGTAGGTCAGCAAAGTAGGTTGGGTTAGCCGCAGGCGTAACCCAACAAATTAAAGTGAAATGTTAGGGTTACTAACCCAACCTACACCCTGCCTGATCAACAGACTACCTGAAAAATGAATTTCAGGTAGTCTGCTTATTATGTGGAGTGTAGGGTGTGAGCGGAACACACGCACGCGGCTTTGGAATAACTGGCAATTAGACTAGATGAATTAAAATATCATAAGGATTAACATATGAAATTAAATTGGAAATATGAAAAATGGCGTGAACAGGGCTTCATAGATTCTTATATAGAATCATATATTAGTTTAAATATATATGCAGAAGATATTGAGATATTTTCAAACATTCTTTGTCCAAAAACGATAGAATATAAGGATAGGGTAATTTTATCTTGGTGGGCAGAAACAGATGAAGATATTGAAGAAATTAAAAAAATATTTGATGAAGGAATAAGAAATTTTCTTTCTATTTCAAAAGCTGAAAAAGCTATTAATTATATTATATTATATGATATCTTTTTTAATACTTCTCAAACTGCCAGTGATGAAACTTATAAAAATGTTGCCGATCTAATTAAAAAAAACTGGGAATACCATTTAATAACAAACTACCCCAATAAAAAATTTATTGTTGAAATTATTGGAGAATATGAACAGTTTGGTGTTACCTTTTATCAAGCTCCATAAGTAAGCAGGTTTGGTTAGCCTCAGGAATAACCCAACAAATTAAAGTGAAATGTTGGGTTTACCAACCCAACCTACGCCCTGCCCGATCAACAGGCTACCTGAAAAAATAGTTTCAGGTAGCCTGCTCATGTGTGGGATGTAGGGAGTGTGCGGAACGCACGCACGTGGCTTGGGAATACGGCAACTTGGCAAATGGGCAACGGCGTGCGTGCCTGAGGCACGCACCCTACACCGCACAAACTTTCCTGCAAGAAAGGCTACCTGAAACATTTTTCAGGTAGCCTTTTCGCGGTTTGGCTGGCATAAACCCCGACCTATACGCTTTCAGGTAGCCTTTCGATGGGCTATACCTAGTGCCTTGGCTGGCGGTAGTTGTCGAGATCAACGATGCGTTCGAGCAGCATGTCGCACAAATCGTCCATGCTGTCTTCGTCGAATGCGCCGTTTTCGGCCACGAGGTCTTCGAGCCAATCGAGGCTGCGGCAGAGGCGCTGGTAGTTGATTTCGGTGTAGGCGGCGGGGCTGGCGGGGAGTTCGCTTTGCAGGAGGGCGAGGCCGTCGTCGCAGAGGTTGTCCCATGCGCCGAGGCGGCAGGATTCGCAGATGTCTTCGGCGGTGCGCACCATTTCGCCGGTGTCGCCGCTGCTTTCAAACAGGAGCTGGGCTTCTTTGCCGTAGGTGGTGTCTTCAAAATATTCGTGCCAAGGCTCGAAGCTGAGGCCTTCGAAGTTTTGCGGCACGAATTCTGCGGGCAGGTTGCTCAGCAGTTCGAGCATCTCTTCGGCGCTGTAGAAGCGGCCGTGCGCGCCAACTTTTACGGGGTCGGGGATTTCGCCCCAGTAAAAGCCGCTGAATTCTTCGAGCAGGATTTGGAAGGTGTTGTCGTGCCGGTCGATGATGCCGAGGAAGTCGTGGTGCTGCTGCAGGCGGCTGAAATATTGGGGCAGCTCGGCAGCGGACACGGTAATGGGGCTGCCGCCGTCGATGTGGGCGTCGTCGGTGTAGAAGGAATAGAAAATTTGGTAGGTGCGGTTCATGGCGGGACTTGGCGAAGGGAAAAGGCTACCTGAAAAATCGGGGGTGGCTGAAACGTTTATTTCTTCCTGCCGCATAGGCTTGCCTGGCGCGGAGAAATGATAGTTTCAGCCAAGCGCGGATGCGGTTCGGCTGGTTGGCCGGAATGGGGCGGAGCGGCGGGATTAGGGCCGGCCGGTGCGGGGGCTGATGGTGAGGATTTCGTAGCCGGTGTCGGTAACGAGCACTTCGTGTTCCCATTGGGCGGAGAGTTTGCGGTCTTTGGTCACCACGGTCCAGCCGTCTTCGAGGATGCGCAGGTGGCGTTTGCCTTGGTTGATCATGGGCTCGATGGTGAAAATCATGCCTGGCTGCAACACGGGGCCGGTGCCTCTTTTGCCGTAGTGGACGACTTGCGGGTCTTCGTGGAAGCTGCGGCCGATGCCGTGGCCGCAAAATTCCTGCACCACGGAGTAGCCGGCGTTTTCGGCAATTTGTTGGCAGGCGTAGCCGATGTCGCCAAGGGTGGCTCCGGGCTTCACGGCTTCGATGCCGGCCATCATGCTTTGGTGGGTGATGTCGATCAGGCGCTGCGCCTGCGGGCTGATGGTGCCCACGGTATACATGCGGCTGGAATCGCCGTGGAAGCCGTCTTTTTTGATGGTGATGTCGATATTGAGGATATCGCCGTTTTTCAGTGGTTTATCGTCGGGTATGCCGTGGCAGATAACGTGGTTTACGGAGGTGCAGCAGGATTTTGGAAAGGGGGGATTGCCGTAGTGCAGAGGCGCGGGGTAGCCGCCTTGCACGTTTACATGATAATCGTGCACCAGCTGGTTGAGTTCGTTGGTGGTAACGCCGGGTTTGACGAAATCGCCGATGTAGTCGAGGGCTTCGGCGGCCAGGCGGCCGAGTTCGCGCATTTTTTCGATTTCTTCGGGGGTTTTGATGATGATAGCCATATTGTTTTTCCTAATAATTTCGGTAATGGCTACCTGAAAACGAGGCTTTGGCCGGGCTTTTGCCAGGCCAAAACTTTTTCAGGTAGCCTTGGATGTTATTCCTGTTCGCCGTTGCGGCGTTTGCGGCGCAGCAGGATGCCGTGGGCGCCGTATTTTTGCGGCACGATGCCGCTGCGGGCGAGCAGCATGAGTGCGCCGAGCAGCATCATGCCGAGCGCCGCCAGCGGGGCAGTGTTGATAAACATTTGGTTGCGCAGGTAAACCGCGGCGCCGATATACATCAGCATGGGGCCGTGCACAATGCTTTGGGTGTTGATGCCGTCGAGCAGCAGCAGGGCAAGGCCGCCCAACACCAGCGCGAGAGCCAGCAGCGTGGCGGTGGTGGGCAGGATGTCGGTGCTGCTGAGAAACCAAACGGCGCCGAAAATAATCAGCACGATGGGGAGGAAAAGGGAGGATTGTTTCATAAGGGGCTCCTGCTGAAGGTGGGGCTACCTGAAATCTGGCGGCATGGCGCTTTCAGGTAGCCTTTAATCGGACACGCAAACAACTCAGCGGTTTTTCAACAGCCGCTGTTTTTCGCGCTTCCAATCGGCTTCTTTCATGCTTTGGCGTTTGTCGTGCTGTTTTTTGCCTTTGGCCAGGCCGATGTCCATTTTGATGTAGCCGCGCCGGTAGTGCAGGTTGAGCGGCACGAGGGTGTAGCCGCTGCGTTCCACCTTGCCGATCAGCTTATTGATTTCGCTCTGCTTGAGCAACAGCTTGCGCTGGCGCACCGGATCGGGCTTAACGTGGGTGGAGGCGGTGGGCAGCGCGGTGATGTGGCAGCCCACCAGGTAAAACGCGTCTTTTTTCCAGTGGATATAGCTTTCTTTCAGCTGCACGCGGCCGGCGCGCACGGCTTTCACTTCCCAGCCGTCGAGCACCAATCCGGCCTCGAGCTGGTCTTCGATAAAATAATCGTGAAAGGCTTTTTTATTGTTGGCGATACTCATGATGCTTTGCCGTTTCGTTACAGAAAGCGGATTTTAACAGCAAACCGCGCCGCTGAACATTCGCCCGGCGCTGCTAGGCCAACGGTTTTGGCAGGCAGATATGGTGAATGGAAATAAGAATGCTACTGCGTTGGCTCTTCTTATCCCATCCTTATTTTAATCCACTAGACTTTCAGGTAGCCTTCTACCGCCGTGCTACAATCCGCCTGTTTGAAATCAAACCCCGCCAAGGAAACCGCCATGAAGCTCTATATCTACGACCACTGCCCCTTCTGCGTGCGCGCCCGCATGATTTTCGGCCTGCGCAACGTGCCGGTGGAAGAAATCATTTTGCTAAACGACGACGAAGCCACGCCCATCGGACTAATCGGCGCCAAACAAGTGCCCATCCTGCAAAAACCGGACGGCAGCCACATGGGCGAGAGCCTCGATATCGTGCGCTATGTAGACGAATTCGCCGGCCAAACCCGACTGGATGAAACCATCCGCCCCGCCGTGCAGGCTTGGTTCGACCAAGTAAACAAATACTACAATCATCTGGTGATGCCGCGCGAAGTGCGCCTCGAGCCGCCCCTGCCCGAATTCGCCACCGCCGAAGCCATTGCCTACTTCGTGCAGAAAAAAGAGCAAAATATCGGCAGCTTCGAGCAAAACCTAGCCGAAACCAACACCTATCTCGAGCGCATCCATATCACCCTGCCCGAGCTGGCCGCGCTGTTGGGCAAACAACCTTATCTCAACGGCAGCGCCCCCGGCATGGAAGACATCATCATTTTCCCCGTGTTGCGCAACCTCACCCTGGTGAAAGGCATCGCCTTCCCCGCCAAGCTGCAGGCCTATATCGAACGCCTGTCGGCCGAGAGCAAAGTGCCGCTCTATTCCGAGCGCGCCCTATAGCCATGAACATCCTGTCCGGTCACGCCCAAGAAGCCGCCGCCCGCGCCAGGCTGCAACGCAGCCGCCGCCAGGCCGGCGGCCTGCTGCTGGCTGCCGTATTGCTGTTTATCGTTTCCGCGCTGTTCGTGCAGCGCCACCCCGCGCTGGGCTACCTGAAAGCCTTCGCCGAAGCCGCCACCGTCGGCGCGTTGGCCGACTGGTTTGCCGTAACCGCCCTCTTCCGCCATCCGCTCGGCCTCAAAATCCCCCACACCGCCATCCTGCCGCGCAACCAAAACCGCATTGCCGACGAGCTCGGCCGCTTCATCGAAACCAACTTCCTGCCCGAGCGCCCCATCGCCATCCGCATCTACCGCCTGCGCATCGCCGAAAAACTGCGCCGCTGGCTGGCGCGCAGCAGCACCCGCCAAGAATGGCTGCCCGCTCTCGCCCGCCAAATCCCCGCCGCCCTGCAAACCATCCCACCGCAAGAAGCTGCCCGTCTCGGCGCCGCCTTTTTAGCCACACACGGCAGCGGCAAACAACTCGGCACCGCCCTCTCCCAAGCCCTGCTCCTGCTCGAACAGCAAGGGCTGCCTGAAAGCCTGCAAACCGCCCTGCTCGGTCAAATCCGCCATTGGATCAAACAGCCCGACACCCGCGTTTTACTCGAAGAAAACCTCCGCGCCTGGGCTGAAAAAATCGAAACCAGCCAACCCGACACCTGGGACAAACTTAAAGCCCAGCTGCGCGGCCGCCTCGTTGGCCAAATCGACAGCTGGGTGGCGCAAAAAGCCCTCGACTGGGCCGACAACTACCTCGAAGCCGCCCTCACCAGCCCGCAGCACGAACTGCGCACCGTCTTCCGCCGTCAATACCGCGCCCTCGCCCAAGAGCTCGCCACATCAGAAGCCTGGCAGCGCAAACTCGCCCTGGCCAAACGCCGCCTGGCCGACTCCCCCGGGCTGAAACAGCAAATTGCCCAACTGTGGCAAAGCCTTACCACCCGACTCGCCGCCGATGCCCAACACCCCGATTCTGCTACTGCCCGCCGGCTGAACAGCCTGCTTACCTACCTGCTGCAGCAACACGCCGCCACCCCGCAGCAGCTGCGCCGCCTCAACGTGCGCCTCGCCCTGCTCGCCCGCAGCCTGGTGCGCCGCCACCGCCACGCCGCCGCCGAATTTATCGCCGACAAAGTGAAAAGCTGGGACAGCCGCCAAATGAGCGACAAACTCGAGCTTTCCATCGGTCGTGATTTGCAGTTTATCCGCATCAACGGCACCTTAGTCGGCGGCCTGGTCGGCCTGCTGATTTACACCCTCAGCCAATGGCTGCCCGCACTGTAGGCAGGTTTCAACTGCAAAAGGCTACCTGAAAGCGAAGTTTCGGCTCAGCTGAAGCTGGATTTTTGCGAAGCTTAAGCGCAGTTAAATGCGTGGCCAAATTTTCAGGTAGCCTTTCTGAAACAGGCTACCTGAAAGTGTAAAATACCCTCCGCCATCATCGATCCAAACCCTCGTTTTAATTTGGCTTGCAGGTAGCCTGCCCACCACAAATGCCACCCCAACACCGCTATGAACCTAGCCCAAGCCCTCACTGCCGACCATATTCCCATCCTCCGCCCCGCTGCCTATAGCGCCGGAGAGCCGGCCGGCCTCAATACTGTTTTCAAAGACGGCATCGCCTATCTGGCCGACTATCCGCCAGCCCGTTTCCACTTCGTCCGCCTCCCCGATGAAACCATCGACATCCAAACCCCGCGCGGCGAAGCCCGCTGCTTCGGCAAATACGGCTATGGCGGCAGCTATTTCGTGGTGGCCGCAGATGATGCGGTGTGGCTGTATTCGCCACGCGCCAAAAACGCTTGGGAGCAGGAATGGGTATTGGTTAACAGCAGCCTAGCCTTGTTTGTACAAACTTATTGCCGGCTGATGTCTGCCGTATTCCTGCTCAAAGCCGATTTCGCCCAAGGCTACAACTTTGACCAAGGCACAGCCCTGGCCACACAACTGCAAAACTGGCTCACCCAAGCCGACCCCGATGCCGCTACCGACCACGCCTTTTGGAGCCACCCACTCTACGAAATCGAAGACGGCTTCTTCCATCTGGCAAACAACCCTGTCAGCCGCCAAATCGGCATGCCCGAACACCGTTATCAGGAAAACAAACAGGCTACCTGAAAAACACACAGAGCCAATTTCTGCGCCGCCCAAACCAATCATCCCTTCAATAAACATGCAGCGCCATAGAAAGGAACCGTCATGATCCTCACCCGCCAGCAAGCCCTCGATATTTTCCGCCGCCGCGTTTCCACCCGCTACTACGACCCCGCACGCAAAATCAGCGCCGAAGATTTCGCCGCCATCCTCGATTTCGGCCGCCTCTCGCCCAGCTCTGTCGGCTCCGAACCGTGGAAGTTTCTGGTGATACAAAACCAAGAGCTGCGCGAAAAAATCAAGCCCGTGGCCTGGGGCATGCAGGCCACCATTGCCGAAGCCAGCCACCTAGTGATTCTGCTGGCGAAAAAACACGCCCGCTACGACAGCCCCTTTTTCAGCGAGCTGATGAACCGGCGCGGCTTCACCCCCGAACAGCGCGCCGCCGCCCTTGAGCGCTACCGCAGCTTCCAAATCCACGATATCGCCATTGCCGACGACGAACGCGCCCTATTTGACTGGGCAAGCAAGCAAAGCTACATCGCCCTGGCCAATATGCTCACCGGCGCCGCCATGCTCGGCATCGACTCCTGCCCCATAGAAGGCATGGACTACGCCGCTGTGGAGCACATCCTCGCCCAAGCCGGGATGCTCGACCCCGCCGAATACGGCGTATCCGTGGCCGCCACCTTCGGCTACCGCGCCCGCGATATTCAGCCCAAACCACGCCGCGATGCCGCCGAAACCGTGGTTTGGGCGGAATAAAGCGGACGGCCGAGCCGATAGTTTCAGCTTCGCCGAAACCCGCACCGCCCGCTTTCAGGTAGCCCCCATATGCCAACAGGCTACCTGAAACCGCCTGCCCGAGAAAAACCATGTCCAAAACCCTCCAAAGCCAATTCAACGCCGTATCCGAACAATACGACGGCCAGCGCCGCGCTCTCATCCCTTGTTTCGACCTCTTCTACCAAACCGCTGCCGATCTCGCCGCAGCCGTGCCCAACGTGCGCCGCGTGCTCGACCTCGGCGCGGGCACCGGCCTGATGAGCGCCTTCGTGCACACACGCTGCCCCCAGGCCGAATTCATCCTGGCCGACATCTCCATGCAGATGCTCGCCAAAGCGCAAGAACGCTTCTGCGGCCTGCCAAATTTCCACTTTATCGAACAAGACCTCACCCGGCTCGCACCCGGTGGCGGGCTACCTGAAAACGGCTTCGACCTCATCGTCTCCTCCCTCGCCATCCACCACCTCGACAACCCGCAAAAGCAAACCCTGTTCCGCCAAATCGCCCGCCTGCTCGCCCCGAACGGCCGCTTCATCAACGCCGACCAAGTGCTGGGCGAAACCGCAGCCGCCGAAGCCGCCTATACCGAACACTGGCGGCGGCACGTAACCGCCCATCCCGATTTGTCCGCCGAAGCCAAAGCCGCCGCCTTCGAGCGCATCAAACTCGACCGCATGGCCACCCTGTCCGGCCAATTCCAATGGCTCACCGCCGCCGGCCTGCCGCCCACACTCTATTTCCAGCACTACAATTTCGTAGTGTTCGCCGCCGACAAACCCTAAGATTAAAAATGCCGCCTCCTCTGTGCGGCAACCTCACTTTCAGGTAGCCTCTAATAAAAGTAGCTTAAAAAACCAAACACACAGGATATTTATGCACACACATTCTTTACGCCCGCACCTGCAGCTCCTCGGCATGGCCTTGCTGTGGGGCGCAAACTGGTCATGGGGCAGAGCCGTGGTTCAATCCATGCCCCCGCTCACGGCTGCCACGCTGCGTTTCATACTGGCCGCCATCCTGCTGGTGGGCTGGCTGTTGCTGAAAGAAGGCACGCGCCCGCTGCTCCGGCTCACCCTGCGCCAATGGGCGGGTTTGGCCGCGGCTGCGGCGTTCGGCGTATGCAGCTATGCCGTGTTTTTCATGCAGGCACTGCAATACGTTCCCGCCGGCAAGGCCGCCACCGTGGTGGCACTCAACCCCATTCCGACGCTGCTGCTGGCCGCCGTGCTGTTTAAAGAACGGCTCAATGGCGGCATAATAATCAGTATGGCCTTGGCCGTGTTCGGCGCACTCACCGCCATCGCGCGCGGCAACCCCCTATCCATATTGGCCGGCGGCCTCGGCACGGGCGAATACCTGCTGCTCACCACCGTGCTGTGTTGGACAGGCTACGCCCTCATCGGCCGCGTTTTGCTGCAAGGCATCAGCCCCCTCCTAACCACCGCCGCCACCGTAGCCATCGGCGCACTGATGCTGCTGTTTCTAACCACGCTTTACGAAGGCAGCGCATTCACCCACAGCCTGCAGCACACGCCCGCTCGGGTGTGGCTGTTGCTCGCCGCCATGTCTTTCGGCGCCACCATGCTGGCCTATCTTTGGTATTTCGACGGCATCCGCCAGCTCGGTGTCGGCACGGCCTCGGCCTACATGGCACTCGTGCCCGTATTCGGCATCGCCATCGCCACCTTTTGGCTGCACGAGCCGCCACACGTCTCATTATTGATTGGCGGCGCAGCCGTGGTGGCCGGGATGAGCCTGATGAACTTCGCCAAACGCACGAAACGGTAATAAAACATTTCAGGTAGCCCCATCCAAGGCTACCTGAAAAAAGGAAACACCATGTCCGCCCCCATCCACCTCTACCGCCCGCTACACACCCTCAAACCCTTCGGCAGCAATATCTGGATTGCCGACGGCGGCATCGTGCGTATGGCCTTTCCGCTCGGCCTGAGCATCCCTTTCAGCACCCGCATGACGGTTATCCGCCTCGCCGATGGCGGCCTCTGGTGCCACTCCCCCATCGAGCCAAACCCGGAACTGTTATCCCGAATCAACGCATTGGGAGAAGTGCGCCACCTCGTCTCGCCCAACCGCATCCACTACGCCCACATCCCCGCTTGGCAAAAACACTATCCCCAAGCCACCGCCTGGGCCAGCCTCGGTGTGCGCGAACGCGCAGCCGCCCAGCACATTGCCGTAGCCTTCGATGCCGATTTGGGCTCCAGCGCCCCAGCCCAATGGGCAGACGACATTGCCCAGCTCCCCTTCCTCGGCAGCCCGGTTATGACTGAAACCGTATTCTTCCACCGCGCCAGCCGCACCCTAATCCTCGCCGACCTCATCGAAAACTTCGAGCCCGCCAAATTCTCCAACCGCTTCTGGGCGCAGGTAATGAAATGGGTTGGCATCGCCGAGCCCGACGGCAAAACCCCGCCCGACTGGCGCGCCACCTTCCGCAACCGCGCTGCCGCCCGCGAGAGCCTGGCGCAAATACTCGCCTGGCAGCCCGACAAAATCATCCTCGCCCACGGCCGCTGCTACGAAACCAACGGCACCGCCGAACTGCGCCGCGCCTTCCGCTGGCTCCAGCCGAATCAATCCAAATAGTCGCTACCAGGAGTGAAGTAAGGCACCATATCCATCTGATTTACAACAAGGATAAAGGCTACCTGAAACTTTCAGGTAGCCTTTTACATAAGCAGCAAAAACCGGCCAGCCGGCCGGTTTTTCTTTCCTATCAGCGGATAGTGTTGCCGATGCGCGAAGTATCGCCCACGTTCATCCACACGAAAAACGCTTTGCCCACAATCAGCTTGTCGTCCACAAAGCCCCAGTAGCGCGAATCGGCGCTGCTGTCGCGGTTGTCGCCCATGGCGAAATATTTGCCCTCCGGCACAGTACATTTAAAGCCGCTGCCGTCTGCTTCGTATTCGCAATTTTCGCGCAAGCCGCTTTGATAGCCGTTTGCAGCAAAATTATTGGCGGATTCGGCCAAGAAGGGGATGGAAACCGTGGGCGCGTTTTCATTTTTCAGCACCTCGAAATGGCGGCCTTCCCAATCGGCGGAAAAGCGGGTGGCTTCCAGAATCCGCTCCGGTTTGTAATCATCGGGATATTGGTAGCCGCCCACCAAATTATCCTGCTCGGTTTTGCTGTTTACCGTCAGCACCTTATTGCGGTATTCCACCACATCGCCCGGCAGGCCGACAATGCGCTTGATGTAGTTGGTGTCCGGCTCCACCGGATAATTGAACACCACCACATCGCCGCGCTGCACCTGCCCCACCGGAATCAGCACATTGTTCAACACCGGCACGCGGATACCGTAGCTGAACTTGTTCACCAGCACAAAGTCGCCCTTCACCAGCCCAGGCCGCATCGAGCTGGAGGGAATCTGAAACGGCTCGGCCACAAAAGTGCGCAGCACAAACACCACCAAAATCAGCGGGAAGAAGCTGCCCATATAATCGCGGAAATGGTTGTCGTCTTGCTCCGCTGCTTCAGCGTGATCAGTCAATTGCCTGCGCTGCTTGCGTGCCGCACGCGCCCACAGCCACACCGCGCCGGTAAACAGCACTAGCAGCAGCAGCACCGCCGTGAGGCTCATCAGCTTGGCCAAGAGGCCGAACGAACCCACCATCATCAGGAGGTAGCCCCATTGCAGGCCGCCGCTCCATTCGCCGTTTTCCTGCCGCGTTTTCCCGCTCACGGCAAACAGCACGATGCCGGCCACCAAAGCGGCGATGGCGGCATAAAGGATTGTATTGGATTGTTCCACTTTGATATTTTCCCGTTTGAAATAAGTTCGATAAGCTTCAGGCTACTTATCGCCCACCTGCAAAATCGCCAAAAACGCGCTCTGCGGAATTTCCACGTTGCCCACCTGCTTCATGCGTTTCTTACCGGCCTTTTGTTTTTCCAGCAGTTTTTTCTTACGCGTGATGTCGCCGCCGTAGCATTTCGCCAATACGTTTTTGCGCAGCGCTTTCACGTTTTCGCGCGCGATAATCTGGCTGCCGATGGCGGCCTGCACGGCGATGTCGAACATTTGGCGCGGAATCAGTTCGCGCATTTTCGCTGCCAGCTCGCGGCCCCGCTGCACGGCGTTTTGGCGGTGTACAATCAGGCTGAGCGCGTCCACTTTGTCGCCGTTCACCATAATATCTAGTTTCACCAAATTGGCGGCACGGAACTCTTTGAAATGGTAGTCCAGCGAGGCATAGCCGCGCGAGGTGGATTTGAGCTTGTCGAAAAAGTCCATCACTACTTCGTTCATCGGCAAATCATAGGTAAGCATCACCTGGCGGCCGAGATACTGCATATTGATTTGCACGCCGCGCTTCTGGTTGCATAGCGTCATCACATTGCCCACGTATTCCTGCGGCACCAGGATGGTGGCAGTGATAATCGGCTCCAAAATGGATTCCACCGTGGCCAAATCCGGCAATTTAGAAGGATTTTCCACTTCAATATGCTCGCCAGTCTTCAAAATCACTTCATACACCACAGTGGGCGCGGTGGTAATCAAGTCCATATCGAACTCGCGCTCCAGGCGTTCCTGCACAATTTCCAAGTGCAAGAGGCCGAGGAAGCCGCAGCGAAAACCGAAACCGAGCGCTTGAGAGACTTCCGGCTCGAATTTCAGCGAAGCATCATTGAGTTGCAGTTTTTCCAGCGCGTCGCGCAGGGCTTCGTAGTCGTGGCTTTCCACGGGATACAGACCGGCAAACACCTGGCTTTGCACTTCTTTGAAGCCGGGCAGCGGCTCAGCAGCGGGATTTTGCACCAGCGTTACCGTATCGCCCACTTTGGCTTGGCCGAGCTCTTTCACGCCGGTAATCAAAAAGCCTACTTCGCCCGCCTTAAGCTCTTGTCTGTTCACCGATTTCGGTGTAAACACGCCGAGCTGCTCCACTTGGCTTTCGGCCTTGGTGGACATAAAGCGCACTTTGTCTTTCAGTTTCAGCCGGCCGTTTTTCACGCGAATCAGCATCACCACACCGACATAGTTGTCGAACCACGAATCGATAATCACGGCTTGCAGCGGCGCGTTCTCATCGCCTTCGGGCGCGGGGATTTTGGCCACGATTTCTTCCAGCACGTCTTCCACGCCCAGTCCGGATTTGGCCGAGCAGGTTACCGCGCCCACCGCGTCGATGCCGACGATGTCTTCGATTTCCTGCGCCACGCGGTCGGGGTCGGCGGCGGGCAAGTCGATTTTGTTCAGCACCGGCACCACCTCCACGCCCAAATCAATCGCGGTGTAGCAGTTGGCCACGGTTTGCGCTTCCACACCCTGCGACGCGTCCACCACCAACAGCGCGCCTTCGCAGGCGGAAAGCGAGCGGGAGACTTCGTAGGAAAAATCGACGTGTCCGGGCGTATCAATCAGATTCAAAAGATAAGTTTCGCCATTGCGGGCTTTATAGTTCAGCGCGGCGGTTTGCGCCTTAATCGTGATGCCGCGCTCTTTTTCGATGTCCATGCTGTCCAAAACCTGCGAACTCATTTCGCGGTTTTCCAAGCCGCCGCAGTGTTGGATGAAGCGGTCGGCGAGCGTGGATTTACCGTGGTCAATATGGGCGATGATGGAGAAATTGCGGATATTGTTCATATTTTGGCAAAAAAGTAAGCGGTCGTGATGGTAGGCAAAAGCATCAGTTTGGCCGATAAGGGCTACCTGAAAAGCGGAGCTTCAGCAAAGTTAAAACAGGGGTGGCAACGCAGCAAGCCGTGCCGAAACCAAACTGCGTATTCTAGCCGAAAACGCTTGAAGCTGCCCGACAATTTGTTCACTCTCCCTCTTGACCCAACACAAGCAAAAAGCGCAAGCCCCAGCCCAATGGCGCAGAATCGGGTATCATGCCCGTTTTTCGTATCAGGCTACCTGAAACTGCCAATTGAATTTTTCAGGTAGCCTCCAAGCCACTCCCGCCATGCACGTCCTATTCCGCCTCATTCGTCCGCGCACCCTGCCGCTGGCCCTTGCCGCTGTTTGCTGCGGCAACGCCATTGCTTGGCACAGCAGCCCCGCAAGCTGGCGCAGCAGCGTGTTCCTGCTCAGCCTGCTCACCGCGCTGGCCCTGCAAATCGTTTCCAATATTGCCAACGATTACGGCGACGGCATACGCGGTACCGACCGCCACCGCGCCCCCAATGCGCCCGAACGCCTCACCGCCGGCGGCCAAATCCCTCTCCAACACATCCGCCGTCTCCTCGCCGCCAGCATATTGGCCGCCCTGCTCCTCGGCAGCACGCTCATCGCCCTCAGCTTGCGCCACCCGCAGCAATGGCTCGCCTTCCTGCTCTTAGGCAGCCTCTCTCTCGCCGCTGCCCTCACCTACACCCTAGGCCGCCATGCCTACGGCTACCACGGGCTGGGCGAAATCAGCGTATTCCTATTTTTCGGCCTGCTCGGCGTGCAAGGCAGCGCCTACCTGCAACAAGGCAGCTGCCCGCCAGAAGGCTGGCTGCCCGCCGCTGGTTGCGGCCTGCTCGCCGCAGCCGTGCTGCACATCAACAATATGCGCGACATCGAAAGCGACCGCCAATCCGGCAAAACCACCCCTGCCACCCGGCTGGGCTTTGAACGCAGCAAAACCCTGCACCGACTCCTCCTCACCACCGCCCTCATCTGCTACGCTGCCCTCGCCCCGCAAATTCCTAGCGGCCTCTTCTGGTTAACCGCACTACCGTTAGCCGCCACTCACCTGCACCGCCTGCAAACCGCCACCAACCCCGCCGCCGTCGGGCGCGAACTGCCACACATCGTGCGCCTTGCTTTGGCTATCAACCTACTTTTCGGCAGCGGCCTGCTGATCGATTCCCTAATCGCCATATAGCCAAATCACTCAACCCTTCAGGTAGCCTTTACAGGCAAATCAAGTATCAGCACATCAGTAAAACATTGGCGTATTATCTATGACAGCTCCTGTACAAATAATACTTCGCCTTACACGCTACCTGAAACCCAAAAGGCTACCTGAAAAAACGGCTGTTGCCGGCGGTGGGTTTTCCATCCGCCGGCAACAGCCGTTATGGGCTTTGGCCTGCCTTAGTTCATCTGGTCGATTTTCAGCTGTATGAACTCGCGCCCTTGGTCGTCTTGGGGCAGTTTGTCCATCGCCTGTTTGTAGGCGGCGGCGGCTTCGCTGCGTTTGCCTTGGGCGGCGTAAACATCGCCTTTGGTTTCCAACAAGATACCAGCGTAGGCTTCATCGGTATTCATGCCGAGGGTGGCGATGGCGTCATCGTATTTCTGCTGTTGCAGCTGCACGGTGGCCAGGCGCTGGATGGCCATGGCACGGATGAGCGGTTCTTGGTGATATTTGAGCACCCAATTCAGGTGGCCGATGGCTTCGTCGTATTTACCTTGGTCGAAGGCGGCACCGGCCTGCATCAGGGTGGCTTGGGCGGCGGAGATGCTGGTCGGATATTGGCTTTGCAGTTGGGTGAGCAGCTTGGCGGCTTCGGCAGGCTTGTTGGCCTGCTGGTTTTCCGCCCATTGGTCGAACACGGCCACGGCTTCGTTGTTCACGCTGCGCTGGTGGCTGCTGTACATCACCCAGCCGAAGTAGCCGATGGCAGCCACCACGAGCAGGGCAAACAGCCAACGCCCCCAGCTGCGCCAGAAATATTTGAAGTTTTCAATTTCTTCTTGGTCTTTTAAATCGTAAACAGCCATTTAACCTATCCATTCGTTTAATTGTTTAAGCAAATCGGCAGCAGGCACGCTCACTTGGCCGCGCCCTTGCTGCATGTCTTTGAGGCTGGCTTTGCCTTCGGCCAGCTCGCCTTCGCCCACGATCAGCGCCACTTTGGCGCCGGATGCATCGGCTTTTTTCATTTGGGCGGCCAGTTTCTGGCTGCCGGAATGTTGCAGCACGCTGAAGCCGGCGGCGCGGGCGGCGGCGGCATATTGCATGCTGGGCAGCAGGGTATCGCCGCCTTGGTGTATCACGTAAATATCGGGTGCGGCATCGGCTTGCAGATTGCCGTATTCGTGCACCAGCAGCAACAGCCGCTCCACGCCCATGGCAAAGCCGATGGAGGGGGCGGGTTTGCCGCCGAGTTCTTCAATCAGGCCGTCGTAGCGGCCGCCGCCGCACACGGTGGCCTGGGCGCCGAGTTTGTCGGTGGTCCATTCGAACACGGTTTGGTTGTAGTAGTCCAACCCGCGCACGAGGCGGTGGTTTTCCACATAGGCGATGCCCAAGCCGTCGAGCAGGGCTTTGAAACCGGCGTAGTGGGCGCGGGAGGCTTCGCCGAGGTAATCGGCCAGGCGCGGGGCGCCGTTGCAAATTTCCTGCAAATCGGGGTTTTTGCTGTCCAGCACGCGCAACGGATTGGTGTGCATACGGCGGAGGCTGTCTTCATCCAGCGCGGCTTCGTGCTGTTTCAGGTAGCCTACCAAGGCGGCGCGGTGGGCGGCGCGTTCTTCGCGGTTGCCCAGGCTGTTGATTTCCAAAGTCAGATATTGGCTGATGCCGAGCTCGCGCCACAAATCGGCGCACATGGCGATGATTTCAGCGTCGATATCGGGGCCTTCAAAGCCCAGCGCTTCCACGCCCACTTGATGAAATTGGCGGTAGCGCCCTTTCTGCGGGCGTTCGCGGCGGAACATGGGGCCCATATACCACAGCTTCTGGCCGCCGTTGTACAGCAGATTGTGCTCCACCACGGCGCGCAGGCAGGAGGCGGTGCCTTCGGGGCGCAGGCTGAGGCTGAGGGTGTCGTTGGAGTCGGCAAAGGTATACATTTCTTTGCCCACCACATCGGTGTCTTCGCCGATGGAGCGCACGAAAAGGCCGGTTTGCTCCACGATCGGGGTACGGATTTGGCGGTAGCCGAAGCGGTGCGCCCATTGGCCGATGCGGTTTTCAAAGGCCTGCCAGAAGGCGGCGGTGAGCTTGAAATCTTTCTGCTCCACCGGCAAGAGGTCGTTCATGCCTTTTACGGCTTGGATTTTTTGTCCCATGATTCGGTTTGGGGAGAGGGGTAAACAGAAATGCGGATTATAGCGGATATGTGGGGGTTCGGGCTAAAGCTGTGTGCAAGGCTACCTGAAAAAATGCTGCACTCGGTTTTCAGGTAGCCTCTTCCAATACCGCCCACTCCGCCTCGGGGAAATGCCGCTGCAGGTAATCGCGCAAATAGCGTTCGGTTTCCGCGCCGATGACGGGGTCGGCAGCGGGATAGCGGTTGTACACCAGCCGGTGCACCGGCAGGCCGGCATGGCGGGCGGCGGCCAGGCTGAGCAGGGTGTGGTTGATGCTGCCCAGGCGGCCGGACGTAACCAACACCAGCGGGTAGCCGCGTTCGGCGGCAAAGTCGAGCAGGGTTTGCTCGCGGTTTAGCGGCACCATCAGCCCGCCCGCCCCTTCGAGCAGCACGGTGTCGTAGCTTTGCAGCAGGGTTTGGGTGGCGGCATCGATGGTTTTCAAATCAATGGGGCGCTGTTCCTGCTCGGCAGCCAAGTGCGGCGAACAGGGATAAGCAAACACATAGGGGCAGGTGCTGCCGTTGCGGTCGTGTTCGGTGAGCCCGATGCCTTGCAGGCGGCGGTGGGTTTGGATGTCTTCAGCGATGCCTTGGCAGCCGGTTTGCACGATTTTTTGGGTAATCACACGGCAGCCGGCGGCGGCCAGCTCTTTGGCATACAGGCCGGTGGCGATGCTTTTGCCGATGCCGGTGTCGATGCCGCTCACAAAATAAACTTGTTTCTGCATACTGCTCTCCTCTCTGCAAACAGGCTACCTGAAAATTTCAGGTAGCCTTCGGCGCGTGTAGCATTATTCGGACTGCGGCCATGCTTCGCCGTATTCCTCCGCCACTGCCGCCAAGGTCTGTTCGGCCAAGAAATCCAATTCCTGCTGGCTGATCACAAACGGCGGCATCAGATACACCAACCGCCCGAACGGCCGCACCCACACGCCCTTTTCCACCAGCCGCGGCTGCAAGGACGCCGTGTTGACCGGCTGCGCCATCTCCAGCACGCCAATCGCGCCAAGCGCCCGCACTTCGCGCACGCAACGCCATTGCGCTGCCACAGCCAGCTTACGCCGCAGCGTTTGCTCGATATTGGCCACCCGCTGCCGCCACGGGCTTTCCCGCAGCATCGCCACGCTTTCGGCCGCCACCGCGCAGGCCAGCGGATTGGCCATAAAGGTGGGGCCGTGCATAAATGCACCCGCTTGGCCCCGGCTAATGGCCGTAGAAATTTCCTTGGTGCACACCGCTGCCGACAAGGTGAGATAACCACCGGTGAGCCCCTTGCCCAGCAAGATAATGTCTGGCACCACGCCGGCGTGCTCCAAGGCAAACATCTCACCGCTGCGGCCAAATCCGGTGGCGATTTCGTCAAAAATCAGCAGCACACCGTATCGGCTGCACAATGCCCGTGCCTGCCGCAGGTATTCGGGGTGGTAGAAATACATCCCGCCCGCCCCCTGCACCACCGGCTCTAAAATCAGCGCCGCCAATTCATCGTGTTTTTCTGCCAACAAGTTTTCCAACGGGCGGATGCTTTCAGGCTGCCATTCGCCGTGGAACGGGCTGGCCGGTTGCGGCAGGAAATACTGCACCGGCAGGCTGCTTAAAAACAGGCCGTGCATGCCTTCTTCCGGATCGCATACCGACATGGCATGCCAAGTGTCGCCGTGATAACCGGCGCGGATGGTGGCGAAACGGCAGCGTTTACCCCGCCCCACGGCCTGCTGGTATTGCAGCGCCATCTTCATCGCCACTTCCACCGCCACCGAGCCGCTGTCGGCATAAAACACTTGGTTGAGGGCCGTCGGCAGCAATTCCAGCAGCAACTGCGTGAGCCGCACCGCCGGCTCATGGGTGAGCCCGCCGAACATCACATGGCTCATCTTCGCCAGCTGTGCGGCAGCCGCGGCGTTGAGGCGCGAGTGGTTGTAGCCGTGCAGCGCCGCCCACCAAGAAGAAGTGCCGTCCACCAGCCGTTTGCCGTCGGCCAGCTCGATGCTGCAACCTTCCGCCCGTGCCACGACGTACACCGGCTGGGTGTTGGGCATGGCGGCGTAGGGGTGCCAAATGTGGCGGCGGTCGATTTGCGTGAGGGTTTCCCAATTCATGATGAGGCTACCTGAAAAATATCGGGCTGGCTTGCCCGCTTATGAAATCGAATCAAATCCTTCAAACACGGCCTGACGCGGCGCGGCGCGCAGGGCGGCGGTGGCATCGGATTCACGGGTGAGCTTGAGCCAAACTTCATCCAGCGAGCGGCCGATTAAGAAGGGCTCTTCCCTGAAATCGAAAGCATAAATATCGAATTCGTCTTGGCTCGGCCTGCTTTCAATATCCCAAAACAGATAAGTGCCGGATTCGCTTTTGGCAAAACATTCCATCCTGGCCATCAGGCAAACGTGCTGTGCGGAGAAAAAGCCTTCGTATTCGTCTAAATCATCGATATAGGTAGATTTCACCGCTGCCCTGGCCTGCTGCCAGGAATCGCAATAGTGCGGACTGGCGGGGATGTAAACGAGGTAGTTGCCCAGCGAGCGGCCCCAGCCGTATTGCGTGGCAAAGCGCTGGTAGGATGTGGGAAAGCCCCGGCCGTTGGCAAAGCGGAAGTTGGCCAACTCATCGGGGTCGCCGAATATTTTGGCCGGTTTTAACACCAGCAGCTTGGCTTCCATGCCCTATCTCCGTTTTCGTCATGATTGAGGCTACCTGAAAGTATTCAGCTTCTACATCCTCACGGCATTGAAGCGGATATTTTCAGGTAGCCCTGTGTTGCCCGACGGCCTAGCCCAGCACCTTCCGTGCCGTAGCAAACATCCGATACCAGCCGGCCAGTTCGCTGTCGCGCCACTCTTCCGGCAGCCAGCTCATTTGCGCGCTGCGGTACACGCGCTCGGGGTGCGGCATCATGATGGTTACGCGGCCGTCGGCAGTGGTGACGGCGGCGATGGCATCGGGCGAACCGTTGGGGTTGAGCGGGTAGGTTTGGGTGGGCTTGCCCTGACCGTCGATATATTGCATGGCGGTTTTCAGGCTACCTGAAACTTGGTTTTCAGCTCGCCCCAAGTGGGTGAAATCGGCGCGGCCTTCGCCATGGCTAACCACCACGGGCAGGCTGCTGCCCACCATATCGGCCAAAATCAGCGAGGGCGATTGCGGCACGCGTACCATACTCAGGCGGGCTTCAAACTGTTCGGATTCGTTGCGGCGGAACTTCGGCCAGCCGTCTGCACCGGGGATGATTTCAGCCAGGTTGGCCATCATCTGGCAGCCGTTGCACACGCCGAGTGCGAGGGTGTCTGGCTTAGCGAAGAATTCGGCGAACTGGTCGCGCAGTTTACTGTGGAACAGGATAGATTTCGCCCAGCCTTCGCCCGCGCCCAGCACGTCGCCGTAGCTGAACCCGCCGCAGGCGGCCAGCATTTGGAAGGTATCCAGCTTCACGCGGCCGCCCATCAGGTCGGACATATGCACATCGTAGGCATCGAAACCGGCGCGGGTGAAGGCGGCGGCCATTTCCACTTGGCCGTTCACGCCCTGCTCGCGCAGGATGGCGATTTTGGGTTTTGCCCCGCTGTTGATAAACGGTGCGGCAATATCCTGTTTCACATCAAAGCTTAAATCGGCAAACAGGCGGCTGCGTTCTTTATCGGCCAGCAAGGCAAACTCGCTGTCGGCACAGGCGGGGTTGTCGCGCAGGCGTTGGATTTGATGGCTGGTGGACTGCCAGGCGCGTTGCAAATCTACCAAGGGTTGGTCAAACAAGGTTTCCCCGTCATTCACAAGCGTGAAATTGCTGCCGCAATGCGCCTGTCCGATGCAGTAAGCCGCGTTGCCCAAACCTTGTTTATCGAATGCCGCCATCACATCGGCAAAATCCTGCTTCCGCACCTGCAATACCGCGCCCAGCTCTTCGTTGAATAAGGCCGTCAGATTAGCAAGCGGCAACACTTCTTCCACAATCGCGTTCGGCAGTTTGCGTTCCCATTCTTTAAACAGAACCTGCGCGTATTCATCGATATTCGCTTCCAAGCCGCTCCGCCCGGCAAACGCCATTTCCGCCAGCGTGGCAAACAGGCCGCCGTCGCTGCGGTCGTGGTAGGCAAGCAGTTTGTCTTCCTGCACCAACTGCTGAATCACATCGTAAAACTTTTTCAGGTAGCCTGCTTCGATGTCGGGCGCTTCTCCGCCCAATTCGCCGTATACCTGCGTTAAGGCCGAGCCGCCCATGCGGGCTTTGCCCTGCCCCAAATCCACCAGCAGCAGCATACTGTCGGCCACCGGCTTGATGTCGGGCGTAACCGTTTTGCACACGTCCTGCACAGGGGCGAAGGCGGTGGCAATCAGGCTCAACGGCGACACCACGGATTTTTTCTCCGCGCCGTCCTGCCACACGGTTTTCATGGAAAGGCTGTCTTTGCCCACGGGGATGCTCACGCCGATTTCCCGGCACATCTGCGACACGGCTTCCACCGTGCGGTAGAGTTTCTCGTCTTCGCCCGCATTGCCGCAGGCGGCCATCCAGTTGGCGGAGAATTTGATGTTGCCGATATTGCCGATATTAACTGCCGCGATATTGGTAATGGCTTCGCCGATACACATCCTGCCCGAAGCGGGTGCGTCAAACAGCGCAACGGCGGGCTTTTCGCCCATGGCCATCGCTTCGCCGCGATGCGTATCGAAGCCCATGATGGTCACGGCACAGTCGGCCACTGGGGTTTGCCAGCGGCCGACCATCTGGTCGCGGTGGGTCAAGCCGCCCACGCTGCGGTCGCCGATGTTGATGAGGAAGTTTTTCGCGGCTACGGCGGGCAGTTGCAACACGCGGTAGGCGGCTTCCTTCAAATCGATATGGCTACCTGAAAACGGTTTTTCAGGCTGCTGTTGTGTTTTATCGGTGCGTGTGGTTTTGGGCGGCTTGCCGAGCAATACGTTCAGCGGCAAATCTACAGGCTTATTGGCAAACAAATCGTCGCGCACCTGCAAATGCCCATCGTCGGTAGCCGTGCCAACCACGGCAAACGGACAGCGCTCGCGTTCGCAAATGGCGCGGAAAGTGTCCAGATCTTTTTCCAGAATCGACAATACATAACGCTCCTGCGCTTCATTACACCAGATTTGCAGCGGCGTCAGGCCGTGCTCTTCCAGCGGCACATCGCGCAGCTTAAACACCGCACCGCGCCCGGCATCGTTGACCAATTCGGGGAAGGCGTTGGACAAACCGCCCGCGCCCACGTCGTGAATGGCGATAATCGGGTTGGCCGCGCCGAGCTGCCAGCAGCGGTCGATCACTTCTTGCGCGCGCCGTTCGATTTCGGGGTTGCCACGCTGCACGGAGTTGAAATCAAGCGAAGCATCGTTTGCGCCCGTGTCCATAGATGAAGCCGCGCCGCCGCCCAAGCCGATGAGCATGCCCGGCCCGCCGAGCTGCACCAACAGCGCACCTTCGGGAATTTCGTGTTTATGCGTTTGCTCGGCCTGAATATTGCCCAAACCACCGGCAATCATAATCGGCTTGTGGTAGCCGCGCATTTGGCCGTCGAACTCGGCTTCGAAGGTGCGGAAATAGCCCAGCAGGTTCGGGCGGCCGAATTCATTATTGAACGCCGCGCCGCCGATGGGGGCTTCAATCATGATGTCGAGCGGGGAGGCAATGTGGGCGGGCCTGCCGTAGCCGCCTTCCCAAGGCTGTTTCAAATCGGGGATATTGAGGTTGGAAACCGTATAGCCGGTCAGTCCCGCCTTGGGGCGCGCGCCGCGTCCCGTTGCGCCTTCGTCGCGGATTTCGCCGCCCGCACCAGTGGCCGCACCGGCAAACGGCGCAATCGCCGTGGGGTGGTTGTGCGTTTCCACCTTCATCAGGATATGGGTGTCTTCTTCATGGAAACGGTAGCCCTGATTGGCCGCCGCATCGGGATAAAAACGGGCGATTTTCGCGCCTTCGATTACCGAGGCGTTGTCTTTATACGCCACTACCGTGCCGGCCGGCGCGGCTTCGTGCGTGTCGCGAATCATGCGGAACAGCGATTTGGGCTGCTTTTCGCCGTTCAAGATGAAGTCGGCATTGAAGATTTTGTGGCGGCAGTGTTCGCTGTTGGCCTGGGCGAACATCATCAGTTCCACGTCAGACGGATTGCGTTTTAAAGCCTGATAATTGTCCAGCAGATAATCGATTTCGTCGGGCGAAAGCGCCAAGCCTAAGTCGGTATTGGCTTTTTCCAGCGCGGCACGGCCGCCGGAGAGCACATCTACCGTATCGAAGGTTTGCGCTTCGGGGTGGGCGAACAATTTGGCGGCTACCTGAAAATCGGGCAACACCGATTCGGTCATGCGGTCGTGCAGCAAAGCTGCCCATTGCTGTTTCTGCGCTTCGGAAAGGCTACCTGAAAGCCACACTGCCATGCCGCGTTCGATGCGCCGGATTTGTGTGAAGCCGCAGTTTTTCGCAATTTCCGTGGCTTTGGAAGCCCAAGGCGAAATCGTGCCGATGCGCGGCGTGATGAGAAACAGATGCAGGCTACCTGAAGACTGCGGCAACTCCGATGCCACTTGCCCCGCCAGCAAGGCTTCCAACTTTTCCGCATCTGCCGCATTCAAGTGTTCGGCGCAATCGGCAAAATACCAATATTCGCTGCAGATTTCGGCTTCAGGTAGCCTCAAAGCAGCAGCTTTTTGCAGCAGTTTTTCAACACGGAAACCAGACAGGGCGCGCTCGCCGCGCAGGAAGAGGATAGGCATGGACAGACTCGCATGAAAGAGGATTGGGGAGGCGTGATTATACGCCAAGTCTGCCCTAATCTGTCGGCGGAGTGAGCCGATTGAAAGCACTGCTGCCTTGTGGTAGCTTAACTGCCTAAAACCTTATATACCAACCTACCCGAGGAACCCATGAAGAAAATCGAAGCCATCATCAAACCGTTCAAACTCGACGACGTGCGCGACGCGCTCACCGATATCGGCGTAAACGGCATGACCGTAACCGAAGTAAAAGGCTTCGGCCGCCAAAAAGGCCACACCGAAATCTATCGCGGCGCGGAATACGCAGTGGATTTCCTGCCCAAAATCCGGCTGGAAATCGTGCTGGAAGACAGCATGGTCGAGCAGGCGGTGGAAGCCATCGTGCAGGCGGCCAACTCCGGCAAAATCGGCGACGGCAAAATCTTCATCCTGCCGGTGGAAGGCGTAGTGCGCATCCGTACCGGCGAGCGGGACGAAGCCGCGCTGTAGGCTTGGCAACATCTAAACACGCTGTTTCCTTCCGGCCAGCTGCCGCGTAAACTGCAATCAAACAGTATACTGGCCGTGCCAGCCAAGGCTACCTGAAAATATCGGCTGGCACGAAACTGCTATTTTTCAGGTAGCCTCATCCGGCCAAATAGTTTTTCTCCCATCATGTTCCGCCTGCGCAAACATTATTTCGACGGCATCGATTCTGACGGCAACGCAGTGATTGCCTATGCGGCCGAGCTGCATTACCACGGCATCAAGCTGCCCTATTCAGCCCTGATTTTCAACCCGGCCCACGGCTGCACCATCGAACGCAGCTGCCTGAGCGCATCACAACTATCTCCCAACGGCATCCGGCAACCCAAACTTGGCCTCGAAGGCCGCTGGCAGGCTTTGTCTGATGGCATCCGGCTTACCTTGCCGGCCGGCGGCAAACATCGGCTCGTTTGGCATGCCCACACGCCCAATGCCCGTTTTCAGGTAGCCTTAAACGGGCAGGAATACGGCGGCTTGGGTTATGCCGAAACGCTGGAAATGGATTTTTGGCCGCAACAGCTGCCGTTATGCGAGCTGTATTGGGGGCGTTTCGTATCGGAGCAGCACTATGTGGTGTGGATCGAATGGCGCGGCGAAGTGCCGCTAAAACGTTTGTACTACAACGGCGTGCTAACTGAAGATTTCGTGCTGGAAGCCGGTGGGCTGAAAGCGCCGGCATTCGGCCTGCATCTGGCGTTTGCTGCACCGGAAACGATAAAAGACGAGCCGCTGCTGGCTATTGCAGCACGCAACCCATTGTTGCGGCTACTATTCAGCCGCAGATTTTTATCCAGCCGCGAACAAAAATGGAAAAGCCACGCCACCTTGAGGCTACCTGAAAATATTGCCGTGGAAGGCTGGGCCTTATACGAGAGGGTGTTATGGCAAAAATAAGCGTTACCCTGCAAAAAATTGTTTATGCCTTGGTGTTCTGCCTGCTGTTGCCGCTGCTGCTGCAATATTGGGCACGGCACACTTCGGAGGTGGTGCGGCTGCCGGTACCGCCCTACCCGCTGGCCGGCGCACTGCTGGCGGCGGCCGGACTCTCATTAATCCTGTGGGCGATGCACAACCTGTGGTACCGCGGCGGCGGCCTGCCGATGAATGCGTTTCCGCCACAGCATTTTGTGGCTTCCGGCGCCTACCGCCTGTGCCGCCACCCGATTTATACCGGCGCCGTCATGCTTTGCACGGGCACGGCACTGTATGCGCAGTCGCCCGGCGGGCTGTGGCTGGTATCGCCGCTGTTTGCATTGCTCATTGTGGCTTATGTGGCTGGCTTCGAGCGCGAGGTGATGGCCAAGCAGTTTGGCGCCCGGCCGATGCTTCACTACAGCCTGTTCAGCCTGCCGCCGGATAACGGGCATGAGGTGGCTTTCTCCAGGCGGCTATTGCTCGGGCTGAAGGTTTGGTTGGTATGGCTGCTGCTGTATGAAGCGTTTGTGTGGCTGGGGGTGCCGTCCGATGCGTGGTATAGCAACGGCGCTTGGGATGCGGCTGTGCCGCTGTGGGGCTTCAGCGTGGTGTTTTATGCGCTACTTTATCCGTGGGCCGGGTTGCTGCCGCTGTGGTTGCGGCAAAACCGCCAGCTGCGCGGCTTTGCCCTAGACGCATTCTGGGGCATGGCACTGATTTTCTATTGTTATCTGATTATTCCGGCTGCCGTGCGCTATAGCAGGCTACCTGAAAATACGTTATGGCTACAGTGGATTGCCCTGGGGCGTGAGTATGATAGCGCCGCAGCGGCGCTGCCTTCGTTTCATGTATTTTGGGCACTGTTGGCCGCACGATATTCTTGCCTATGCCGCCCGCAGTGGCGTATGGTATGGGCTTTGTTGGCGGTGCTGGTAATTGTCAGCTGCCTGACCACGCACAACCATACCTTGGCTGATGTGTTAGCCGGGATGGCCGCCTATTGGGCAATCCGACACCGGCAGCCGATCTACCACGCTCTGTTGCGCGCCGCCGAATATATTGCCAACTCGTGGCACGAATGGCGCTTTGGCCGCCTGCGGCTGATTAACCACGGCTTCTATGCCGCATTGGGCGGTGTGAGCGGTTTTCTGGTGTTGGCTTATCTGCTGCCGCAGTATTTATGGGCAGTGTGGCTGCTGGGGGTGGCCGGGTTTATCGGCGCGGGCCTATGGGCGCAATGGGTGGAAGGCTCATCGGCGCTGCTGCGCCCGTTTGGCTACTACGGCAGCGTGTTCGGCATCGTGTTGGCCGGCTGCCTGATTGCCGCCGGTTCGGATTTGGGCGGTTGGACGCTGCTGGGCGCGGCTGCACTGGCTGCCTGCCCCATCCAGCTTTTCGGCCGCTGCCGCTGCCTGATTCAGGGCTGCTGCCACGGTATCCCCACCGATATGCCTGGCATCCGCTTTTTCCATGATAAATCGCGTGTGTGCAAACTGGCCGGCTGGCAGGGGAAAAATCTGCACCCCACCCAATTTTATTCCATCGCCGCCAATTTTCTGAGCTTTTTCCTGCTGTGGCGCTTATACCGGCTGCAAATGCCTGCTTCGTTTATCGCCGGTATGTATTTGATTCTCAGCGGTGCGTTCCGCTTTGTGGAAGAATCGCTGCGCGGCGAACCGCAAACGCCGTATTTTCTCGGCATGCGCGTATACCAATGGCTGGCTCTGGCATCGGTGCTGGCGGGCATCTTGTTTACCTGTCTGCCTTCGGCTCCGCTGTTTTCAGGTAGCCTTCCTGCCGGCTGGCTGCTGCATGCCATTGCCTATTTCGTATTGATCTGGTGCGTGTACGGTTTGGATTACCCAAACAGTACATTGCGTTTTTCCCGGCTAACCCAAGAATAACCCTCTGCAAAGGAATATCCCATGATGCCCGAACCTTCCGGCCAACATCCCTACAAAGACGCGCCGCTCTTCGACGACGTTGCCTTCCTCACCGGCGCGCTGCAAACCGTGCTGGCCGCGCAAACCGACTGCCCCGTGCAGGAAGCCGTGGCCGCGCTGCTGGGCGGCGAAGCGCCGCAAGACGTGGTAACACGCAGCCTGCCGCAGCTCAACGACCAACAGCTGGAAGACCTCATCCGCGCCTGCAGCCTGTTTGCACAAATCCTCAATATTGCCGAAGACGCACACCACCAACGCCGCCGTCTGGCGCACAGCCAAACCCGCGACAACGCCAAATCCACCTTCGGCCACACCCTTGATTTGCTGCAACAGCAAGGCGTAAGCGCCGAAGCCTTACAGCAGCAGCTAAACCACACCGAAGTGGCCGCTGTGCTCACCGCGCATCCCACCGAAGTGCAGCGCCAAACCACCCTCACCCTGCACCGCCAAATCCGCAACCTGCTCGACCAACGCGCCAACCAGGCCGGGCAAAACGAAGAACGCTTGCAGCAGCAGGTGCAAACCATGCTGTGGACGCTGTGGCAAACCAATGAAAACCGTCATTTCAAAATTACGGTAGCCGATGAAATCAGCAACGGCATCATGTATTTTCCGCTCAGCTTCTTCAGCGCCGTGCCCGGCGTATACCGCAAGCTGGAAGCCGCCCTTCAGGTAGCCTTTCCGCACACCCGCCTGCCCAATGTGCTGCACATCGGCGGCTGGATCGGCGGCGACCGCGACGGCAACCCTTTCGTTTCCGCCGACACCCTGCGCACAGCTTTCGCCCAGCAGGCCAGCGCCGTGTTCCGCTTCTACCGCAGCCAGCTCTACAAACTGTATGAAGAGCTGCCGATGTCAATCCGGCGCGTGAACGTGAGCCCCGAAGTGTTGGCTTTATCAGCTAAATCTCCCGACACCGAACGCGCCCACGAAGAAGAGCCCTACCGCCGCGCCCTGGCCTATATTCTCGCCCGCACCGTGGCCACCGCCCACCGTTTCGGCAGCGGCTTGGGCAGCCAGTTTGGCCTACTCGAACCGTATGACACGGTGGAAGAATTTTTAGCCGACCTGCACATCGTGCACACTTCCTTGTGCGCCAACGGCAGCCGCCTGCTGGCCGACGGCCGCTTGGCCGACCTGATCCGTGCCGCTTCCGTGTTCCGCTTTTATCTGATGCCGCTAGATTTGCGCCAACACGCCCAAAAACATATCGACGTGGTAGCCGAGCTCTTTGCAGCTGCCGGCTTGGAAGACTTCGCCGCGCTGAACGAAGCCGAGCGCGAACGTGTGCTGCTGCGCGAACTGTCTTCCCCGCGCCCGCTCCACAGCCCGTTCGCCCGATACAGCGAAGATACCGAACACGAGCTGGCCATCTTCCGTGCCGCTGCCGAAATTAAAGCCGGCTTCGGCGAGGAAGCCATCCGCCAAAGCATCATCTCCAATGCCGAAAACGTAAGCGAAATGCTTGCCTTGGCCTTGATTATGAAAGAAACCGGCCTGTTGCGCCTAAACACCGAAGGGCTACCTGAAAGCCGGCTCAATATCGTGCCGCTGTTTGAAACTATCGAAGCGCTGCAAGACTGCATCGGCGTGATGGATCATCTTTTCTCCCTGCCGTGGTACCGCCACCTGCTCGCCGACCGCAGCAATATTCAGGAAATCATGCTCGGCTATTCCGACAGCAATAAAGACGGCGGTTATGTAACCAGCCAATGGGTGCTGTATCAGGCCGAGCAAGCTTTGGTGAAACTGTTTGCCAAACACCAAGTACGCCTGCGCCTATTCCACGGGCGCGGCGGCAGCGTGGGGCGTGGCGGCGGCCCTTCCTACGAAGCCGTACTGGCACAACCAGCCGGCAGCGTGGCCGGACAAATCCGCATCACCGAGCAGGGCGAAGTCATCACCGCCAAATATGCCGATGCCGACAACGCCGAGCGCAACCTCGAAACCTTGGTGGCCGCCGCGCTGGAAGCCAGCCTGCTGCCGCACCGCACCGAAGAGCCCGATGCCGCGCTGATGCAGTCGCTCTCCGACGCCGCCTTCGCCTACTACCGCGAGCTCATCACCCATCCCGATTTCGTGGGCTATTTCCTGCAAACCAGCCCGATCAACGAAATCGCCAGCCTCAACATCGGCAGCCGCCCCGCCAGCCGCAAAACCCTAGCGCGAATACAGGATTTGCGCGCCATCCCTTGGGTGTTCTCCTGGACGCAAAACCGCCTGATGCTGCCTGCTTGGTATGGCTTCGGCAGTGCTGTTGAACAGCTCTTGCGCGACAACCCTGCCAATCTCGAGCACCTGCGCCATATGGTGCAGCACAGCGCCTTCTTCCAAGCCATGCTCTCCAATATGGAGCAGGTAATGGCCAAAGCGGATTTAGACATTGCCCGTGCCTACGTCGGCCTGGCCGACCAGCCGCAAGCCGCCCAAGCCATGTTTGAACTCATTGCAGGCGAGTTCGAACGCAGCCGTCGCGCCCTGTTACAATTAATCGAGCAAGACCACCTGCTCACCGACAACCGCAGCCTCGCCCGCTCCCTGGCTCTGCGCATTCCCTACCTGAACGCGCTCAACTGGCTTCAGGTAGCCCTGCTCGCCCGCTTGCGCCAGCACCCGGGCAACCCGCAGCTCATCCACCTGATCCACCTCACCATCAACGGCGTGGCACAAGGCTTGCGCAATACGGGTTAATCCCCCATTCCCTGCAAACGGCAGGCAAGAAAAAGGCTACCTGAAAATTTCAGGTAGCCTTTTCATCATGGCCCCGCCGACAGGAATCGAACCTGTATTTTACGCTTAGGAGGCATACGTTCTATCCATTGAACTACGGCGAGAAATACTCAAACTTTCCAATCAAACTTTTCCGGCAATAAGCGACAAAATCCCCGCGGCAATAAGCGGCCCCACCGGAATGCCGCCCAAAAACGCCACGCCGATAATCGTGCCCAGCAGCAGGCCGGTTACCAGCACCGGCTGCTCGCTCATTAGCGGCACGCCGCGCCCGGCCAGCCAGGCCACCAACACGCCCACCAACACCGCCGCCAGCATTTTCCAGCTCATCAAACCGGCCAAACCGGGAAACTGGATTCTGCCCGACACCAGCGGGCTGAGCACGCCGATGGTGAGCAGAATAATGCCGGCTTGAATGCCGTATTGTTCGGCCAGCGGGATATAGCGTGCCAGCACGGTTTGCTGCATCAGGAGCAACACAGTGGCCGAGATGGTAATGGATTGGTTGTTGCTGAGCACGCCCAGCAAAATCAGCAATACCAAAAACAACGGGATAACATTCAGATGCAATTATATATTCCCGAAAAAGGCCGCTATGATACACGTGCCAGTGATTCTTCGGCAAGCTGCCGCATCGCTTGCGACACTTCATTATCCGGCAGTGCGGCCAGGCAAGATAAAGCCTCATCCACTGCCTTACGCGCCTCGCTCACGCAATAGGCCAGCGCATCGGATTGCACCACATGGGCATGAATCTGCTCGAAATAGCTGCGGTCGGCGTGCTCCAAGGCGTGGCGCACGGCGTCGGCCACCGGCGGCTCGGCGTTTTGCATCAGGTAAATCAGCGGCAGGGTCGGCTTGCCTTCGGCCAAATCGTCGCCCACGTTTTTGCCGATTTCTTCGATGTTGCCGGAATAATCCAGCACATCATCAATAATCTGGAAAGCGGTGCCGATGTGGCGGCCGTAGTCTTTCAGCGCGTTTTCCTGCTCGGGCGTGGCGCCGGCCAAAATCGCGCCCACCTGTGCGGCGGCTTCAAACAATTTGGCGGTTTTGTATTGGATCACCTGCACATATTCGGCTTCGGTGATGTTGGTGTTGCCGATATTCATCAGCTGCAACACTTCACCCTCGGCGATGATGTTGGTGGCATCAGCCATCACGTCTAAAATCTTGAGGCTACCTGAAGACACCATCAGCTGGAAGGCGCGGGTGTAGAGAAAATCGCCCACCAACACGGCAGCAGCGTTGCCAAACATATTGTTTGCCGTTTTCCGGCCGCGCCGCAACTCGCTTTCGTCCACCACATCGTCGTGCAGCAGGGTCGAAGTGTGGATGAATTCCACCATCGCCGCCAGTGCGTAGAGCGGGTCTTCATCGTAACCCAGCACCTTGCCGGAAAGAATGGTGAGCACCGGCCGCAGCCGCTTGCCGCCGGCGCTGATGATGTAGCGCCCGATTTGCGAAATCAGCGCCACTTCCGATTGCACCGCGCGCTCAATCACCGCATTAACGCGGCTCAAATCGCGAGGCAGATGTTGCTGGAAATAAGGCAGGTGTTCAAGCATGGTGATGTGCGGCTTTGTATGGTTATCGGCATAACGCCAAAGCATTCACTCCTTCCTGGCTGCATGAAGAAATAACCGCTTTAGCTATACGGCCGGGCAAACACACCGGCCAAACAGGGGCGGCATTATAGCAGCCTTATGGGCAAACTGCCTATTTCCGCCCTGCCCCGCAGGCTACCTGAAAATGCAGCTTCAACAAAGCGGCACAATATTTTGCCCGGCCGAAGCCGCGTTTCTGCCCGACCGTCATCCCGTGCGGCTATTTTCAGCCCGCTTCAAATCGCCTAAAGGCTACCTGAAAACCCAAACCGCAGCTTTCAGGTAGCCTTCTATGTTAAAATCCGCCGATTTTAATCTAACGGCATTTAAGGAACACACATGAGCATGAAATGCGGCATCGTCGGCCTGCCCAACGTCGGCAAATCCACCCTCTTCAACGCGCTGACCCAATCGGGCATCGAAGCGGCGAACTATCCCTTCTGCACCATCGAGCCCAACGTCGGCATCGTGGAAGTGCCCGACCCGCGCATGGCGGAGCTGGCAAAAATCGTCAATCCACAAAAAATGCAGCCCGCGATTGTGGAATTTGTGGACATCGCAGGCTTGGTCGCCGGTGCAAGCAAAGGCGAAGGCTTGGGCAACCAGTTCCTCGCCAACATCCGCGAAACCGACGCCATCGTGAACGTCGTACGCTGCTTCGACGACGACAACATCGTCCACGTTTCCGGCAAAGTCGATCCGATTGCCGACATCGAAACCATCGGCACCGAACTGGCGCTGGCCGACCTCGCCAGCGTGGAAAAAGCCATCGTCCGCGAAGAAAAACGCGCCCGCTCAGGCGACAAAGACGCGCAAAAATTGGTGGAACTGTGCAAAAAAATTCTGCCGCACCTCAACGAAGGCAAACCCGTACGCTCCTTCGGCTTAGACGCAGACGAGCTCGCCATGCTCAAACCGCTGTTCCTGCTGACCGCCAAGCCCGCCATGTATGTCGGCAACGTGGCCGAAGACGGTTTTGACAACAACCCGCACCTCGACCGCCTGAAAGCATTGGCCGAAAAAGAAAACGCCCCCGTCGTTGCCGTTTGCGCCGCGATGGAGAGCGAAATCGCCGAGTTGGAAGACGACGAAAAAGCCGAATTCCTCGCCGAAATGGGCTTGGAAGAACCCGGCCTGAACCGCCTGATCCGAGCGGGCTACGACCTCTTGGGCCTGCAAACCTACTTCACCGCCGGCGTGAAAGAAGTCCGCGCGTGGACGATTCACAAAGGCGACACCGCCCCGCAGGCTGCCGGCGTGATTCACACCGACTTCGAACGCGGCTTCATCCGCGCCCAAGTGATTTCCTACAACGATTTTGTCTCGCTCGGTGGCGAAGCCAAGGCCAAAGAAGCTGGCAAAATGCGCGTGGAAGGCAAGGAATATGTAGTGCAGGATGGCGATGTGATGCACTTCTTGTTTAACGTGTAATCCAAATGGAAGGCTACCTGAAAAGCGATAAATTGTTTTCAGGTAGCCTGTTTTACTTCCTACCCCATCGGGCTACCTGAAACCAAAATCAGGCAAACTGCCAACGCCCAAATAAACAACCATAAAGGCCTCATCATGAAAATCAGCAGCTTCGGCGAAGTATTGTGGGACGACTTCCCCGGCGGCAAAGCCCTCGGCGGCGCGCCGCTCAATGTTTTGGTGCGTCTGGCCTCGTTTGGCGCGGACTGCAGCATCATCAGCCGGCGCGGCCGCGATGCCGACGGCGAAGAGCTGCTGCGCCAGATTACGGCGCGCAACGTGGCCGCCGATTTGGTGCAAACCGATGAAGAACACGCCACCAGCCTGGTGAAAGTGCTGCTCAAGCCCGACGGCAGCGCCAGCTACAACATCATTTACCCCTGCGCCTGGGATAAAATCTGCGCAACCGAAGCAGCGCTTGCGCGCGTGGCCGAATCCGACGTGCTCGTGTATGGCAGCCTCTCCGGGCGCGATCCCGTATCCCGTGCTGCATTGGAGCAAATCCTGCCTGCCGCCCGCTTCCGCGTGCTCGATGTCAATCTGCGCAAGCCGCATTACGAGCCCGAACGCGTGCTCAGCCTCATGCGCCATGCCGACCTCATCAAGCTCAACGACGAGGAACTCTACGAGCTCTCCGCCGCCTTCGGCTCGCCCTACCACAGCCTCGAACAAAACCTGCGCTACCTCGCCGGCCACACCGACACCGCCCACATCTGCATCACCCTCGGTCAGCATGGCGCGGTGTATTTCCGCCACGGCAAAATCCTCGCCCACCACGGCTTCCGCGTGAGCATGGCCGATTCCGTGGGCGCGGGCGACAGCTTCCTTGCCGGTTTCCTGTTCCAAATGCTCTCCGGCGCCAGCCCCGAAGACACACTGGCCTTCGCCTGCGCCATCGGTGCGCTCAACGTTACCCGCCACGGCGCCGTGCCCGATATTTCACTGGCTGAAATCCAGGCACTGATGCACCCGGAATAAAGCAGCACAGGCAACAGCCTGGGTTTGTGCCTTACCTGCACCAGCTTTGACAAATCAGGCTGAAGCCCTCCTTCCATACCCGACAGCAATATAGCCGTATGAAATGCAGCGCTTCAGCCCGGTCTTTTTTTCAGGTAGCCTCACATGAATACGCCCCGCCCCAAAACCATATTCGTCGATGTTGACGACACCCTCGTCCGCAGCGTTGGCCAAACTCGTATCCCCATGGCCGCCGTAATCGCCCACATCCGCCGCCTGCACGACGCCGGCCATCTGCTCTACTTGTGGAGCAGCGGCGGTGCCGACTACGCCCGCGCCAGCGCCGAAGAGCTGGGAATCGCCCACTGTTTCCAAGCCTTCCTGCCCAAACCGCAAGCCTATATCGACGACCAAGCCGTTGCTGATTGGCGTTTCTGCCGCCATATCCTGCCAGCCAACAGCAGCGAAATCGAATAATCTGTTGCCTTCCCCGCCATTCAGCCACAATTAACAAAATTTATCCGCAACTTACAAGACGTCGGCGGCTAAAACCTTTATCATGCCGCCATTTTTAACCATTCCAAGGAAACACACATGGCATTACGCGACGAATTCAAAGCTTTCATCATGCGCGGCAACGTAATCGACCTCGCCGTCGGTATGGTAGTCGGCACCGCCTTCTCCGGCATCGTCAAATCATTGGTAGACGACGTGATCATGCCGCCTATCGGCCTGATTCTGGGCGGCGTGGACTTCTCCAACCTGTTCATCACCCTGAAAGCAGGTGCCGATGCGCCTGCCAACGGTTACGCCACCCTGGCCGCCGCCCAAGCTGCCGGCGCGGTTACCCTGAATATCGGCCTGTTTATCAACACCGTGATCAGCTTCCTGATTATCGCCACCGCTATTTTTGCCGTGATCAAAGGCATCAGCAAACTGCAAAAAGCCGCTCCGGAAGAGGCTCCTGCCGAGCCCTCCGAAGAAATCCTGCTGTTGCGCGAAATTCGTGATTCGCTGAAGAAATAATCTCCGCACAACGCAAAAGGCTACCTGAAAATAGTTTCAGGTAGCCTTTTCTCTTACTGTAATCGCCAATCTGTTCAAATCCTTCCTAGCAAACAAAAAGCCGGCTAACCATCTTGGCTTCGCAGCAACTTGCTGCGTTGCGTTCTCAGCCGGCCTTTATGCCACCCAACCCCATCACAGCAGCACAATATCAAACTGCTCCTGCGTATAACTGCTTTCCACCATCAGGGAAACGGGCTTGCCGATAAAATCAATCAACAGCGCGAGCGATTGCGATTCTTCGTCTAAAAACAAATCGATAACAGCCGGCGCGGCGAGGATGCGGAATTCGCGGGCATCGAAGCGGCGGGATTCGCGCACGATTTCGCGTTGGATTTCGTAGCACACGGTTTGCGCGGTTTTCAGGTAGCCCCTGCCCTGGCAGGTGGGGCAGGATTCGCACAGGATGTGGTTGAGGTTTTCGCGCGAACGTTTGCGGGTGAGCTCCACCAGCCCCAGGCTGGTGAAGCCGTTGAGGGTAACGCGGGTGCGGTCGAAGCGCAGGGCTTTGGCCATTTCGCCCAATACGGCCTGGCGGTGTTCTTCGCTGACCATATCGATGAAATCTACAATAATCATGCCGCCGAGGTTGCGCAGGCGCAGCTCACGGGCGATGGCGTGGCAGGCATCGAGGTTGGTTTTGAAGATGGTTTCGTCGAAATTGCGCGCGCCCACGAAGCCGCCGGTGTTCACGTCGATGGTGGTCATGGCTTCGGTGCTCTCGATAATCAGGTAGCCGCCAAAGTTTAAATCCACACGCGGTTTGAGCGACTGGTTGATTTCCTGCTCCACATGATAGAGCTCAAACAAGGGTTTTTCACCCTGATAGTGTTGGATGCGTTCCACCGCCCCCTGCACGTATTGCTGGGCAAATTCCTGCATCAGGCGGTAATTATTGGCGGAATCGACGAAGATTTTCTGGGTGTTGCTGTTGAACATATCGCGCAGCACGCGCAGGCTCAGGGGCAAATCCTCATACAGCATGGTTTCGGCCGGGCTGGTTTTGGAGCGGGCGAGAATGTCTTGCCACAGCTTGGCCAGGTAGCCGATGTCGGCCTGCAATTCTTCATCGCGGGCGTTTTCGGCGCTGGTGCGGATAATGTAGCCGCCGGCGTTTTCGGGCAGCAGGGCTTTGAGGCGAGTGCGCAATTCGTTGCGTTCTTCTTCGTCTTCAATGCGCTGGGAAATGCCGATGTGGTTGTCTTGCGGCAGATACACGAGAAAGCGGCCGGCCAGGGAGATTTGGGTGGAAAGGCGCGCGCCTTTGCTGTTAATCGGGTCTTTAATCACCTGCACCAAGATGGTTTGCCCTTCAAACAGCATATGCTCGATGCGCTGGGTTTCCTCCGGCTTCTGCCGCTGTTCGAGCACGTCCACAATGTGCAAAAAGGCGGCACGCTCCAAGCCGATGTCGATAAAGGCGCTCTGCATGCCGGGCAGCACGCGTTTGACCACGCCCAAATAAATATTGCCCACCAGCCCGTGGCCGCTGTTGCGGTCGATGTGCAGCTCGCACACTTTGTTTTCTTCCAACAGCGCCACGCGTGTTTCCTGCGGCGTTACGTTCACCAAAATGGTTTCCGGCGGGCGGCCTGAATTATCGGCCAGCCGGATTGGGTTGATTGCCTGTAGCATGTTCAGCTTTCTGATTTCAATTAGATTTTGCAGAACAGGCTGATGGCCTGCCTGTTCTGCAAAATCTACTGTCTGCCGGCTGGCCAGAGGCAGAATCATACGATGAAAACAACCTTGCCGACAACCTGAACAACAGCCGGAAAATCGGTTTCAGGTAGCCTTTATCCTAGGAAAATAAGCTGTTTTTTCAAAGCGTAAACCTAAAAATAAGGCTACCTGAAAATCTGGCCTGGGCGGCTGGGTTTTCAGGTAGCCTTTGGTTTTCATTCAACTCATTGCCACACCAAAAGCGCATGGTTGCGTTTGCCGCGTCGCACGATGGTGTATTTACCGAAGCGTTTGTGTGCGTCAGTCAGCAGATAGGCATCGTCGGGGCGTTCGGCGGCATGGTTCGGATTGTTCAATTCGGCGGCTTGGCCGTTGAGCAATACCGCTTTGCTGTTCACAAAACCGCGCGCTTCTTTGTTGGACGAAGCCAAACCGGTTTTCACCAATGCTTCCACTACATTGAGGCTACCTGAAACTTCAAACGCGGGCAGGCCGTCGAGGGCGAGCTGTTCGAAGTCGCTTTCTGTCAGGCTGCTTTGGTCTTCGGCAAACAGGCTTTCAGTAATGCGCTGCGCGGCTTGCAGAGCAGTTTCGCCGTGAATCAGGCGGGTCATTTCTTCGGCGAGGATACGTTGCGCTTCGGGCTTGGTACCGCTGGCTTGGTCTTTAGCTTCGATGGCGCCGATTTCTTCAATAGGCAGGAAGGTGAAGTATTTCAGGAATTTATACACATCAGCGTCGGCCACCTTCAGCCAGAACTGGTAGAACTGATACGGCGAAGTTTTCTTCGCGTTCAACCATACCGCGCCGCCTTCGGTTTTGCCGAATTTGGTGCCGTCGGATTTGGTGACCAGCGGTAGGGTCAGGCCGAATACTTGTTTTTGGTTCAAACGGCGGGTCAGGTCGATGCCGTTGGTGATGTTGCCCCATTGGTCGGAACCGCCGATTTGCAGCATTGCACCGTGGCGTTTGTTCAGCTCGGCAAAGTCGTAGCTTTGCAGCAGCGTGTAGGCGAATTCGGTGAAGGAAATGCCCACGTCGTCGCGGTCGATACGCTGTTTGACGGACTCCTTGTTCAGCATGGCATTTACAGAAAAATGCTTACCGATGTCGCGCAGGAAATCGAGGCAGTTCATGCTGCCGAACCAGTCGGCGTTGTTCGCCATAATGGCGGCATTTTCACCTTCAAAGCTCAAAAACGGTTTCAGTTGGTTGCGGATGCTTTCTACCCAGCCGGCAACGGTTTCGGCGGAATTCAAGCTGCGCTCCACCGCTTTGAAGCTGGGATCGCCGATCATGCCGGTCGCACCGCCCACCAAAGCAATCGGCGTATGCCCCGCCTGTTGGAAACGGCGCAAGGCCAATACGGGCAGCAAGTGGCCGATATGCAGGCTGTCGGCAGTCGGGTCGAAACCGCAGTAGAGGGTGATTTTCTGTTCGTTCAACAACGTGCTCAAAGCTTCGATGTCGGTGGTTTGCGCGATCAGGCCGCGCGCTTGCAGATCTTGGATAAGGGAGGCAGTCATAACAGATTTCTTTGCAAATAACTGGATGAAATGGGAAATATTCAGCCCAACCGAAACCTAAGTTTCAGGTAGCCTTTAAAACCGAGAGTGGCGCAGCGTTTCCGCCGCACCAAAACAAAAAGACTTGGCAGCACCAAGTCTTTTTTAAAAGCTGGTCGGAATGAGAGGATTCGAACCTCCGACCCCTTCGTCCCGAACGAAGTGCGCTACCAGACTGCGCTACATTCCGAAAGAAGGCGCATTATAAGCCCGGAAACGGCGTTTAGCAAGCATCATCTCAACACTTTTCGCCCAAACCCGCCCGCTTCCCGGCGCGCGCCGCCTGCACCTGCGCGGCAAAATACAGCGCTGCCGCCGCACCGGCCATATCTGCTGCCGCATCACGCCAATCGGCCTGCCGCGATACCGTAAGCGCACCTTGCGCCCACTCGCTGCCCGCAGCCAATACCAGCGCCGCCAGCAGCAAAGCTTGCCACGGCACAGGCCGCCGCCGTAGCAAAAACACTTTAGCCAGCAGCCAAAACTGGCCGAAAAACAAAGCCGCGTGCACCACTTTATCGAAATATGCAAACGGTAGCGGCGCGCTACTGCCCTGATGCAGCAGCAAGGCATACATCATGCCCGCAAACCACAAAACGCTCAGCCACAGCCAGCGGTTCACGCCCCATGCTCCTCAAGCCAATCGGCACACATCATCGCCAGCCGCACAAACCGACCGCCGCGCTCATCCAGCACCGCCTGCCACTGCGCCACTTCCTCAACCGAAGGCGCTTCGTCCAAACTGCATTCGTTGAGCCAAAAATCCAGCGTTTCCGCCGCCGCACCCACGGTTTCGGTGCGGAAAAATTCCAAGAGTTCAGACATTTCACTCTCCAGCTGTTTGATGATTGATGCGGCGGATTGTACTTGCCTTTCATCCTACACGCCATCGGGTTTCAGCTAGCCTTTGTCGCTCAACAGGCTACCTGAAAGTTTATAGCCGTCTCCATGAAGAATATGGCGTTGTCTTATTTTGATTTTGGAACACCTATGCCTTCTCTGCCCTATTCCATATTTTTCAGGTAGCCTCCACTCCCGCCCAAGCCCTCCCATAATCTTCTATAATACCCGCTTCTTTCCAGCCGCCACCGCCATGCTCACCGATTTAGAAAAAGGCGCCATCCGCCGCCACTACCAAGCCATCAGCAAAAACCTGCCCCATTTCCGCCCGCGCAAAGCGCAGCGCGAAATGCTGGCCGCCGTAGCCAACACCCTGTCGCGTACGCTGGAAAAGGCCGATGGCGAAGAGCCGCCCAAGCGCGAGGGCGAGAGCATTGCCGTGATCGAAGGCCCCACCGGCGTGGGCAAAAGCCTGGCCTATCTTTTAGCCGGCGGCATCATGGCACAAACGCGCGGCAAGCGGCTGGTGGTATCCAGCGCCACCGTGGCGCTGCAAGAGCAGCTGGTGGGGCGCGATTTGCCATTTTTGGTGGAAAAGAGCGGGCTCGAGCTCACCTTTGCCTTGGCCAAAGGACGCGGCCGCTACCTCTGCCCCTACAAGCTCTACCAGCTCACCCAAAGCCAGGCGCAGCAAAGCCTGGCCGGCTTCGACACCCCGCAAATCCTATGGGACAGCAAACCCAAGCCCGAAGAAATCCAAACCCTGCGCGAGCTGGCCGACGCCTTCGCCGAACGCCGCTTCAACGGCGATCGCGACACCTGGCCGGAGAAAATCGACGATACCCTCTGGCTCAAAGTAAACAACGACAACTACGGCTGCCTCAAAGCCGCCTGCCCCAACCGCCCCGAATGCCCCTTCTACCTTGCCCGCGACACGCTCGAAACCGTGGATGTGGTGGTGAGCAACCACGATTTGCTCATGGTGGACATCGGCATGGGCGGCGGCGTGATCCTGCCCGCGCCCGAACACAGCTTCTACTGCATCGACGAAGCGCACCACCTGCCCAAAAAAGCACTCAACCAGTTTGCCGCCGAGCATTCGCTGAACCAAGCCGTGTGGGCGCTGGAAAAACTGCCGCAAATCACCGACAAAATCGCGGCCGTGGCCGACAAAGCCGAGCTGGCCAACCTGGCCGACGAAGCCGCCGCCGCCCTGCTCGACAGCCTCTACGAATGGCAGTTCCACCTCGGTGACACCCCCGAGCTCGCCTACAACGACAGCGGCCGCGATCCGCAATGGCTGTGGCAAGACGGCCAAATCCCCGAAGAGCTCGCCCTGCTCGTATCCAACACCGCCGCCGCCGCGCAAAGCCTCTACAAACACGCCAACGGCCTCAACGACGCCCTCTCCGCCGCCCGACGCGAAAAAGACAGCGACAGCGCCCAAATCGACCGCCTCAGCAGCGAATTCGGCATATTCCGCGCCCGTATCGAGCAAATCAGCGCCGTGTGGGACTTGCTCGCCACCGAGCCCGTTGGCGATGCCCCGCCGCTGGCCAAATGGATCGAATGCAGTCACAACAGCGACAAAACCGACTACTCCTTCCACGCCTCCCCCGTGAGCGCCGCCGCCATGCTCGCCGCCGGCCTGTGGCGCCGCGCCGCCGGTGCCATCCTCACCTCCGCCACCCTGCAATCGCTCGGCAGCTTCCAACACCTATTGCAGCAAACCGGCCTGCAATGGCTGCCCGAAACCACCACCCTCGCGCTGGAAAGCCCCTTCAACTTCCCCGCCCAAGGCGAGCTCTACATCCCGCCCGTGGCCGCCAGTCCCAAGCAGGCCGACGCCCATACCGCCGAAATCGCCGAATGGCTGCCCAAGCTCATCAGCCCCGAAGAAGCCGTCGGTACCCTCGTTTTGTTCTCCTCGCGCAAACAGATGCAAGACGTGGCCTTAAGGCTACCTGAAAGCCACCTGCCCCTATTGCTCATCCAAGGCGACCTGCCCAAAGCCATCCTGCTCGAACGCCACCGCCAAGCCATCGCCGAAGGCCGCGCCAGCATCCTGTTCGGGCTCGACAGCTTCGCCGAAGGCCTCGACCTGCCCGGCAGCGACTGCGCCCACGTCATCATCGCCAAACTACCCTTCACCATGCCCGACCATCCCATCGAAAAAACCCGCAGCCGCTGGATCGAGCAGCGCGGCGGCAACCCCTTCATGGAAATCACTGTGCCCGAAGCCGGCATCAAGCTCACCCAGGCCGTAGGCCGCCTCATCCGCACCGAACACGACTACGGCCGCATTACCATTCTCGACAACCGAATCCTCACCGCCCGCTACGGCAAACAACTCCTCTCCTGCCTGCCCCCATTCAAACGTATTGGCTGAACACGGAGCAAAGGGCTACCTGAAATGTTTAGCCTTGCAGCAACCTGCAAGGCTAAACATTTCAACTTTATTGAAACCATACTTTCAGGTAGCCTTACCGAACAACCGACTGGCTGAAACCCAGCCCGCAAGTAAAAAGCAGTAAAACCCGCTGCCTGTTCGCGCCTGCTGCTTCATTGCCCCGCCACTTTCAGGTAGCCTTAAGCCATTCCGAATTATCCAAACCGACATCAAGCATGAAAAAAATCATATATCAGCACAGCCTCCCCCTCCTCGCCGCCGGCCTGCTCGCCGCCTGCTCCAGCCAAACCGAAACTCCGATCGAGCCCATCAACGCCGACAGCAGCGCCGCCGTCCAGCTGCCCGGCGGTCGCCGCAGCGATTCCGAAGACAAAGTACTGGCCGATTATCAGCTCTTCCAATCCGCCCAAGCCGCGCTCAAACAGGGCGATGCCGGCCAGGCCGCCCAATTCCTCGCCCAAGCCCAGCCCAGCGCCATGGCCAGCAGCCTGCGCAACCAGTGGCTCAAACAGCTTGGCCGCAACGGCCAATGGCAAGAGTTTGTTCGGCAATACGGCTACCTGAAACCCGCCGACCGCGATAAAGAAACCCGCTGCTATGCCGCGCTGGCCGGGCAGGAAAATCAAAATGCCGCTCAAGAAGTGCTGGTCGAACTCGGCCGCCAGCCCGAAGGCTGCAACCGCCTGCTCGAGCAGCTCGCCACCCAAGGCAAACTGCCCGCCGATGCCGCTTGGCGGCGCGTGCGCGGCTTACTGGCCAACAACCAAATCAGCGATGCCCGCCGCTTGGCCGCTGCCTTAGGCTCGCCCCTGCCCGAGCCGCTCACCAGCGCCACGCCCGACAGCCAAGGCGGCCGTGAAGCCCTGTTGCACAGCGTAATCGGCCAAAATGCCCGCAAACAGGCCGATGCCGCCCAACGCCTGCAAAGCCTCTCCGCCAGCCTCAGCCCGGCCCAAACCGGCTTCGCCTGGGCCGTGCTCGGCCACCACTACGCGCTGAACCAGCGCTTCCCCGCCGCACTCGACGCCTTCAACCGTGCCGACCGCAGCCAGCTGGGCAAAGAACACTGGGAATGGTATGCCCGCAGTGCTCTGCGCCTCAGCCGCTGGAGCGAGCTGCAAAACATCATCGAAGCTATGCCCGACACCCTGCGTGCCGACCCCACCTGGCAGTATTGGCTTGCCCGCAGCCTGGCCGCCAGCGGCGATTCCGCCCGAGCCCAGCAGTACTATCGCCAAGCCGCTGCCTCCGGCCGCAATTTCTATGCCCTGCTTGCCACCGAAGCCCTCGGCGGTAAAGTGGACACCCGCAACACCGCCGCCGAGCCCGGCAGCAGCCAAACCGGACAAGTGGCCGCCGACGGCGCGGTTTCCCGTGCTCTCAATTTATTCCGCGCCTCCCAGCGCAGCGGCGATTGGGATATGCGTAAACAAGCCCAGGCCGAGTGGCGCTATGCCGTGGACGGCTTTAACGAACCCGCCCTACTCGCCGCCTCCAAGCTTGCCCATGATGCCGGCTTCTACGAGATGGGCATTTATGCCGCCGATAAAACCAACAGCCAAATCAACTACAACCTGCGCTATATCTCCCCCTTCCGCGACAGCGTGAGCCGCTACGCCGCCCAAGCCAATATCGATCCCGCCTGGGCCTACGGCATCATCCGCCAAGAAAGCCGCTTCATGATCGGCGTACGCTCCCGCGTGGGCGCCACCGGCCTGATGCAGGTGATGCCCGCCACCGCCCGCGAAATCGCCGGCAAAATCGGCATGGACCCTGCCGAATTGCACACCATCGAAGGCAATATTCGCATGGGCACTTGGTATCTAGGTGATGCCCGCAATCGCTTGGGTAACGAAGTACTCGCCACTGCCGGCTACAACGCCGGCCCCGGCCGCGCCCGCAACTGGCAGGCCTCCACCGCGCTTGAAGGCGCGGTGTATGCCGAAACCATCCCGTTTGATGAAACCCGCGACTACGTTAAACGCGTGATGACCAACGCCACCTACTACGCCAGCTTATTTAATGAGCCGCACACCTCACTCACCCGCCGCATGGGCACCATTCCAGCACGGTGATGAAGGCTAGCTCCACTTTGTTGCAACCTATTTGGTAGGCAAGAAGGCTACCTGAAAATTTCAGGTAGCCTTCTTGCCGATATAAATTCAGCGCTTGCTCTTTGTTTGCGCAACCTTTCCACCTAAGCACATACGGTTTGCCTGCCCGTACTGTTCGTGCAATACCCAGCCGCCACATTATTTCTTCTTAGTGCAAGCACTAGGCTGGCTTAATCAACTATTTTTTAGGTAGCCTTGGCTGCGTGAAAAGCTGTCCGTCATCCACCACCTGCCCATTCAAGAAAGGCTACCTGAAAGTGCCGCTCGTTTCCCTTCACGACTACCTCCGCCCCTGGAAGCTGTTTTCGCTTGCCTGCGGCATTGCCATCCTCATTGTCGGCTCCTACCTCCAGCCCGCACCCGACTGGGATATTCCCATCAGTTTCCTGATGGCCTTCAGCACCTACTTGTTCACCCCCATCACTTCACGCACGCTGGCGCGTCGGCAGTGGAAATACTTGCCGCTGGCCTTGTTTGGCATGTGGTTTTCCGTCGATGGCATCTACTGGCTGTATTGGTCGTGGCGCGATCCGGTAGCACTCGAAATGATGCGCAGCGGCAATGCCCCCGCATCTGCCTGCCTGTATGCCCTATGTGCCATGATTTGGCTGCACGACGGCACCCTGCGCGAAATATTGCGCTTGAAGAAGTAAAGCTCATAGGCTACCTGAAACCCGCCCAGCAAAAAGCCCCGCGAAAAGCGGGGCTTGGATTGGTGCCGGTAAAGGGAGTTGAACCCCCGACCTTCGCATTACGAATGCGCTGCTCTACCAACTGAGCTATACCGGCCGAATGCGGCAATTAGGCGCGTTTGCGGAATTCGCCGGTGCGGGAGTCGATTTCCACTTTGTCGCCGTTTTCAATGTAAGCCATCACTTGGATTTCGGTACCGCCCACGAGGCGTGCGGGTTTCATCACTTTGCCGGAAGTGTCGCCTTTAACGGCGGGCTCGGTGTATTCCACTTCGCGCACGATGATGGTGGGCAGCTCCACGGAAATCGGGTTGCCTTCGTAGAAGGTTACTTCGCACACATCTTCCATGCCGTCTACGATGAATTTCAGGTTGTCGCCGATGTTTTCGCCTTCAACTTCGTATTGGTTGAACTCTTCGTCCATGAATACATACATTGGGTCGGCGAAATAGCTGTAGGTACATTGTTTGCGGTCGAGCTGGATAACGTCGAACTTGTCATCGGCTTTCACGATGGTTTCGCTGTTTGCGCCGGTGAGCAGGTTTTTCAGCTTCATACTCACTTTGGCAGAGGAGCGGCCGCCTTTGATGTATTCGGTTTTCTGTACCACCATCGGCTCGCTGCCCACCATGAATACGTTGCCGGCGCGCAATTCTTGTGCGGTTTTCATAATTTATATCTCTTTCAGTCTAATCAGGGAAAAACGGAAAACGCGGCATTTTAGCGCAAACGGTTTTGGCTGTCCAAAGTAAAGGCTACCTGAAATTTTCAGGTAGCCTTGCGCCGCTTATTCGTAATAACGCCCCAAGTCCAACAAATCGCCCAACAGCGACCAATCCTCTGCCACAACCGCTTCTTCCCCCAAACGATCTTCCATCCCCTGCGCGCCGCATTCCAAAAGGGTGAGCGGGTCGAGGTTGTACCAGCTATAGCCGGTTTCGGAGGTGATGCCGTAGTGGCGCAATTCGTTTTGCAGCTCTTGGCCACGCATACGGCGCAGCTCGGCTACCTGAAAAATAATCACGGCACAGGCGTATTGCCACGGATCGCTAGTTTTCAGCTGTTCATCGGGCATCTGGCGGATGAGCAGCCATTGTTCGTTAAACGAAGCGGGCGGAGCGGTGAAGGCTTCTTGCAGCAGACTAAGGCAGAGGGCGGGAGTGAAAGCTGCATCCGGTTGGCTTTGCAACAGGGCATAGAGCGCCAGGAGATAGTCTTCGAGATCGCGGTTGGCGAATGATTGGCGGAAGTTTTCGATATGAATGGAAAGTTCGCTGTGATTCATAAAATGGGCATGGGTTGTATAGTGGATTAACAAAAATCAGGACAAGGCGGCGAGCCGCAGACAGTACACACGTTACGGCAAGGCGAGCCAACGCTGTACTGGTTTTTGTTAATTCACTATAGTGCTAAAACAAAGCGGCAACAGGCATCTGCCCATCGCCGCCCTGCCCGATTGAAAACCAACAACTCAACCGCGCTGCTGTTCCGGCGGCAACTGTTCGCTGGTGCGGCCGAAACGGCGTTCGCGCACGCGGAAGGAAGAAATGGCACGATCGAACTCGGCAGCGTCGAAATCCGGCCACAGCGCGTCGGTGAAATAAAACTCGGCATAGGCCATTTGCCAGAGCATGAAGTTGCTGATACGGGTTTCGCCGCCGGTGCGGATAAACAGGTCGGGCTCGGGAGCTTCGGCCAAGGAAAGGCGCTGGGAGAGGTCTTCTTCAGTGATTTCGCTTTTGCCTTCGGCAATCAGCCGGTTGGCAGCTTGCAGGATATCCCAGCGGCCGCCGTAGTCGGCAGCCACGGTGAGCGTGAGGCCGGTGTTGTCGGCGGTGAGCCGTTCGGCGGCTTCGATGCCTTTCACAATCGTGGCGGGGAAGCGGCTGCGGTTGCCGATTACTTTGAGCCGCAGGTTGTTTTGGTGCATTTTGGCCACCTTCCCGTCTAGCGCCTGCAAAAACAGTTTCATTAAAAAGGAAACTTCGTCTTCGGGGCGGCGCCAGTTTTCGGTGGAAAAGGCGAATACGGTGAGGTATTCCACGCCGAGCTCGGCGCAGCGGGCGGCTAGGTTTTCCAGGGCGGTGAGGCCGCGTTTGTGCCCCATCACGCGCGGCAGCAGGCGTTTTTTCGCCCAGCGGCCGTTGCCGTCCATAATCACACAAACATGGCGCGGGATGTTGGTGCGTTCGGGGATGCTTTGGGTGCTGCTGCTCATATGCTTTCCTCGGGCTAAGCAGGTTTCAGGTAGCCTTAGGCGGCACGGGCAAATATATCAGCCCGTGCCGCCGTATCGCTCGGATGGTTTACACCACCATCAAATCTTCTTCTTTATGCTCCAGCAGTTTATCCACTTCGGCGATGTATTTGTCGGTGAGCTTCTGGATCTGCTCTTCGCCGCGGCGGGCATCGTCTTCCGACACTTCTTTGTCTTTCAGCAATTTTTTGATGTGATCGTTGGCATCGCGGCGCACGTTGCGGATAGACACGCGGCCGTCTTCGGCTTCGCCGCGCACTACTTTAATCAGGTCTTTGCGGCGCTCTTCAGTGAGCATCGGCATCGGCACGCGGATAAGGTCGCCCATAGAAGCGGGGTTCAGGCCGAGGTTGGAATCGCGGATGGCTTTTTCCACGGCGGCGGCCATATTGCCCTCATAGGGCTTCACGCTGATGGTGCGCGCGTCGAGCAGGGTTACGTTGGCCACCTGGCTCACCGGCACCATGCTGCCGTAGTATTCCACTTCCACCTGGTCGAGCAGACCGGTGTGGGCGCGGCCGGTGCGCACTTTGGCTAAGTTTTCGCGCAGCACTTCCACCGAACGCTGCATCTTGGTTTCGGCTGAGGTTTGGATTTCTTTGATCATAGGGTTTCCTTAATTGAGATGTTTTCAGGTAGCCTTCCGGCTGCCACGGCAATAGTGCATAACGAGCGGGATACTACCTTGCTTTGCCCGCTGCGGCAAGGTTTTCCGGCCGCCGGGCACGCCGCCACCATAAACCGCGCATCCGCCGTCTCTCCAGCCTGATAAACCACATCATGATGATGCCGATTTCCCATATCCTATCTTCAGCCCGCTAAATTTTCAGGTAGCCTTGAATCTGCGCAAACTACTTTCCTATCAAGCCAGCATTTGCTAAATTCCACAACAGTAAATTATGCCATATTCCCAGCCTCACTATATAAAAGGCTACCTGAACCCACGAGGATAACCCCATGCACCGCCTCATCCTGCTCTCCGCCCTCCTCCTCACCGCCTGCCCTCTGCCCTATTGCCCCGTGCGCCCCATCCCGCCCAATGCACCCAAACTCCACACCAAAGCCCCGAGCAGCACTGCTTTTGCCCGCGAAAAACAATCCGAATCCAAGCTCCCCGATGGCGACACCATGCGTATCGGCAGCGAATGCATCACCGTCCACAACCGTACCCTCACCCTTCACCCCTGCCGTAACATGCCCAACCAATATTTCGAACGTATAGTCCGCAACGGCACCATCCGCCAAAATGGCCAATGCCTTACCCAAACCGGCAGCAACATCACCCTCGAATCCTGCACCGGCAAGCGCAATCAAGAATGGTATAGCGACGGCAAGCGCCTGTGCAGCCGCAGCGCCAATGCCCAATGCTGGAGCGTCAGCCAGCACAGCGTGCGCCTGCAAACCCGCAACGACTCGCCCGAACAGGAAGTGCTGCGCTAGAGTAGCAGCGAATGCCCACGCTCTCCTTTTATAGCCAATCTTTCAAACATATCAGAACATAATAGAGGCTACCTGAAACCTTTCAGGTAGCCTTCTTTTTATAGTGAATTAAGGGGCTTAGGAAGCAAAATTTATTTTAAAGGATTTTCCCGCAACATTCTCAGCAGTATTTTATATAAATCATCATGCCTGTGATTGAAGCGGAACTCGGTTTCTTTTATGCAGGTAAAACGTATGTTTCGGCACCCCGTTAAATTGCACCAAGCGATGCTTGGCGTAACTCCAAAAAGATTCAATACCGTTAATATGCCGCGTACCACGGACAAACTCATTGTCACCATGATGTACCCTGAAATGTTTGGCAAAACCCATGTCAACCAATCCCTGATAACCGCGCCAACCGTCGGTATTGATGACACTCTCGATACCGACACGACCTCTAATGACCTTTTGCAGCGTTGCCTTGGAGGCATCGGGAACAATCTCGGTATAAACCTTGTCCCCACGTTTCAAAATGCCGAAAACGATAGTTTTCCCACCCGCACCGCGCCCGCGTTTGCCTCTGATGCGTTTGGCACCAAAATAGGATTCGTCCAATTCTACAATGCCGTATAAAGGTGCCTGCCTCCCGCATTCGTCAGCCAAACGCCGGCGCAATTTCAGGTACAGGTTATTGACACTTCTGATGCTGACACCCGTCAGTTTTGCGGTATCGGAGGCAGTCAAATCCAAAGCAAACAGCCGCAGGAGCTGGCGAAATTTGGGCTCGGTAATTTTACTGAACTTTTGGTACTTGTTTTTTAAATTCATTTCAGAAGCTTATCACTATATTGAGTGATTTTGCTTCCTAAGCCCCGAATTAAATTTAAACCAGTACAGCGTTGGCTCGCCTTGCCGTAACGTGTGTACTGTCTGCGGCTCGCCGCCTTGTCCTAATTTAAATTTAATCTACTATAGTATTAAAATAAAAAATCAATCGAAAAGCAATTTTTAATTGGAAAAATAAAACAACCAACACTACAATGGCTGCCAATCAAACAGTAATCCTTTTTCCCAACTCTGTTTAATAAGGAGCCATCATGAGCATCAACATCGGTATCAACGAAACCCAACGCCAAACCATCGCCCAAGGCTTATCTAAAGTGCTGGCCGACACCTACACCCTCTATCTGAAAACCCACAACTACCACTGGAACGTGGAAGGCCCAATGTTCCACAGCCTGCACACCATGTTTGAAGAGCAATACAACGAGCTGGCGCTGGCCGTGGACGAAATTGCCGAACGCATCCGCGCGCTGGGCTTCAAAGCACCGGGTTCCTACAGCGAATTCGCCAAACTCACTTCTATCCCCGACGGCCAAAGCAGCAACGATGCTCCTACTATGATTCGCGAGCTAGTGGAAGGCCAGGAAACCGTGATCCGCACCTGCCGCGAGCTGTTCCCCGCTGTGGACGAAGCCAACGACGAACCCACCGCCGACCTGCTCACCACCCGTATGCAAACCCACGAAAAAACTGCTTGGATGCTGCGCGTGTTGCTGCAAAAATAAGCAGATTTGACCAACATACCAACGCCCGTCATTGCCACGGGCGTTTTTTCTGCGGTGCGAAAGGCTGGTTGGAACAAGATTGCCAAAGGAGGCCGAGCTTCTGCGGAAGCCAACTTTGGCTTGCGCGGATTTTATATGGGTGTTTTTCAGGTAGCCTCTCCCCCCTGCAACAGGCTACCTGAAGCCCAAAAATCAGGCCGCCTCCTATTGGGAAGCGGCCTGCAATCTTGCCAATTCAATCAAATATGCACCAAAGTGCCTTCGTCTTCGCCAAGAACCACCCGTTTGAGCGCGCCTTCTTTGGCAATGCCGAACACCACGATGTTCAACTTGCGCTCGCGGCACAGCGCCAGGGCGGTGGCATCCATCACTTTCAGGTTTTTCACGATGGCTTCGTCAAACGTGATGTCTTGATAGCGCGTGGCCGAAGCGTCTTTTTTCGGGTCGGCGGTGTACACGCCGTCCACATTGGTGGCCTTGAGCATGATGTCGCAGTTCATTTCCGCACCACGCAGTGCGGCGGCGGTGTCGGTGGTGAAGAATGGGTTGCCCGTGCCGGCGGCAAAAATCACCACTTTGCCTTCTTCCAAATATTGAATGGCTTTGGGGCGGGCATAGGTCTCGGCAATCTGCTGCATGGAAAGTGCGGATTGCACGCGCGCGGGCTGGCCGAGGCTTTCAAACGCATCTTTCAAGGCCAGGGCGTTCATCACCGTGGCGAGCATGCCCATGTAGTCGGCAGTGGCGCGGTCCATATCACTGGCCTGCGCGGCCACACCGCGAAACAGGTTGCCGCCGCCAACCACCACGCCCACTTCCACGCCCATTTTGGCGATTTCCACAATCTGCCCGACAATGCCCATAATCGTGGTGCGGTTGATGCCGAAGGCATCGTTACCCATCAATGCCTCACCTGAAAGTTTCAATAAAACACGCTTATAGCGGATAGTCATGGCAGCCTCTCTTCATGGTTGGAAAATTCAAACGGCAGGCATTATACGCTCTTTCGGCTGCGTCGGTTGGCTGATTTTGGCAGTTTATTAATATCAAGGCTACCTGAAAATCTTCCTACCTTTTCAGGTAGCCTGTGCTGCCACGCCGTCGAAATAGCGCAACACGGTATCCGGCAGCCAATCCAAATCAGCCGTGCCGGGAAAGCCGGCGTGGCCGCCGTATTCGGGCTGCAACAGAGTAACACTTGGCGATACGTCGCTCGCCTGCGGCAGCGATTCGGCGGGAATGAAGGGGTCGTTGAGTGCGTTCAAAATCAGGGTAGGCACGGCGATTCGGTGCAGCAGGGGTTTGGCGCTGGAGCGGCGGTAGTAGTCGGCGGCATCGGCAAAGCCGTGCACGGGGGCGGTGAAGCTGTTGTCGAAATCGGTGAGGTTGGCGGCAGCTTGCACGGCAGCGGCGTCAATCTGCGGAAAACTGGCGGCGCAAGCAGCGGCTTTAGGCAACAGCGAACGCAGGAAATAAGGTGCATACAGCATTTTGCTCAAGCCCTGCTCCAGCCGATGAGAGGCGGCGGTTAAATCCAACGGCGCGCTCACCACGGCAGCAGCCTGCGGAATGGCACGGCTGCCTTGTTCGGCCAGATATTTGGCCAATGCGTTACCGCCCAAGGAAATACCGACGGCGCAGATACGCGGGTAGCGCGAGTGCATTAATTGCAGCATATGTGCAACTTCGGCGCTGTCACCGGAGTGGTAAAACACGGGTGCGCGGTTTTCCACTTCGCCGCAGCTACGGAAATGCGCCACCACGCCGTGCCAGCCGTGCCGTTGCGCGGCAAACATCAGGGCGCGGGCATAATGACTGGCACTGCTGCCTTCCAGCCCGTGAAACAGCATCAATAGCGGGGCATCGGGGCGTTTACCATCTACAAAATCGTAGGCCACCTCAGTGGCGCCCAGGCTGTCGGGCAAAAGCTCGCGCCGATAGGCCGGGCTGCCAATGCGCACCAGCTTCGGCCAAATGCTCTGCAAATGCCCGCCGCGCAGCCAAAACGGCGGCCGGTAGGCAGGTAATTGGGGGGAATTGTTTCGGTTCATGTGTGGCAATCCATTGAAAATATTTAATCGGCAGTACGCGCTTGGCTATCGACCGCTTCACATCGGGCAGCAAATTATCCAACTAACAAGCTAATTTATAAAGAAATTTATTTAAATCTATTAGATTTCTTGCCCACAAAATGCGACACTTACCGACACTGCCGTAGGTAAAAAGCGGCATAATCGTTGTCAAACCTTACTCCGATATAGTAGAGTGTTTCCACAGCTACCGGCAACGGTAGCCATTTTTCACAGGAGAACCTAACTATGCAACGCAAATTAACTATTCTGATGCTGGCTTTGCTGCCGATTGCGTCCGCATGGGCCGACGGTGTAAAAATCGGCAACGACTCTTCCGGCCTGCCGCCTGAATTGGTGCAAAACTTGGCGCAAACGTCCAAATCCATGGGCGTGAAAGAGCCGATGAATATCAGCACCCGCAACGAAGGCGGTGCACGCTATGCCGTGGTATCCGGCACTTCCGGCACCACTTGCCGCATCAAACTGTCCAACGGCAACCCGCCCACCATCTTGGGCTTGTCCTGCCGTTAATCAGAACCAACAAATATTGGAAAACAGCCCGAATATCGGGCTGTTTTTGCTTCCTGATGCTTGAGGGGCTACCTGAAAACCCTACGGTTGGTTTTTCAGGTAGCCTTTGCTTTCGAACTGCCTACTGTTTCAAACGTTCGATTTTCGCGCCCACTTTACCTAGCTTCTCTTCGATATGCTCGTAGCCACGATCCAAGTGGTAGATGCGCTCCACAATGGTATCGCCGTCGGCTACCAGGCCGGCAATCACCAGGCTGGCCGAAGCGCGCAAGTCAGTGGCCATCACGGTGGCGCCGGAAAGTTGCTCCACGCCTTTTACCAGCGCGGTGTTGCCCTCGGCGCTGATATGCGCGCCCATACGGTTGAGCTCGGGCACATGCATGAAGCGGTTTTCAAAAATGGTTTCCACCATCCGGCTGCTGCCCTCGGCCACCGCGTTCATCGCCATAAACTGCGCCTGCATATCGGTGGGAAAACCCGGATGCGGCACGGTGCGCACGTCTACAGCTTTCGGACGCTGCGTCATTTTAATGTCGATCCAGTTTTCGCCGGTTTGGATTTCCGCGCCGGCTTCCACCAGCTTGTCCAACACCGCTTCCATGGTTTTGGGCGCGGCATTTTGCAGGCGTACCTGCCCGCCGGTCATGGCCACGGCGCAGAGGAAAGTGCCGGCTTCGATGCGGTCGGGCACCACGCTGTGGGTACAGCCATGCAGCTTCTCCACACCTTCAATCGTCATAGAAGGCGTACCGATACCGCTGATTTTCGCGCCCATTTTCACCAGGCATTCGGCCAAGTCCACCACTTCCGGCTCCACTGCGCAGTTTTCCAGCACGGTGGTGCCTTCGGCCAGTGTGGCTGCCATCAGCAGGTTTTCCGTGCCGCCCACGGTCACCATGTCCATCACCACGCGCGCGCCTTTGAGCTTGCCGCGCGCCTTCACATAACCGTGCTCGATCACGATTTCCGCGCCCAGGGTTTCCAGCCCTTTCAAGTGCTGGTCCACCGGCCGCGAGCCGATGGCGCAGCCGCCGGGCAGGCTCACTTCTGCCTCGCCGAAACGCGCCAGCGTAGGGCCGAGCACCAAAATGGAAGCACGCATGGTTTTTACCAATTCATACGGTGCGCAAGTATTGTTTACCGTGCCGCCGTTGATTTTGAATTCGCTCACGCCATCGCTTTCCACTTCCGCGCCCATACCTTGCAGGAGTTTGTGCGTGGTTTTCACATCAGCCAGCATCGGCACATTGGTCAGATGCAAAATATCTTCGGTTAAAAGCCCGGCGCACATCAGTGGCAGGGCGGCGTTTTTCGCGCCGGAAATCACGATTTCACCGTGCAACGGGCCATTGCCGGTAATTTTCAATTTGTCCATGTTTCTGTTGAATTTCTTTAATCTTTAGGTTGAAGCGGCAGCCCTTGGCAACAAAGGCTACCTGAAAACGCGAGATTATAAACGTTTTACCCTAGCCTTAGGCAGCCTTTGCCCAACTTTTCCCGCAATGCTTTTCAGGTAGCCTCCCGCCCGATCTAAGGCTACCTGAAAATATTCAGCCCACACCAACGCCCCGTTTTTCTGCGCTATAACAAGCTCACTTCACTTCCGCTGCGCCCTTAGCCCAACTGGTATCAACAAGGATGCCAATCTGCTATACAATCAACCCATCCCCATCCTGCACAAAGACCGCGCCATGCCCGACCAATCCCTCGCCCCCCACCGTCAGGCCATCGACACCATCGATGCCGAAATCCTCCATCTGCTCAACCAACGCGCCGCCCACGCCCGCGCCATCGGCGAGCTCAAAGGCACCGGCATCGTTTATCGCCCCGAGCGCGAAGCCCAAGTGTTGCAGCGCATTCAAAGCCTGAACCAAACCGCCGCCGGCCTCCTGCCAGACGAAGCCGTCGCCCGCCTGTTCCGCGAAATCATGAGCGAATGCCTCGCCGTAGAACGCCCGCTCACCATCGCCTACCTCGGTCCCGAAGCCACCTTCACCCAACAAGCCGCCGTGAAGCACTTCGGCCACGCCGCCCGCACCCAACCCTGCCCCTCCATCGACGAATGCTTCCGCCTGGTGGAAACCCGCCAGGCCGATTATGCCGTCGCCCCAGTGGAAAATTCCACCGAAGGCCCGGTCGGCCGTACCCTCGACCTCATGGTTTCCACCCCCCTGCGTGCCTGCGGCGAAGTGCTCCTGCGCATCCAGCATCATTTATTGCAGCAGCCCAGCGGTAGTGAGCAGCCGGAAAAAGTGTATGCCCACGCCCAAGCGTTGGCTCAATGTCACGAGTGGCTCAACCGCCACCTGCCCCATGCCACCCGCATTTCCGTGGCCAGCAACGCCGAAGCTGCCCGCCTCGCCGCTGCCGAGCCGCAAGCCGCCGCCATTGCCGGCCAGGCCGCCTCCGAGCACTACCACCTGGCCAAACTCGCTGCCAACATCGAAGACGAGCCCAACAACACCACCCGTTTCCTCATCTTCGGCCACAACCGCACCCAGCCCTCCGGCCGCGACAAAACCTCCCTCATCGTCTCCGCCCCCAACCGCCCCGGCACCGTTCACCACCTGCTCCAACCCTTCTCCGAGCACGGCATCTCCATGACCAAGCTCGAAAGCCGCCCCAGCCGCGCCGGTCTGTGGGACTACATCTTCTTTATCGACATCGAAGGCCACGCTGACAGCCCCCAAATCCAGCCCGCCCTCGAAGCCCTCGCCGAACGCGCCGCCTTCGTCAAAATCATCGGCGCCTATCCGCAGGCCGTGCTGTAAATTTTCAGGTAGCCTCTATGCAGCAAGAGGCTACCTGAAACAAACTTTTGCAAAGCAAACACAAGTTTCTACCGAGCTAAAAAACATCCAACTTTGCGCTAAAATCTTTCTTTCCTAACCACTCTAATGGAGTCACACCATGCGTATCCTACCCCTTGTCGCCACAGCCATCCTGTTCGCTGCCGGCACCGCACATGCCGATATCAAAATGTTCCGCAGCCCCAGCGGCAACATCAACTGCATGTACGACCATTCCCCCGGCGTAGTGGAATGCCAGATTCCCCAGCCCGATCGTCCAGTCCGCCCCAAACCGCGCGATTGCGAGCTCGATTGGGGCAGCAACTTCTCCATCGCCCGCACCGGCCACACCCAAATGGGCTGCGTGGGAGACAGTCTCGCCAGCCCCGACAGCCGCGTGCTGCCCTACGGTCAGACCCTGCGTGGCAATGGCTGGCAATGTACCAGCCGCACCAGCGGCATGACTTGCACCAACAGCCAAAACCACGGCTTTGAAATCAGCAGCCGTCGCCAACGCCTTTTCTAAATTCTCTAATGTACACAAAAGGCTACCTGAAACTTTCAGGTAGCCTTTTTCTTGCTAACTCTCATTTACTTTAGCGATTGCAATGCCTCGCCCAAACCGGTACGGCGGTGGTTTTTGCGTTGCACGGCGGCAATAAGGGCACTCATCTGGCCGGCGTAGCCGAAGCGACGGCGGGCGCGGGTGATGGCGGTGTAGAGCAGGGTGCGGTCGAACAGGGCGGAGTCGGCCTCGTCGCCCAAGAGCCACACTTCCTGGTATTCCGAGCCTTGGCTTTTGTGTACGGTCATGGCGAAGGCGGTATCGTGCGCGGGCAGCCGGCTGAGCGATACGGCGCGGAAGCCGCCGGCATCGGGGAAAAACGCAGCCAGCCCGTCGCCGTGCGGCAGCACGATGCCAATGTCGCCGTTAAACACGTTCACGGCATAATCGTTTTCCGCCACCATCAGCACCTGCCCGGCAAACCAGCCCTGTTCCGCCGCCCTACCCTGCGCGGCCAGGAGCTTGCGGTATTCGCGGTTGAACTCTGCCGCCTGGCTGCGCCGTGCGGCCAGCACCACCAACTGCTGCTGGGCGGAAAAGCAGGCCGCCGGGTCGCCGCTGTTTACCGCCTGCCAGTAGGCCTCGTACTGTTTGGTAAAGTGCCGCGCCAAGGCGGCGGGGGTTTCAGGTAGCCTGAACAAGTCGTCGGTAAAGCGGGCAAACGCGGCTTCGGCGGCGGCAGCCTCCCCGTTCACCACGGCCTGTGCCAATGCGCCCACGCCGCGCTGCGGATCGAAACGGTGGCTGTATTCCAACCGCGCCACGTTGCCGGCCAAGGGCGGCGGGTTATCCCGCACTTCAAACGGCACGCCTTCGGGCAGCCACTCGGCCAACTGGGCAGCTTCTTTAGCCGTGAGCACGGTGGGCTGCGCCAGCACGGGCAATACAGCACCGATGCCCACTGGTGGCAGCTGGTTTTCATCGCCCAACAAAATCAGGCGGCCATGCTCGGGAATGGCGCACAATAATTGGTGCAGCAGCGGCAAATCCAGCATGGAAGCCTCGTCGGCCACCACAATATCAAAAGGCAGCGGCTGCTCACGGTTAAATTTCGAATAGCCGACTACTGGGTTCAGCTTCAGCAACCGGTGGACAGTTTGTCCTTCCAATACTGTCAAATGCTGCAACACCTGTTCGCTACCCACCTTAAAGCTACTCAACGCACGGTGCAGCGAACGGGTCATGTGGGCGGCAGCCTTGCCGGTGGGGGCGGTGAGCGCGATGCGCGGCATCTCGACCGCATCGGCACACAGCAGCGCCAGCAGCTTAGCCACCGTGGTGGTTTTGCCCGTGCCCGGCCCGCCAGTTACCAGCATCAGCGGCTGCAACACCGCCAGCGCGGCAGCCAGCCGCTGCCCGTTATGCCCGGCATCGGGAAACCAATCGCGCAACCGTTGCCGCAGCCCGGCGTTTTCAGGTAGCCTCACCCGATTATGGGCAATCCGTTGTAATTCGGCGGCCACGCTGCGCTCTAGTGCAAACAGCCTGCCACTAAACAGCCGCCGCCCGCGCAACACCAAAGGCGTGAACGCGCCGCCATCGCCCACCACCGGCGCGGCCTGCCGCAACGCCTCCGCCTCTTGCGGCGCGAGCGTGATGTAGCTGTGGCCGCCCTCTTGCGCGGCAAACAGTTCGTCCAACAGCGGCAGCACCGGCTCGGCGGTCTGCGGTGCCAAACGCTGCAACACTTCGGCAGCAGCTTGGGCGGCGGGGTAACGGTATTCGATCATAGCGGATTCTTTCAGGTAGCCTACTGGTGGCACAGGCGGCAAATGGGCGGTAAAACCAAGCATGAATTACATGAATTATAAGCGTTGGGCACATCCACTCCAAACTCGGAATGGCCGGTAGAGCGAATCAAAATAAGAAAGCTGCCGTGTTGGCTGGTCTGGAGTACTACCTGCACCACCTGCAGCCTCGACCTTATCCCATTATTTTTATCCGCTATCTGGCGTACAGATATTTCCATTTTATTCAAGGCAATTTGGCTAAAGCCACGTTTCAGGTAGCCTCCCACCAATCCAATTAGACAAAATGTACAAACAAATCCAAATATTCTATACCAAGGATAATCTTTACTTTTCTATTCTTGCATTTTTTAGACATTCTGTGCATAATCCACCTCAAAATCATATCAAGGAATAAATCCAATGAGCGCACAAACCCTCTACGACAAACTCTGGAACAGCCATATTGTCCACGAATCAGAAGACGGTACCGTCCTCCTTTATATCGACCGCCATCTGGTGCACGAAGTGACCAGCCCGCAGGCGTTTGAAGGCCTGAAAATGGCCGGCCGCAAGCTGTGGCGCATCGACAGCGTGGTCTCCACCGCCGACCACAACACCCCCACCGACCATTGGGACGAAGGCATCAAAGACCCGATTTCCAAGCTGCAAGTGGACACTTTGGATAAAAACATCAAAGAATTCGGCGCGCTGGCCTATTTCCCATTTAAAGACAAAGGCCAAGGCATCGTGCATGTGATGGGCCCCGAACAGGGCGCGACGCTGCCCGGCATGACCGTGGTGTGTGGCGATTCGCACACCAGCACCCACGGCGCGTTCGGCGCGCTAGCGCACGGCATCGGCACTTCCGAAGTGGAACACACCATGGCCACCCAGTGCATCACCGCCAAAAAGTCCAAATCCATGCTGATTGAAGTTTCAGGTAGCCTGAAACCGGGCGTAACCGCCAAAGACATCGCGCTGTATATCATCGGCCAAATCGGCACGGCGGGCGGCACGGGCTATGCCATCGAATTCGGCGGCGAAGCCATCCGCAGCCTCTCCATGGAAGGCCGCATGACCCTGTGCAACATGGCGATTGAAGCCGGCGCACGCAGCGGCCTGGTGGCCGTGGACGACACCACAATCAATTACATCCAAGGCCGCAAATTCGCCCCCAAAGGCGCGGATTGGGACAAAGCCGTGGCCTACTGGCGCACGCTGGTGTCCGATGAAGGCGCGAAATTCGACAAAACGTACAAATTCCGCGCCGAAGACATCGAGCCGCAGGTAACGTGGGGCACGTCGCCCGAAATGGTGCTGGGCGTGGATGGCAAAGTGCCGAACCCCGCCGACGAAGCCGATGCAGTGAAACGCGCGGGCATGGAGCGCGCCTTGGAATACATGGGCTTAGCCGCCGGTACGCCGTTGAACGAAATCCCCGTGGACGTGGTGTTCATCGGCTCGTGCACCAACAGCCGCATCGAAGATTTGCGTGAAGCCGCCGCCGTGGCCAAAGGCCGCAAAAAGGCCGACAACGTGAACCGCGTGCTGGTCGTGCCCGGCTCTGGCTTGGTGAAAGAGCAGGCAGAAAAAGAAGGCTTGGACAAAATCTTCACCGACGCGGGCTTCGAATGGCGCGAACCCGGCTGCTCCATGTGCCTGGCCATGAACGCCGACCGCCTCGCGCCGCAAGAACGCTGTGCCTCCACCTCCAACCGCAATTTTGAAGGACGGCAGGGCAACGGCGGCCGCACACACCTCGTCAGCCCAGCAATGGCGGCAGCGGCGGCAGTGGCCGGGCATTTTGTGGATGTACGCCAACTGGCTTGATGGCTTTAACTTCGCTCCGCTCCGCCGAAACTTCGTTGAAGCTGCGCTTTCAAGTAGCCTCTATCTGCCCACAGGCTACCTGAAAAAGTTAAAATACCCCCGTCTCAGGAACCCCAAACAATAGATTGAGCCATGAAAACCCTCCTCAAAACCACCCTCCTGCTCGCCGCCCTCTGCCCCGCCCTAGCTGCTGCCGAACCTATCGCCTCACCCACACCGGAGCAGTGCCGCACCGTGCTGAGCGAATTTGCCATGTTTGAAGCCTTCATCGCCGCCTGTCCGCGTATTGCCCGCGCCGAAATCGACACGCGCACCCGCCTCAACAACGTTTACGAAGGCTTCGCCCGCTACGGCGAATGCGGCAAACAAATTGAAAGCGAACCGATCGCTTCCATGCTGCGCGAACACCCCGCCATCCGCCTGCTCGGCCAAGACGGCAAACGCCGCCCCAGCAGGGCCGAAGCAGATGCTTTCTGCCGCCGCCACCGCGGCGACCTCACCCGCATCGTGCTCAAATACAACCCCGGCCGCAACCGTTAAACAGCCCCCTGCAGAGGCTACCTGAAAATCCGACTACGAAAGGAAAACCATATGGGATTGGATATGCGCCCTTTAAGCAAACCCAAAGCGGGCAAGGAGCAACGCTTTTACGAGCTATATAGTCTGATACCGTCGGAAAATCTTTCTCCCGACCAGCGGGAACAACTGCTGGAAGAATGGTTCGCGCTCGGCATACCCAGCTATGAAACCATCAAGGCACCGCAAGTGGGTAGAGATGCTCAGGCAGACGCTTGGCTGCGCGAACAATATGATGCCGACGATAATCCGGATAAACCGCCGTTTGATGAAGTTTACCAAGATTACCAAGGCTACTATGTAATCGAATTGGCTCCGGAACAAGACAGCGTGCCGGTATATCGCGCCTTTGGTCAAGACGAAAACGTATTCCGCGGCCAATTCCTAGCCGACTGCCAGGAGCTGATCGGCGAAGATTTGCTCAACGAAGCATGGTCGAACCATTTGGCCGAAGAAGCTGTAGATTATGCCCACCGACTGATTGCCGCAGTTACCCCCGCTGCGCAGCAACACGGCTTGGAATATCTAAAAGACCAATACGAACCGCCAGAAGCCGAGCCAGAAAGTTTGGAAAGCCAATTACACATTGTCTATTCTCTAGCGCGCTGGTTGATTTTTTACGGTAGCCGAGGCCACGGTTATGAAGCCGATTTTTAATCCGGCAGTTGCCCGGCTGCAAAGGCTACCTGAAAAGTAAAATCCGATAAATTCAGGCTAAATCAGCCGTCGGCCTTGCTGTTTTGGCCGATAATAAAGCCACACGAGCTAATCGTGCATCTTTCATTTCTTCACATAAGGAGCTGAAAACATGAAACACCTTCTCATCCTCGCCATTACCGCCATCGGCCTTTCTGCCTGTTCCAGCACTTGGCACGGCGTAAAAGAAGACACTGCCAACAACATCGACAACACCCGCGAAGCAGTGCGCAAGGGCAGCAATGCCGTTGGCCGCGGTATTTCCCACGTGGGCGAGAAAATCGAAAACGCCACTGAATAAGCCTATCGTCCGGCAGGCCTGAGCGCCTGCCGGCATTGAAAATATCCAATATAAATCAAAGGCTACATTTTTTAGGTAGCCTTTAAGCAAACCACAAAGACCCGCCATGAAAGCCTTTACCCAGCTCACTGCCCTTGTTGCCCCGCTCGACCGCAATAATGTGGACACCGACGCCATCATCCCCAAACAATTCCTCAAATCCATCAAACGCAGCGGCTTCGGCGTAAACTGCTTCGACGAATGGCGTTATCTCGACCACGGCGAGCCGGGCATGGACAACAGCAAGCGTCCGCTCAATCCCGATTTTTCGCTGAATCAGCCGCGCTACCAAGGCGCGCAAATTCTGCTCACGCGCAAAAACTTCGGCTGCGGCTCCTCGCGCGAGCACGCCCCGTGGGCGCTCGACGACTACGGCTTCCGTGCCGTCATCGCCCCCAGCTTTGCCGATATTTTCTTTAATAACTGCTACAAAAACGGCCTGCTGCCCATCGTGCTGACTGAAGAGCAGGTGGAACAACTCTTCCAGGAAACCTATGCCACCGAAGGCTATCGGCTCAGCATCAATTTAGAACAGCAAACCGTTACCACCCCCGGCGGCACCGTGTTTAAATTCGACATCACCGAACACCGCAAACACTGCCTGCTCAACGGCCTCGACGAAATCGGCCTCACCCTGCAACACGCCGACCAAATCCGCGCCTTTGAAGCACAGCGCCGCCAAAGCCAACCCTGGCTGTTTAACAGCTAAACCCAAGGCTACCTGAAAGCAAGTTTCAGCGAAGCTCAAACCTTTTTTCAGGTAGCCTGCTATCTTTCCCAGCTCCAATAGAAAACATTATGAAACCCGCACTCCTCCTCACAGCCCTGCTGCCCCTCCTCTCCCTCAGCGCCCAAGCCGAGCCCATCAGCAACAAAGACCAAGCCGTGGCTCGCGTGTCTGCCTCCGTTGCCCGCCACCGGCTAACCAGCCTGAAACCGGAATGCCTGCTGTTCATCACCACCGAAACTGCCAACAACTACACCGTGGACGTGCACGAAAAACACGACGCCCGCTGCGGTGGCGATCCACACACCGCCCCCCGCCTGTTCGGCTACGAAGTGGACAAAGCCAGCGGCCGTATGCAAATTGATGACCCCGTGAGCGGCGAAACCCGCCCCATTAACTAAACCATTGCAGGCTACCTGAAATCCACTCTCCCTTTTTCAGGTAGCCTTTATTTAGGGAATCACCATGCGCCTGTGGCACCAAGCCCTTATCCCCCAACTCCCCCGCGCCCAGCTGCTCGGCCAACACCGCGAATGCGCCGCCCTGCGCGGCAACGGCTGGGGCCGGCCGCACGCTACCGTAAACTACGTCTTCGCCCACAGCCCCTATCTGCTCTATGCCTACCACGTCCTCATCATGGACGAAATGCAGCAGCGCGGCTACCGGCCAGATCCCGCGTGGCGCGATAAAAACCATCGCGGCAACACCTGCCCGCCCTATCCCGATTTGGCGGAAGAGCCTGTCGGCAACCCGATTTATGCCGAACACGACGATGATTACCTTGCCGAATGCTTAGCGAATCTGCACAGTAAAGGTATAGCCATCTGAACCGCTGCTTAACCCACCCATTTTTAGCTTCGCAGACACCTCTCTCTCATTTTAGCTTCGCAAAACTTTGCTCTTGCTCATTTTAGCTTCGCAGAAATTCGCTTCGCTCATTTTCAGGTAGCCTTATATGAAAACACTAGCCGACCTCATCAATACTGCCGACCCCGCATGGCCGCTGATTCAAGAGTGGCTTGCCGAAGCCGCCAATCCGGTGGAAATCCTGCCGCGCGATCCGGCCGCTGCAGAAGCCGAACTGGTGAAAACCCAAGTAAGCACCCGCTCCGTGATGGGCGCGGTGGTGTATGAAACCGGCGGCATTCTCATCGACCACGGCTGGCTGCGCATCCTGGGCTCGGGCAGCCCCCGCCTGCCGCGCGGCCTCGGCAGCTGGAATCTCGGCCGCACACAATCCGAACCTGCCGCCCCCGCGCCCTATTACCTGATTGCCGATGACGCCGCAGGCGGCTACTTCGCCCTCAACGGCGGCGGATTGGACGGCACCCCCGGCAATGTGTTCTACCTCCCGCCCGACACCCTCGAATGGGAAGACTGCGAACTGGGCTACACCGATTTCCTCAACTGGGCATTTAGCGGCGATTTGGCGCTGTTCTACGAAAACGTGCGCTGGGCAGGCTGGCAGGAAGAAGCAGCCGCATTGGGCGGCGACAGCGTTTACCACTTCTTCCCGCCGCTGTGGACGGAGGAAAGTGCAGATATCGAACAAACCAGCCGCCGCGTTGTCCCCATTACCGAACACTACGACGCCACACTGGATATTTTGCGGCAACTTGCCCAATAGGATGCTGTTGCACTTTTCAGGTAGCCCTAAACCATGATTACCGACACCATCGCCCATGTATCCCGCTACGCCGCGTTGCACCCCGACTTTGCCGAAGCCTTCCGCCTGCTGCAAAGCCTGGATTTGGCCGCCCTGCCCGACGGCCAAGTGCCGTGCGGCAACCCGAATATCCGCCTCTTTATTCAAACCGAAACCCTGCGCACACGCGAAGCCGCCCTGCCCGAAGCGCATTTAAACCACATCGATATCCAAGTGCCGTTAAACGGCAGGGAAACCTACGGCTGGATAGACCGCAGCCGCCTGCAACACGGCCAAGGCTATAACGAAGAGCGCGACATCGAATTTTTCCGCAGCACACCGGAAACATGGTTTGATTTGGAAATAGGTGAATTTGCTCTCTTCTTCCCCAACGACGGCCACGCCCCGCTTGTGGGCAAGCCCGGGCAAACCATCCGCAAGGCTGTGTTTAAAATCCGAAGCGCAGATTGCCGCATTGAGTAAGTTTTTCAGGTAGCCTTTATTGCTTCCGCCATCAGACACAATATAGTGAATTAAATTTAGGGACTTAGGAAGCAAAATTTATTTTAAAGGATTTTCCCGCAACATTCTCAGCAGTATTTTATATAAATCATCATGCCTGTGATTGAAGCGGAACTCGGTTTCTTTTATGCAGGTAAAACGTATGTTTCGGCACCCCGTTAAATTGCACCAAGCGATGCTTGGCGTAACTCCAAAAAGATTCAATACCGTTAATATGCCGCGTACCACGGACAAACTCATTGTCACCATGATGTACCCTGAAATGTTTGGCAAAACCCATGTCAACCAATCCCTGATAACCGCGCCAACCGTCGGTATTGATGACACTCTCGATACCGACACGACCTCTAATGACCTTTTGCAGCGTTGCCTTAGAGGCATCGGGAACAATCTCGGTATAAACCTTGTCCCCGCGTTTCAAAATGCCGAAAACGATGGTTTTCCCACCCGCACCGCGCCCGCGTTTGCCTCTGATGCGTTTGGCACCAAAATAGGATTCGTCCAATTCTACAATGCCGTATAAAGGTGCCTGCCTCCCGCATTCGTCAGCCAAACGCCGGCGCAATTTCAGGTACAGGTTATTGACACTTCTGATGCTGACACCCGTCAGTTTTTCGGTATCGGAGGCAGTCAAATCCAAAGCAAACAGCCGCAGGAGCTGGCGAAATTTGGGCTCGGTAATTTTACTGAACTTTTGGTACTTGTTTTTTAAATTCATTTCAGAAGCTTATCACTATATTGAGTGATTTTGCTTCCTAAGCCCCAAATTTAAATCAGGACAAGGTGGCGAGCCGCAGACAGTACAGATAGTACGGCAAGGCGAGACAACGCTGTACTGGTTTAAATTTAATTCACTATAATAAAATCAAATAACGCGCATCCCATTTTCAGGTAGCCTTCAGGCCGCTCGGATAAGCATTTCATAACAACAAAGGAATCGGAAAATGTCTTTCTTCAGCAGACTCTTCGGCCGCGAGCCGAAAACAATGGATTGGCGGCAGTTTATCCAACACTTTGCCGAGCACATCCGCCGCGATTGTGCCGTGGATGCGCAAATCGAATGGGGCAAGAGCCTTGAAGACACTGTGTTGCAGGTGGGCGAAGGCAGGCTCTATCTGGGCAACCACTACGCCCGCTATCTGCAAGCCCCGGCCGATTTAGATGCCATCCTCGCCGCCAACACCGCCGTGGTGCGGCAAATGATGGCCGAGCGGCCGCAAGCCCGTGCCGAGCAGGTATTCCCTGTGATTAAAAACGGCCTCTGGCTCGAACACCTGCGGCAGGCTACCCAAGTAGCCGGCACCGAACCCGAAGAGTCCGTTATCTACCGCCCGATTGCCGGCGATTTGGTGCTGCTCTACATGCTCGACACCGGCGAAGCCATGCGCTCCCTCAGCCGCGAAGACGCCGTCGCCGCCGGCCTGGCCGACGATGCCGCCCTACACCACACCGCCCTCGCCAACCTGCGCCAATATATGCAGGGCAAAATACAGATTGAGCACGTAGAAGAAAGCAGCCTCACCCAAGTCCTGCTCGACAGCGACTACGACGCTTCCCTCATCCTGATCTTAAACGAAATCCTGCCGAGCGACCCCGTGCTGCCCGCCAACCCCGTGCTAGCTATCCCTGCACGCAACGTGCTGATTTTGTGCAACCCTTCCGACGAGCGCGCCATCGCCACCCTGAAAGTTGCCGCCGCACAGATTGCCGAAGAAGGCCCCTACACCATTTCCACCCTGCTCTACCAATACCATAACGGCGAAATCAGCCTGTTTCAGCCCCATTAAGGTTTTCAGGTAGCCTCCAATCCGAAGTAAGGCTACCTGAAAATAGTTATCCACCTTCTATAAAGGAATTACCCTCATGACTAAAAAACTAGCCATCCTCAAAGGCGACGGCATCGGCCCCGAAATCGTGCGCGAAGCCGTGCGCGTGCTCGACAAATTGATCGAACAAGGCCTGGACGTATCCTACGAATACGCCCCATTGGGCGGCGAAGCCTACGACCAATTCGGCAGCCCCTATCCCGAGTTCACGCAAAACCTGTGCCGCGCCGCCGATGCCGTGCTACTCGGCGCGGTGGGCAGCCCGCAATACGACAATCTGGAACGCCCGCTACGCCCCGAACGCGGCCTCTTGGCCATCCGCAAAGATTTGAACCTGTTTGCCAACCTGCGCCCCGCCATTTTGTATAAAGAGCTGGCTAACGCCTCCACGCTCAAGCCCGAAATCGTGGCCGGGCTGGACATTCTGATTGTGCGCGAACTGACCGGCGACATCTATTTCGGCGAGCCGCGCGGCATCTGCACACTGGAAAACGGCGAGCGCGAAGGTTTCAACACCATGCGCTACAGTGAAAGCGAAATCCGCCGCATCGCCCACGTTGCCTTCCGCGCCGCGCAAAAACGCAGCAAAAAAGTGTGCTCTGTGGGCAAAGCCAACGTGCTGGAAACCACCGAGCTGTGGCGCGAAATCTTTGAAGAAATCGGCAAACAATACCCCGACGTCGAACTCTCCCACATGTATGTGGACAATGCCGCCATGCAGCTCGTGCGCGCGCCCAAGCAATTCGACGTGATTGCCACCGGCAATATCTTCGGCGACATCCTCTCCGACGAAGCCTCCATGCTCACCGGCTCCATCGGCATGCTGCCCTCCGCCTCGCTGGACGAAAACGGCAAAGGCCTGTACGAACCGTCGCACGGCTCCGCGCCCGACATCGCCGGGCAAAACAAAGCCAACCCGCTGGCCACCATCCTCTCGCTGGCCATGCTGCTGCGTTACAGCCTAAACGACGAAGCCCGTGCCGCGCAGGTGGAAAACGCCGTGCAGAAAGTGCTGGAACAGGGGCTGCGCACCGGCGATATTTACGAACAAGGCACCCAGCTCGTATCTTGCAGCGGCATGGGCGATGCCGTGCTGGCCGCGTTATAATCCCCCCGCCTCATCAGGCTACCTGAAAGCCGTTGCCAGCTTTCAGGTAGCCTCCCAACTTTCAAAACCACAAGGAAAACGAATGACTACCCTCCCGCCCTGCCCGCAATGCCAATCCGAATACACCTATGAAGACGACGCCAACCTCGTTTGCCCGGAATGCGCCCACGAATGGTCGGCCCAGGCCGATGCCGCCGCCGAAGCAGACGATGCCCTCAGCGTAGTTGATGCCTACGGCACACCGCTGGCCAACGGTGACAGCGTGGTGCTGCTCAAAGACCTGAAAGTGAAAGGCAGCTCGCTGGTGCTCAAACAAGGCACCAAAGTGAAAAACATCCGCCTGCAGGAAGGTGACCACGACATCGCCTGCAAAGTAAACGGCACCGCGCTCAACCTCAAATCTGAATTTGTGAAAAAGGCTTAGGCTGCCGAATAGCCGAAGGCTACCTGAAAAATCATTTTCAGGTAGCCTTTGTGCTAAACTCGCCCGCATCTTCCCAATCTTCTTGTTTCAACCATCATGCCCGGCAATTCCTTCGGACAACTCTTCCGCATCACCACCTTCGGCGAAAGCCACGGCGCAGGCATCGGCTGCGTCATCGACGGCTGCCCGCCCGGCCTGCCGCTGGCCGAAGCCGACATCCAGCCCGACCTCGACCGCCGCCGCCCCGGCACCAGCCGCCACGTTACCCAGCGGCGCGAAGCCGACCAAGTGGAAATCCTCTCCGGCGTGTTTGAAGGGCGCACCACCGGCACGCCCATCGCCCTCTTCATCCGCAACACCGACCAACGCAGCCGCGACTATGGCAACATTGCCCAACAATTCCGCCCCGGCCATGCCGACTACACCTATTGGCACAAATACGGCATCCGCGACTATCGCGGCGGCGGCAGAAGCTCCGCCCGCGAAACCGCCGCCCGCGTGGCCGCCGGTGCCGTGGCCAAAAAATGGCTGCGCGAGCAGTTCGGCACCGAAATCGTCTGCTGGGTGAGCCAGGTGGGCGAACTCGAAATCGCATTTGAAGGCGAAGAATTTATCGGCCAAAACCCCTTCTTTGCCGCCAACCAAAGCCAAATCGCCGACTTGGAAGCCTATATGGATTCCGTGCGCAAATCGCTCGACTCCGTGGGCGCAAAGCTGCATATTGAAGCGCGACACGTCCCCGTCGGCCTCGGCGAACCCGTGTTTGACCGGCTGGACGCCGACATCGCCCACGCCCTGATGGGCATCAACGCCGTGAAAGCCGTATCCGTCGGAGACGGCTTCGACGTGGTGCGCCAACGTGGCAGCCAACACGGCGACGAGCTCACGCCGCAAGGCTTCGCCAGCAACCATGCCGGCGGCATCCTCGGCGGCATTTCCACCGGCCAAACCATCCGCGCCGACTTCGCCGTGAAGCCCACCAGTTCCATCGCCACGCCGCGCCGCAGCATCGACATCCACGGCCAGCCCGTTATGCTCGAAACCCACGGCCGCCACGACCCCTGCGTCGGCCTGCGTGCCGCCCCCATCGCCGAAGCCATGCTCGCCCTCGTGCTCGCCGACCACTCCCTGCGCCACCGCGCCCAAAATGCCGATGTGCGCGTGATCACGCCCGATATCGCCAAACTGCAAAACGGTTGAAGGCTACCTGAAAAATAAACCCAGCCTTTTCAGGTAGCCCAACCCCGAGACCCATCATGCCCCGTATCCATGCCCTGCCCGACCACCTCGTGAACCAAATCGCCGCCGGCGAAGTGGTGGAACGCCCCGCTGCCGCGCTCAAAGAAATCATCGAAAACAGTATTGATGCCGGCGCCACCCGCATCCAGGTTGAGCTGGCCGGCGGCGGCATCCGCCTCATCCGCGTGGCCGATAACGGCAGCGGCATCCACGCCGACGACCTCCCGCTCGCCCTCTCCCGCCACGCCACCAGCAAAATCGCCTCGCTGCAAGATTTGGAACACGTGCGCAGCATGGGTTTTCGCGGCGAAGGGCTGGCCAGCATCGCCTCCGTGTCCCGCCTCACCCTCACCAGCCGCCAGGAAGGCAGCACTGCCGCCCGCCAAGTGCGCGCCCGCGACGGGCAAATCGAGCCTACCGCCGCGGCCGCCCATCCCGTAGGCACCAGCGTGGAAGTGGCCGACCTCTTCTTCAACACCCCCGCCCGGCGCAAATTCCTCAAATCCGAAAACACCGAATACGCCCACTGCGCCACCATGTTCGACCGCCTCGCCCTAGCCAACCCGCACATTGCCTTCGAGCTTGTTCACAACGGCAAAACCACCGCCAAATACCCCGCCCAAAGCCAAAATGAGCGCATCACCGCCGTGCTGGGCGCGGATTTTCAGGCCGCCTCTCTACCCATCGACAGCGGCAACGGCATCCTCCGTTTGCACGGCCTCATTGCCAAACCCACCTTCGCCCAAGGCCGCAGCAGCCAGCAATACTGTTTTGTAAACAACCGCTTCGTGCGCGACAAAGTGATGCTGCACGCCGCCAAACAGGCCTACCGCGACGTGCTGCACCAGCAAATCACCCCCGCCTTCGTGCTGTTTCTCGAACTGCCGCCCGAAATGGTGGACGTAAACGTGCACCCCACCAAAACCGAAATCCGCTTCCGCGACAGCCAAGCCGTACACCGGCTCGTGTTCCACACCCTGAACAAAACGCTGGCCGATACCCGCGCCGACCAAACCGACAGCGTGAGCAACGCCGGCAGTCTGCTGCAACACATCCACAGCCAAAGGCTACCTGAAAGCGGGCAAGGCGAGTTTTCAGGTAGCCCCAGCGCCCGCCCCCCCGTTGCTTATAGCCCCGCCCGCGCCCCGCAGCAGCAACGCCTCACCCTGCAAGAAAGCCGCGCCGCCTGGCAAACCTATGCCGAGCTCTACAAACACAGCGGCAGCGAAGACCCCGAGCTTGCCGCCCTCGAGCAAAGCCGCTTCGCCCCCGGCGCAGAAGCCGCCCGGCTACCTGAAACCCATGCCGAAGAACATCCGCTCGGCTTCGCCATCGCCCAGCTGCTCGGCATTTATATCCTCGCTCAAGCCGAAAACAGCCTACTCTTAATCGATATGCACGCTGCCGCCGAGCGCGTGAACTACGAAAAAATGAAAGCCCAACGCCAAAGCCACGGCAGCCTGCACAGCCAGCAGCTGCTCATTCCCGTGAGTTTCGAAGCCGGCCACGAAGAAATGGCCGCCCTGGCCGAATACGCCGATTTGCTGCGCCAATACGGCCTCGACTGCTCCGCCGTGGGCAGCCACACCATCGCCGTACGCGCCGTGCCGCAGATGCTGAGCAAAGCCGATATTCCCGAGCTCGCCCGCAGCATGTTGCAAGAAGCCGCCCACACCGGCAGCATCCGCACCGTGGAAGAGCGCGAAAACCGCATCCTCAGCACCATGGCCTGCCACGGCTCCGTGCGCGCCGGCCGCCGCCTCACCCTGCCCGAAATGAACGCCCTGCTGCGCGATATGGAAAACACCCCCCGCAGCAACCAATGCAACCACGGCCGCCCCACCTGGGTAAAACTCACCCTCGCCGACCTCGACTCCCTGTTCCTGCGCGGGCAATAAACAGTCTGCCCGTGCGGCAGACTAAAAGGCTACCTGAAAGCAGGATAAACCGTTTTTCAGGTAGCCTTTCTTGGCATATAGGATATATGAAACGCATATAGTGCCCGGCCACTCCACAGCAGTATAGTGAATTAAATTTAAACCAGTACAGCGTTGCCTCGCCTTGCCGTACTATCTGTACTGTCTGCGGCTCGTCGCCTTGTCCTGATTTAAATTTAATTCACTATAGATCAGGCGTTCGCGTCCAAGCTGCTTTCCACACATTAAGCCTGCACAAGATTTTCAGGTAGCCTCTGTTGCGGCAAAAAAGGCTACCTGAAAATCTTCAGGTAGCCTCATCAGCTAATCAAACCGGATTATGCCAAGCCTTTGGCTTTCAGCACTTCCAACATGGTGCTGCCCAATTCGGCCGGGCTGCGGGTGTAGGCCACGCCGGCTTTTTCGAAGGCGCGGAATTTCTCTTCCGCCGTGCCTTTGCCGCCGGAGATGATGGCGCCGGCATGACCCATGCGTTTGCCTTTGGGCGCGGTAACGCCGGCAATGTAGCCCACCACCGGTTTGGACACGTTCGACTGGATGAACTCGGCCGCTTCTTCTTCGGCCGTGCCGCCGATTTCGCCAATCAGGATGATGGCTTCGGTTTGCGGGTCGGCTTCAAACAATTTCAGCGCGTCGATTTGGTTCATGCCCGGAATCGGGTCGCCGCCGATGCCGATACAGGTGGATTGGCCGAGGCCGAGCTTGGTGGTTTGCGCCACGGCTTCATAAGTGAGCGTGCCGGAACGGGAGATGATGCCGATTTTGCCGGGCTGGTGGATGTGGCCGGGCATAATGCCGATTTTGCATTCGCCGGGGGTAATCACGCCGGGGCAGTTCGGACCCACCAGGCGGGTGCCGTTGCCGTTGGTTTCGAGATAACGTTTGGCTTTGAGCATGTCCAGCGTGGGCACGCCTTCGGTAATCACCACCACCAGTTTCACGCCGGAATCCACGGCTTCCACAATGGAATCGAGCACGAAAGGCGCGGGCACATAAATCACGGAGGCATCGGCGCCGGTTTCGCGCACGGCTTCGTTCATGGTGTTGAACACGGGCAGGCCCAGATGGGTTTGGCCGCCTTTGCCGGGGGTAACGCCGCCCACCACTTTGGTGCCGTAGGCAATCGCTTGTTCGGAGTGGAAAGTACCGTTCTTACCGGTAAAACCCTGTACCAATACTTTGGTGTCTTTATTAATCAATACGCTCATTCTGTTCTCCTTAGGCGTTTACGGCGGCAACAATTTTCTCGGCGGCGTCGTTCAGGCCGTCGGCGGAAGTGAGTTTCAGGCCGGATTCGTTCAGAATCTTCGCGCCCAATTCAGCGTTGTTGCCTTCGAGGCGCACCACCACGGGCACGGTTACGTTCACTTCTTTCACGGCGGCCACAATGGCTTCGGCAATCATATCGCAGCGCACGATACCGCCGAAAATGTTGATCAGCACGCCTTTCACGGATTTGTCTTCCAAAATCAGCTTGAAAGCTTCCACCACGCGTTCTTTGGTGGCGCCGCCGCCCACGTCGAGGAAGTTGGCCGGTTGGCCGCCTTTGAGCTTGATGATGTCCATGGTGGCCATCGCCAGGCCGGCGCCGTTCACCATACAGCCGATATTGCCTTCCAGCGCCACATAGTTCAGCTCAAATTCGGAAGCTTTCAGCTCGCGCTCGTTTTCTTGCGATTTGTCGCGCAGCTCGGCGATTTTCGGCAGGCGGTACAAAGCATTGCCGTCGATGCCCACTTTCGCGTCCACGCAGGCCAGGCTGCCGTCTTCGCGCACGCTCAGCGGGTTGATTTCAAACAGGGCGAAATCGTTTTCGATGAAGGCTTGGTAGGCGCCGGTCATCAGTTTCACAAACTGGCCGACTTGTTTGTCTTTCAAGCCCAGCTTGAAGGCCACTTCGCGGGCTTGGCAGGGCTGCAGGCCCACCAGCGGGTCGACAACCACTTTGAAGATTTTTTCCGGGGTTTCCTCGGCCACTTTTTCAATTTCCACACCGCCTTCGGTGGAAGCCATAAACACCACGCGGCGCGCGGCACGGTCTACCACCGCGCCCAAATAGAGCTCGGTTTGCACCGGATACATATCTTCACACACCAACACGCTGTTTACCGGCTGGCCGTTGGCATCGGTTTGATAAGTCACCAGATTTTTGCCAATCAGGCTTTCGGCCACCTGTTTGGCCTCATCGCGGCTTTTCACCACTTTCACGCCGCCTGCCTTACCGCGCCCACCAGCGTGCACTTGGGCTTTAATCACAGCAAATTTGCCGCCCAATTTATCGTAGGCGGCAGCAGCTTCTTCGCCGTTGGCGGCCAAAATCCCGCCCTGAACCGGCAAACCATAGCTCGCAAGCAGCTCTTTTGCTTGATATTCATGTAGATTCATCAAAGTTCCCTCAGTTAGGTTAAACACAGTTTGCCACCGTGAAAGCGGCAAGGATCGAAGTCAAGACCAGCTTTGATAATGCAGGGCGAAGTATAGACGAAACCCGCAGGTAACATCAGCGCAATTTTGTTAGAACAAGTAAATGGGAGATATATAAATGGTAGCCCGGCCTACCGCCGATACATGGGATGAAGAAAGGCTACCTGAAATTTTTCAGGTAGCCTTTCTCCTCTGCCCTAGCGTTCGCTCAAGTTCAAATAATGCCGGCTGCCGCGCATATTGGCGATGGCGTGCAGCAGCAGTTGGAAATGGTCGGGATTATTCACAAAATCCAACTCTTCGGTGTTGGCAATCAGCAGCGGGGCGCGGTCGTAGAGGTAGAAATAGCGGTGGTATTCCTCGTGCACCTGCTGCAGGTAGCCGGGTGGGAACAGGTTGATGTGGTTGTCGCCACGGCTGCGCAGCTGCGCTTCAGCGGCTCCAGCGCTGGTTTGCAGGTAAATCACCAAATCGGGCACGGGAATTTCGGGCATGATTTTTTGCTTGAGCTGCCAATACAGCGCCTGCTCGTCTTCGCGCAGGATGGTGGGCACAAAAATCTGGTCTTTTTCCAGCAGGAAATCGCTCACCACGCGCTGCATGCTGTGGTTGGCGTTGCCGATTTCGTCGGCGGCGGCGATGAGGTTGAGCGTTTCGGTGCGGCGCAGCAGGAAGTAGAGTTCGGCGGCTAAGCCGTGGTTGGCGGCATTGAGGTAGAACTGTTCCAAAAACGGGTTTTTCTCGGGCTGCTCGCTGATGAGGGTGCAGCCGAAATGCTCGGCCAGCTTGCGGCTGAGCGGGGATTTGCCGCTGCCGATGGGGCCTTCCACAACGATGTAGCGGTAGTCTGACTGCATGATTTCTCCTTGGAATGTTTCAGGTAGCCTTCGGGGGTTCAGGCAGCCTATTAAAGGCTACCTGAAAACTTAACTCTCTGTTTCATCTAAACGTTGCACACCTTCATTGCCTAGAGTAGCGGCCAGCTCGGCAGCGGTGGCGGTTTGGCCGGGCAGGATGTGCTGCGGGGCGATTTCAGCCAGGGGAATCATCACGAAGCCGCGCTGGTGGGCGCGCGGGTGCGGCAGCTGCAAGGCGGGGCTGTCGAGCGTTTGACCGGCGTAGTCGATTAAATCCAAATCCAGCGTGCGCGGGGCATTGCGGAAGCTGCGCACGCGGCCGGCGGCGGCTTCGGTTTGGTGCAGCAGCGCGAGCAGTTCGGCAGCGGGCAAATCGGTAGCCAGCAGCGCCACGGCGTTGATAAAGTCGGGCTGGTCGGCATAACCCACCGGCGCGGTGCGGTAAAACGAGGAAGCAGCCAACACCTGCACTTGCGGATGCGCGGCCAGCGCGGCCAGAGCGTTTTGCAGCTGGGAAACGGGCTGTTCGAGGTTGCTGCCCAAGGCAATAATGGCTTGCTTCATTTGGCGTTTTTAATCATTGAGTGATTGGAATTGGGGCTATCTGAAAACGGAGTCGGCGGAATTTTCAGGTAGCCTTTGAATAAGGTATCGGATTCGGGAATCCGGCCTACGGCTGCTTCAATCCAATACCGCCTATTCGGCCGCGCCCTTATCTGCCGCGCCTGTTTTCTTCTTGCGCCGGCGGCGGCGTTTTTTGGCAGGGGCGTCGCCGCTGTCGGGGCGTTGTTCGGCGGCTTGAATCATCTGCTTGCGCTGTTCTTCATCGGCTTCTTGGAACGCTGTCCACCAGTCGGCAATACCCTGCTCCACTTCGCCGGCGCGGGCGCGCAGCAGCAGGAAATCGTAGGCGGCGCGGAAACGGGGCTGGGCGAGCAGGCGGAAGGGGCGGGCGCCACGCCGGTGCTCAAATTGGGGCTGGAGCTGCCAGATTTCGCGCATCGAGGCGGTGAAGCGGTGCGGCACGCCCCAACCTTTTTCCATATTAGCGCGGGTTTCGGCCACGGCGGCGCTGAGCGCGGGCATGGTTCTGAGCCCGCTACTCTGAGCGCGCTGCCAAGCCTCGCGCACCTGCGGCCACAATACGGCGGCCAGCACAAAGCCCACAGATACGCCTTGGTCGGCGCGCAGGCGGCTGTCGGTGCTGTTGAGGGCAAGCACCACGATGCCGCGCCCTTGGTTTTCAGGTAGCCTTTCTAAAGCGCAGGCAAGCAGGGGGTGCACGCTTTGGCCATCCATGCCCAAGGCCTGCATCTGTTTGAGGCAGTCGATGGCTGCGCCGGAAAACAAGAGTTTCATCACTTCATCGAACAGGCGCGCCAGCGGCTCTTTGGGCAACAGGTGCAGGCATTCGGCAATCGGCGCAGCGGTATCGGGGGCTACCTGAAAACCGAGTTTGCCGGAAAGCCGGGCGGCGCGCAGCATGCGCACCGGGTCTTCCTGATAGCGTGCGCGGGCGTCGCCAATCATCACCAGGCGTTTGGCGCGGATATCGGCCACGCCGTGATGGAAATCGGTGATTTCCCCGCGGGCAGGGTTGTAATACAGGGCGTTGCAGGTGAAATCTCGGCGGGCAGCGTCTTGCTCCATGCTGCCGTAGCTGTTGTCTTGCATGATGCGGCCGTGTTCGTTTTGCCGCGCGGGGCTGCCGCCGCCGCGGAAGGTGGTAACTTCAATCGTTTCCGGCCCCACCATCACGTGCACAATCTGAAAGCGGCGGCCGATGATGCGGCTGCGGCGGAATACTTTGCGCACTTCTTCGGGGCGGGCGTTAGTGGCCACATCGAAATCTTTCGGCTCGATGCCCAAGAGCAAATCGCGCACCGCGCCGCCCACCACATAAGCCTCAAACCCGGCCTGCTGCAACCGCGACACCACCTTTTCCGCCGCATAGCTGATCCCGTCCGGCGTGATGCCGTGTTCGTTTTGCGGCAGCACCTGTTTGTGTGAATATGTTGCGGCGGCTTCAGGTTTGCCCGGCAGGATTTTGCGCAGCCATCTAGTCAGCATAGGGGGGTATTCTCTTCTTGTTTTTCAGGTAGCCTGCGGTGTGCGCGCAGGCGCGTGTTTCAGATAAAGTGCGCAGTATAACCTTTCGCCGCAACGGCTGCCAAACCAAGCGCTTTCCGTTATAATCGCCGCTACCCCGCACCACAGGAAAACACACCATGTATAACTACCAATCCGACGCCACCCAGTTCCTGCAAAAATACATCGAAGAACACCCAGAAGAGCAAGAACGCCGCCTCCAAAACCGCGGCCTGTTGTGGGATGTCGAGCTCAACCCCGAAGAGCAGGCCGATTTCGCCGCCGGCAAAGTCGCCAAAAAACCCTACACCTACTATTCCTACTAAATCCCGCGCCGCGCCATGACCGCAGCCACCGACCATCTGCCCCCCGGCCTTGCAGGCTACCTGAAAAGCATCAACCCGCGCGAAGCAGAAGTGTTGCAACGCCTGCGCCAAACCACCGCGCAGCACCGTATGGGCAAAATGCACCTGGCCGCCGAGCAAGCCCAGCTCCTCGCCTTTCTCGTGCAGCTCATCCGCGCCGAACGCTGCCTCGAAATCGGCGTGTTCACCGGCTACAGCAGCACCGCCGTCGCCCTCGCCCTGCCCGAACACGGCCGCCTCACCGCCTGCGACATCAACATCACCTACACCAACACCGCGCGTCGCTTCTGGCGCGAAGCCGGCGTGGAACACAAAATCGGGCTCCACCTCCAGCCCGCCCTCATCACACTCGACCAACTCATCCGGCAAGGCCGCAGCGGCAGCTACGATTTCGCCCTGATCGATGCCGACAAACCGCCCACCGCCCACTACTACGAACGCTGCCTCACCCTGCTGCGCCCGGGCGGCCTCATCGCCATCGATAATCTCCTGCTCGGCGGCCGCGTGTATCAAGAAAATGCCGAACCCGCGCCCGAATCCATCGAGCGCATCCGCGCCTTCAACCAATCCCTGCAAACCGACTCCCGCGTAGCCGCCCTCACCCTACCCCTGGGCGACGGCCTCACCCTGCTGCGCAAACGTCATCCCGAGGAAACCCCATGCGCCTAATCATCCCCGCCGCCCTCTGCGGCCTCGCTGCCTGCACCGCCCTGCCCCAAGCATCGCCAACCCCTGCCGGCAGCCCCCTGCCCCCGCAGCGCATCGAAACCGAGCTCAACGCCCACAACCAGCAAATCGGCCAACTGCAACAGCAAGTCGCCGAACTGCGCAGCCAAATCGGCGAGCTGCAACAACGCCAGCAACAGCTCGCCCAGCTCCTCGACACCCGCGCTGCCTCCCGCCGCAGCACCAGCCACAGCAGCGCCGAACCCGCCGCCGCTCCGGCTGAAAACCCGCAAGAGCAAGCCTACCAGCAAGCCCTGCAACTCTATCGCAGCGGCCTCTACAGCCAAGCCCTGCAGCAGCTGCGCTTCGCCGAACGCAGCGGCAGCGGGAGCCGCACCGAGCAAAACGCCCTCTTCCTGCTGATGCAGAGCCACGAAAAACTGCGCAACTGCGAATCCGTCATCCTCACCGGCCAACGCTTCGCCACCCGCTTCGCCGCCAACCCCAAAGCCGCCGAAGCCCTCTACAGCGTCGGCAGCTGCCAATGGGGCATGCAGCAACGCGACATCGCCCGCGTTACCTGGCGCAAGCTGATACAAACCTACCCCAACAGCCCCGCTGCCCGCCGCGCCGGGCAGCGCATACAGAACAACCGTTGATGAATAAGGCTACCTGAAATTTCAGGTAGCCCCTTCCCTTCCCATTATCTACCCTACAAAGGAATCCCCATGCTCCCTAAAATCAAACGCGCCCTCATCAGCCTTTCCGATAAAACCGGCGCGGTCGAATTTGCCCGCACGCTCGACAAGCTCGGCGTGGCCATCCTCTCCACCGGCGGCACGGCCAAGCTGCTTGCCGATGCGGGCGTTCCCGTCATCGAAGTGTCCGACTACACCGGCTTCCCCGAAATGCTCGACGGCCGCGTGAAAACGCTGCATCCAAAAATCCACGGCGGCATTCTCGGCCGGCGCGATTTGCTTGATCACGTTGCCACTATGGAAGAGCACGACATCGGCAACATCGACCTAGTGTGCGTGAACCTCTACCCCTTCGCCGCCACCATCGCCAAGCCAAACTGCACGCTGGAAGACGCGATTGAAAACATCGACATCGGCGGCCCGACCATGGTGCGCTCCGCCGCGAAAAACTGGAAACACGTCGCCATCGTTACCGACACCGCCGACTTCCCCGCCATCGCCGCCGAAATGGAAGCCAACGGCGGCGCGTTGAGCGACAAAACCCGCTTCAACCTGTCGCGTAAGGCGTTCAGCCACACCGCCCAATACGACGGTATGATTTCCAACTACCTGACTTCACTTTCAGACGACGTATTGAGCGGCACGCCCGAAATCGGCGAATTCCCCAGCCAGTTCAACCAAAGCTGGATTAAAGTGCAAGACATGCGCTACGGCGAAAATCCGCACCAACGCGCCGCGTTCTACCGCGATGTGTACCCCGCCGCAGGCAGCCTCGCCGCCTACAAACAACTGCAAGGTAAGGAATTGTCCTACAACAACATCGCCGATGCCGATGCCGCTTGGGAAGCCGTCAAATCCTTCGACGCACCCGCCTGCGTGATTGTGAAACACGCCAATCCGTGCGGCGTCGCCGTTGCAGCCGATACATTGACCGCCTACAAACTCGCCTACGCCACCGACACCACCAGCGCGTTCGGCGGCATCATCGCCTTCAATCGCGAAGTAGACGGCGAAACCGTCAAACAGATTACCGACAACCAGTTTATGGAAGTCCTGATGGCGCCAAAGTTCACCGCCGAAGCCCTCGAAATCGCCGCCGCCAAGAAAAACGTGCGCGTATTGGAAGTGCCTCTAGAAGCAGGTGCGAACCGCTTTGAACTCAAACGCGTCGGCGGCGGACTGTTGGTACAAACGCCCGACATCCACCGCATCAGCCGCGCCGATTTGAAAGTCGTCTCCAAACGCCAACCGACCGAGCAGGAATGGAACGATTTGCTGTTTGTTTGGAACGTCGCCAAATACGTCAAATCCAATGCCATCGTGTTCGGCAAAGGCGGACAAACATATGGCATCGGCGCAGGCCAAATGAGCCGCGTGGACAGCACCCGCATCGCCGCCCGCAAAGCGCAGGACGCAGGTTTGGACTTAAATGGCGCATGCGCTGCCTCCGATGCCTTCTTCCCGTTCCGCGACGGCGTGGACGTGATTGCCGAACAGGGCATCAAAGCCATCATCCACCCCGCAGGCTCGATGCGCGATCAGGAAGTTTTTGATGCGGCCGACGAACACGGCATCGCCATGGTGGTAACGGGCATGCGGCATTTCAGGCATTAAGCTTTTCCGTATGGCAAAAGGCTACCTGAAAGTTTCAGGTAGCCTTTTATATAACTGATATAATGAAGAAACATTGTTTCAGAACACAATTATTAGGAGAAGCAATATGCAAAAATATATTTTGACCGCCCTATTGCTTGCCTGCGCCACAACAGCCGGAGCAGACAATTTCCGCCCACAAAAACTGGCCTTGATCCAAGGCCTATATGTACCCTATCAAAACGGCAATACTATTCATGCACATCCGGAACGCCATTTTTCCGCCGATCTACAGGCTGTATACCAAGAAGACAAACAGCATACACCACCGAACGAAGTCGGCTGCATCGATTACGACCCGATTATTGCCGGGCAGGATTGGGATCAAGCCAGCCTAAATCGGACGCTAAACATCCGGCCACTGGCCAACGGCCGAATCGAAGCCGTATTCCAGCAGTTTCCCGGCGATTTCTCGGCCACCCAAGTGCAATTCGTGCTGCAATGCAGCCCAAACGGCCGCTGTTTGGTTGATGACATCTACTCCGCCACGCCAGGACACCGCTTGGTTTCATTCAAACGCAGCGTACGGCGCTGTATTAGCGAAATGACCAACCAGCACTAAGGCTACACCAAACTTTGTTAGAATCGATAACAACATAGCCCCTATCAACCACCATATTTTTCAGGTAGCCTCAAGAGCAAACTCATGGAACCTCAAGAACTCGATACCCTAAACCTCAACGAAGCCCTCGCAGAAATCCTGCAAGCCCACGGCTATACCTGCCAAACGCGGGGCGAAAAAATCCTGCCCGATTTCGCTGTGCCCGTGCAGCTCGAAACCTGGGCGTTTCCGCGCGAACACGCCAACGGCGCGGTGGTGAGCCGTTTCGATGTCGGTATCACCCTGCCCGACGGGCGCGAACTCTACGAATGCTGCGGCGACATCGGCGAGAGTCTGGAAGAAGCCCTCTCGCGCAACCTGCAAAGCTTCTGCACCAACAGCCTGCACGTTTTGCTGGATGCGTTCAACCCTAGCGAAAACCATTGCCCGCACGAAATCTGGACCACCCACAACGGCAACCGTTTCCAAGCCATTTTGGGCGACTGGACAACGAAAAAACTGGGCGAAAACACCGACGGCGGCGATGCGGAAACCATCGGTAACATCATCCCCGAAGCGCTGGAAAGCACGCTGCAAGCCGTCATCTGCCATCAAAACCTCACAGCGCAATATCATTTAATCCGCTTCTTCTACGCCCAATCGGACAACGAAACGATGACCGTGGAATTTATGATCGACAACCAAGATGGCACCGCTGAAGAAGAAAATCAATTTGCCCAGCTCCCCTGGCCGCGCAGAGAAACCTATTACAGCGTACGCCGCTGCATCATGCTCAAGCCCTTGGATGAAGGCCGGGCATAAGCCCCCCTATCGTTTTGCCATAAATAAAGGCTACCTGAAATTTTTCAGGTAGCCTTTTTGCCGATGGTGTTAATCTTCGCGGCCGTGTTTTTGGATGAATTCGATTTTGTAGCCGTCCGGGTCTTCCACGAAGGCGATAACGGTGTTGCCGTGTTTCATCGGGCCGGCTTCGCGCACCACTTTGCCGCCTTTGGCACGCACCGCATCGCAAGTAGCATAGGCGTCTTCCACTTCGATGGCGATGTGGCCGTAGGCGTTGCCGAGGTCGTAGCTTGCGGTATCCCAGTTGTGGGTGAGCTCGAGCACGGCGGTTTCGTCTTCGCTGCCGTAGCCGACAAAGGCAAGGGTGAAACGGCCTTCGGGGTAATCTTTGCGGCGCAGAAGTTTCATGCCGAGCACCTCTTGGTAGAAGGCGAGAGAAGTGTCGAGGTTGCCGACGCGCAGCATGGTATGGAGGATTCGCATGGTTTGTCCTTGGTAGGTGTTTGCTAGTGAGGCAGATTGTAACAGGTTCCTGGCAGGCTGCGGGCTTCAGGCTACCTGAAAACTGGTTCAGCCCAGCAGAAACAACTCGCGGCCGTGCTGTTTGAGCCAAGCAGTGGCAGCGGTTCGATGCGGGGTGTGTTGTTCGACTGCTGCCCAAAAGGCGGGGCTGTGGTTGGGGTGGCACAGGTGGCAGAGTTCGTGCACGCAGACGTAGTCGGCCACGTATTCGGGCGCGCCGACGAGCCGCCAGTTGAGGCGGATATTGCGGCGGCGGCATACGCCCCAGAAGGTTTTGGCGCGGCTGAGGGCGGTGTGCTCGGGAATAAGTTGCAGGCGCTGGGCGTGTGTGGCGAGGCGGGGGAGGAGGTAGGCTTCGGCCAGCGGCTGGAGGTGTTGGCGCAGGAGGGCTTGCTGTTGCGGCCATTCGGCTGCGGGCAGGAGGATGCGGCCAGTCTGGATTTGGATGGCGGCTTGGGCGTGGGATTGCAGTTGGTGCGGCTGGCCGTAGAGCCAGAGATGGCCGGGGGCAGTAGGCGGGGCATGGCTTCGCTGGAGCATTTGCTGCAGGGCAGTTTCATTATATTGCAGCCAGCGGCGCAACTCGGACAGGCTTAGCTGAGGAGGGATACTGAGGCGCAGGCTGTGTTCGCTGTGCGCCCGCAGGATGATGTTTTTCTTAGCACGGCGGCTGAGGTGGAGTTGGATGGTGTGGCCGTTGGCAAGGGTGTGGGTGAGGAGGGGCATGGCGGGTTTTAGGATTGGTGTAAGAGAATATGGTTTCAGGTAGCCTTAGGCTACCTGAAAATATTTATGCTGGTGCAAACACATCAGCCGACGGCTGGCAGGCTTATGCCCGATATTTTCGCCTGACAGTTGTTTGGCATGAATGCCCGGCCTGCGGTTTGATGTTTCAGGTAGCCTTTGAGCAAAAAAGGCTACCTGAAAGTTTAATTGGATTGGCCGGCGGCTTCCGGCTGGGCGGATACGGCTTCGGTGGCAACGGGCTGGTGCAAAGTGGTGAGCTTGCGGGTGAGGATGTTGAGGATGAGGCCGTAGGCGGGCAGGAAGAAGAGTGTGCCGATCACGAGTTTGAACAAGTAATCAACAAAGGCGATGTGCGGCCAGTTGGCGGCCATAAAGGCATCGCTGCTGCCGGCGAAGGCGATGGAGAAGAAAAGCACGGTATCCACGGCGTTGCCGGCGAAGGTGGAGGCGGTGGGGGCAATCCACCAGGATTTCAGCTGGCGCAGGCGGTTGAACACGACAATATCGAGGATTTGGCCCACGGCATAGGCGGCAAAGCTGGCCAGGGCGATGCGGAACACGGGCATCACGAACACAGCAAGCGCGCTCCAGCCTGTCCACGCGCCTTCTTGAAACAGCACGGAAAAGGCATAGGAAACGAGCAAGGCGGGGAACATAACGAAGAAGATAATGCGTCGGGCGAGGCTTTGGCCGAAGATGCGCACGGTTAAATCGGTGGCGAGGAAGATGAAGGGGAAACTGAGCGCGCCCCAGGTGGAATGTACTTCGAAGCCGTTGGGCAGGGTTATGCTGAAGGGGAACTGCACGAGATAGTTGCTGGCAGCAATCACCAGGATGTGGAAGAAAACGAGCCAGCGGAGGGCTTGCTGCTGTTGGGCGGGGGTGAAGCGGTAGTTTTGCATGAATGGTCCTTAGTTTTGGTTTAGATAAAAATCTGCGCGGGAGGGTTGCGAACCGCGCGGGGTTGGAAATAGGGTTTCAGGTAGCCTTAGTTGGAGAAACCTAATCTTCGCCGCCTGCTTCAAAGGAGAAGCTGAGGCCGGCAAACCATTGGCTGAAGTGGTCGGGAATTTTTTGGTAGAACAAATCGCTGTAAATCAGCCAAACGGATTGGTTGGGCAGGAGGAACAAGCGGCCTTCATTGTGGCTGCCGATGGTAAAGCCCTGCTGTATTTCTTCCAGCGATAATTGCGGCCAATCGCTGCGGGTTTCGATGTCTTTGAAGTAGAACTCGGGGTCGGAAAGGTCTGCATAGTAGGGCAGGCCGTTGCGGTCTGTTTTGCACAATAGCTTGGGCGGTTCGAAATCCACATTTTTACCTTCAGGCGTTTCATACACTTGGATGGCATGTACTTGGGCAATCATGGCGAGGTATTCGGCTGGCAGCGGCTGGCCGGCGTAGTGGGTAGGAAGGGTATGAGACATGATGTTTTCTATAAATTTTAGGAGATAGGCGTAGAGGCTACCTGAAAAATATGGCTGCTATGTTTCCTGCTCAAACTCTGCCTGCATGATTTGGCAGGCCTGTTCAAAAACGGCTTTGTCTTCATTGCTGAAAACCAGCAGGGAAAGGGTGAGCCGTTTGGCTTCGTTCAGGCTGATGCGGCGGTTGGCTTGCACAAAGGCAATACAAGCCAGCCATGCCGCGCCGTGCTGTTTTAGCATCTGAATTTCGGCAGCCAGTGCTGCGTTATCCAGCGGGGGAAGAGAGGTAGCACGATTTTTAATTTCAGCAATCGGCATGGGTTTCCGGTAGCCCGCAGGCTTACTGCATATCGTGTGTAAACAGCCGCTCGCGCGCCATTTGCTCGAACGGTGTACCGGGGCGGCCATAGTTGGCGAACGGATGGATGGCGATGCCGCCGCGCGGAGTGAATTCGCCGAACACTTCAATATATTTCGGGTTCATCAGTTTGATGAGGTCTTTCATGATGATGTTGATGCAATCTTCGTGAAAGTCGCCGTGGTTGCGGAAGCTGAAGAGGTAGAGTTTGAGCGATTTGCTCTCCACCATTTTGATGTCGGGGATATAGCGGATGAGGATGGTGGCAAAATCGGGCTGGCCGGTGAGTGGGCACAGGCTGGTGAATTCCGGGCAAACGAATTTGACGAAATAGTCGTTGCCGGGGTGTTTGTTGTCGAACGCTTCGAGGATTTTGGGGGCGTAGGTTGAGGGATATTGCGTGCCGGTGTTGCCCAGCAGTGAGAGGCCGCTGAGCTCTTCTTTATTGCGCATGGGAGTCCTTAGTTTTGGTAACGCGGGAGGGTTGCGAACCGCGGTTTGGAAAAAAGGAGCGGATTATAAAGGATTTTTAGGCTACCTGAAAGAGCGGCTTCAACGAAGTTAAAATGGAGTTTCTGCCGGAAGCTGAGTTTCTGAGAGGCCAAAATTTCAGGTAGCCTTTGGCAGATTTATGCTAAATCGCTCCGGCGCGCAGGGCGGCTAGTACGGGGGCGGTTTTTGGGGAAAAACCGCGCCAGAGGCGGTAGGATTCGGCAGCTTGTTCCACCAGCATGCCCAAGCCGTCGGCGCTGCGCCCTGCGCCGGATTCGGCGGCGAAGCGCATAAAGGCGGTGGGCTCGTGGCCGTAGGCCATGTCGTAGGCGAGTTCGCATTGGGCGAATACAGCAGGGGCAATGGCGGGCACTTGGCCGCTCAGGCTGCCGGAGGTGGCGTTGATGATGATATCGAAACCGGCGGCAGGCAGCTCGCCCAACTCGGCGGCGCGGATGCCGAAAATGGCAGCCAGCTCTTGCGCTTTGGCCGCGGTGCGGTTGGCAATAGTGAGGCTGGCGGGGCGGCATTCGAGCAGGGGCAGAATCACGCCGCGCGCTGCGCCACCCGCGCCGATGATGAGGATGCGTTTGCCCGCTAGAGCTACCTGAAAGTTGCGGCTAATATCGGCCACTAAGCCGAGGCCGTCGGTATTATCGGCATGGATTCGGCCGTTAGCTTGTTTGATTAATGTGTTAGCCGCACCGGCGGCACGGGCGCGTTCGGACAGGCTGCCTGCCCAGGCACAGGCATCGGTTTTGAACGGCACGGTTACGTTTGCGCCCATGCCGCCCGCAGCGAAAAAGGCGGCGGCAGCTTGGGCGAAGCAGCCCGGCTCGGCCAGTAATCGTTCATATTCGATCGCCGTACCTTCTTGGGCGGCAAACATTTGGTGGATGGCAGGCGAGCGGCTGTGGGCCACGGGGTTGCCGAGAACGGCATAGCGGGGAGCAGGCATGGTGTGCGGCAGAGAATAGAAAGTGCTGAATTATAGCCAAATATATGCCGCAACGCTTGCAAACCTGCCCTGCTGCCCCATCTTGCTGTTTAACTGCCCAAACAGGCAGCAGCAGCGGCCGGCTGAATTTTTTGCAAACGGGGTATTTGCTGCTACAATCCGCATTCGTTTCTTTTTTATTTGATATCAAGAGGAGTTTTTCCACATGCAACCGCGCAATGTTTACGATTACACCGACGTGGGCAGCAGCGTTTCCGCGCAAAGCACCATTTTGCGTAAAACCTACGGCCTGCTCGGGCTCTCGTTCCTTCCGGCGGCTGCCGGCGCGTTCGTCGCCATGGCCACCGGCCTGAGCCTGTTCAGCTTCACCGGCAACTATTGGGTTGCCCTGGGCATTTTCTTCGCCTTCTTCTACGGCATGAGCTTCCTGATCGAGAAAAACCGTTACAGCAATGTGGGCGCGGCCCTGCTGATGGTGCTCACTTTCGGCCTGGGCTTCACGCTCGGCCCGATTTTGAACTACAGCCTGGCGCTTTCCAACGGCATCGAGCTCATTGGCATCGCCGCCGTGATGACTGCCGCCGTGTTCCTGAGCATGGCAGCTATGGCCAAATCGCCTACCTTCCAAACCAACAGCATTGCCCGCTTCGTTACCGTGGGCTTTGTGGTGGCCTTTATCGCTATGATAGCCAACCTCTTCCTGAGCATTCCCGCGCTCTCACTCACCGTATCCGCCCTGTTTGTGATCGTGAGCTCCGTGCTGATTATGTGGCAGGTACGCGTGATCATCGAAGGCGGTGAAGACAGCCACATCAGCGCCGCGTTGACGCTGTTTGTTGCCATTTACAACATCTTCACCGGCCTCCTGCGCCTGCTGTTGGCATTTGCCGGCGAAGACTAAACCGCTGTAAGTAGTGATTGAATAAAAGGCTACCTGAAAAGTTTCAGGTAGCCTTTTCTAATGGTCGGTTCAGGCAGCATCAGAAATTCAATGGTTTTGCTGGGTTTGGCAACTCAGCTTACGCTTGCTGGAAAATACTGTGTATTTCTATGAAACTGAAAACGGCCTAGCCGCCCAAAGCCTGCGCCTGCTGCACCAAATACCGCCGCCCATCTTGCCTAGCCAGGCTTAAATATTGCGGCAGCAAAGGCGAGCCCATAGCAGCCAAGGCCTGCAACACGGCAATTTTCTGGTATTCATCCGCATCCCAGCCGGCAACGTCACGGTAGATGCCGCGCTGCCAAAAGTGTTCGGCATAGCGTTCGGTGTGCGGCGCATGCATGCTGCCAGATACCATCAGGGCGCGGCGGCAAGTGTATTCGTCGGGGTCGTTGCAGAAAAATTCCGCCCATTGCCATGCAACGGCTTGGTTGGAGAGGCGCGGGAGCTGCACGGCCAGCTGCCAGCCCGCATCATACTCAGGCTGCTGCCGATAGGTTTCGCACAGCCGCAGTAAGGCTGGCTCGGGCAGCATTCCGGCGATGTATTCGCTTTCGTTGTCGCGCGCGGTAAGATAAAGCAGCTGCCAGGCCTGTTCGGGCTGCCATTCGTGCGCAGGGATTTGCTGCGCAAAATCAAAACACGCCGCCCACACTTCAGGCATGGCGGCATAATTACATTCCCATTCACCGCCGATTTCCTGCTCGGGTTGTTTGCCAAACTCGGCGCTTTTCCAGGCCAGGAAATCGGTGTACACGCGATGCAGCTTTTCAATGACGGATGATTGGTTCATGGCAAATTCGCCTGGCTGTTTTTAGTTGCGCAGAAGTTTACTGTATTCGTTTTCACTGCATGGAAGCTGCGCTTTCAGGTAGCCTTTATCCACTCACAGGCTACCTGAAACCTAATCTACCAAATCCCTGCACAATCTCACCGCCTCATCCAGCCGTTCCACGCCGAAGATTTCCAGGCTGGGAAATTCTTTCCTGCTGCGCGGCAGGTTGGCTTTGGGCACGATGGCGCGTTTGAAGCCGAGTTTTTCCGCCTCTTTCAGCCGTTCCTGCCCGCGTGCCACGGGGCGCACTTCGCCGCTCAGGCCAACTTCGCCGAAGGCGACCATTTTTTCGGGCAGCGGTTTGTTGCGAAAGCTGGATACCATCGCCAGAATCACCGCCAAATCCGCTGCCGGTTCGCTGATTTTCACGCCGCCCACGGCGTTGATGAACACGTCTTGGTCGAAGCAGGCGATGCCGGCGTGGCGGTTGAGCACGGCCAAGAGCATGGCGAGGCGGTTTTGTTCGAGGCCGACGGTGAGCCGCTTGGGCGTGAAGCCGTGCGCGTCGTCCACCAGTGCTTGGATTTCCACCAGCAGCGGGCGGCTGCCTTCCTGTGTTACCAGCACGCACGAGCCCGCCACGTCGTCGCGGTAGCTGGCGAGGAAGATGGCGGAGGGGTTGGACACGCCTTTGAGGCCGTTTTCCAGCATGGCGAACACGCCCAGCTCGTTGGCCGCGCCGAAGCGGTTTTTGATGGCGCGAATCATGCGGTAGTTGGAATGCTGGTCGCCTTCAAAATACAGCACGGTATCCACCATATGCTCGAGCACGCGCGGGCCGGCAATCGCGCCGTCTTTGGTGACGTGGCCGACAAAAATCATGGCGATGCCCATCTGCTTGGCCATGCGCGTGAACTGGGCGGCACACTCGCGCACCTGCGACACGGAGCCGGGCGCGGAGGTGATTTGGTCGGAATACATGGTTTGAATTGAGTCGATGACCACCACGGCGGGCTGGTGCTGCTTCAAAGCAGCCTGCACCGCTTCCAAACGGATTTCCGCCAGCAGATGCACGCCGTCCGCATCCAGCCCCAGCCGCTGCGCGCGCAGGGCGACCTGTTGCGCCGATTCCTCGCCCGACACATACAGCACTTTGCGTTTTTTCGCCATCAGGGCGACGGTTTGCAGCAGCAGCGTGGATTTGCCGATGCCCGGGTCGCCGCCCAACAAAATCACCGCGCCGTCCACCAGCCCGCCGCCGAGCACGCGGTCGAGTTCGCCCATACCGGTGGGCTCGCGCGGCACTTCGGCGGCGGTAACTTTGGAGAGTTCCTGCACTTGCGTAGTGTCCGCCGCCCAAGACTGAAAGCGGGCATTTTTCGGCTCGGGCGCGGCTAGGCCTTCCTGCAAGGTGTTCCACTCGCCGCAGTGCGGGCATTTGCCCTGCCACTTGGGCACGGTGCCGCCGCATTCGGTGCAGGTGTAGAGGGTTTTGGGGGCTTTGGCCATAATATTGTTTTCCTTGTATCTTTTATTTTCAGGTAGCCTTTTTAACTATTGGATGAGGCTACCTGAAAGCTCAGCAGGTTTCTGCCAAGCTCAAATCTGTTTTGCCGAAATTCAACGTGTAATTGCGATCGTTGCCGAATTGTTGCACGGGAGAGAAGCCGTATTGCTCGAGCAATTGGATAAGCTCGGTGCGGCTAAGTTTATCCGCATCTCCGGCGGCTTCGGAAATGGACAGCAGCCCGTCTAGAGCGAGCAGACGGTGGAATTCGGCGAGGTAGGCCGCTTGGTCGGCTACTTCGCCTAAAACGGTTACCAGCACGATGCGGTGAAACGAGCCTCTGGCAAAGGGAAAGCTGCTGCCGCTGCATAGGTGGTATTCGGCATTGGTAATATGGCGTTTTTCCAGTCGCTGCCGTGCCTTGGCCAGCATTTCGGGCTGAATATCGGCCAACACTAAGCTGCCCTGCGGCACGGCACGGGCGAGCGCAGGGCTGAAATAGCCCGGCCCGCAGCCTACTTCGAGAATTCGCTGTTGCGGCTGCAACTCGAGCCGGCGCACCAGCTCAGCGGGGGAAAGCGCCCAGTTGCGCAGGGGGATGAGCAGGGTGAAGGCGAGTTGGTGGGGAAAGAGTGCGCCTTTAGCAGTGAGGCCGTGCCAGATGGTTTTGAGGGTGCGGAGCATGATGGAATTTTTCAGGTAGCCTTGATGGGGGTTGGGGCTACCTGAAAATAGGGGCAGACAATTTGTTTTCAGGTAACCGTTTGCGTATTCGGGCAGGCGGATTGTAGCAAACCCTTTGCGCGGCAGTTGGCCTGACAAGGGGAAAGTTCTGTCGCGAAATACTGCCGTGCCCCTAGGTAATGGCTCGGCTTCGGCGATGTGAGGCTTGTTTTTTTATGCCGAACTGGCAATAATGCCGCTCTGCCTGATATATCGGCAAACTGTCCACTTCCCAATTTTCGGCCAATCCGTTGCCAGGTGTGATACGGATTGGCTTCAAAAGTAAAGAGAGTATTCAAGCAAATGGCTTTATTGGTACAGAAATATGGCGGGACTTCAGTGGGAAGCCCCGAGCGCATTAAGAATGTGGCCAAACGCATTGCCCGCGCCCGTGCCGAAGGGCACGACGTGGTGGTGGTGGTATCCGCCATGAGCGGCGAAACCAACCGCCTGGTGGCGTTGGCGCACGAAATTCAGGAGTTTCCCGACCCACGCGAAATGGATGTGGTGTTGGCCACCGGCGAGCAAGTAACCATCGGCCTTTTGGCCATGGCGCTGATGGATATCGGCATTCCGGCCAAGAGCTACACCGGCTGGCAGGTGCTGGTGCAAACTGATAATTCCCACACCAAAGCCCGCATCGAATACATCGACGACAGCAAAATGCGTGCCGATTTGGCGGCAGGCAAGGTGGTGATTGTGGCCGGTTTCCAAGGCGTAGATGCCGAAGGCAACATTACCACGCTGGGGCGCGGCGGCTCCGATACTTCCGCCGTGGCGCTGGCCGCCGCACTCAAGGCAGACGAATGCCAAATCTACACCGATGTGGACGGGGTTTACACCACCGACCCGCGCGTGGTGCCCGAAGCACGGCGCATGAACACCGTATCGTTTGAAGAAATGCTCGAACTGGCGAGCCTGGGCAGCAAAGTGCTGCAAATCCGCTCGGTGGAATTCGCCGGCAAATACAAAGTGCGCCTGCGCGTATTGAGCAGCCTCACCGATGGCGGCGAAGGCACCCTGATTACTTACGAGGAAGACCCCAACATGGAAAAAGCCATTGTATCCGGTATCGCATTCGACAAAAACCAAGCCCGCATCAACGTGCGCGGCGTGCCCGACAAACCCGGCATCGCCTATCAGATTTTGGGTGCGGTGGCCGATGCCAACATCGATGTAGATATGATTATCCAAAATGCCGGCGAAGAAGGCACCACCGATTTCTCCTTCACTGTATCACGTGGCGACTACCGCCACACAATCGATTTGCTGCAAAGCGTGCAGGAAAGCATCGGTGCGGCCGATATCCACGGCGATGACACCGTATGCAAAGTATCCATCGTCGGCATCGGCATGCGCTCGCACATCGACGTGGCCTCCACCATGTTCCGCACCCTGGCCGAGGAAAACATCAATATTCAGCTGATTTCCACTTCCGAAATCAAAATTTCCGTGCTGATCGATGAAAAATACCTCGAGCTCGCCACCCGCGTGCTGCACAAAGCCTTCGGCCTCGACCGTCAACAGTAAGCATCCTGCCCCGCAGCCTCTCCGGCGCGGGGCATTTTTTACCCTGCACATTTTCAGGTAGCCTCAGCCTACATAGGAACTCCCCGTATGATGAAAAACCGCAACTTCGGCAACATCACCGACCTGCTCGACGAGAAAAACATCAGCCCGGCCAAACGCCGCCGCATCCTCGCCACAGCCGCCGCACTGGATTTAATCGACACCGCCCTCAACAACTCCGGCAGCCAACACAAGCTCGAAGAAGAAATGGCGCGCCTACCCCAATACACCGCCGCCATCGAAGCCCTGTTGAAGATTGATTAAAAAGTTTTCACTGCTCCGCACCATTTTCAGGTAGCCTCCCCAGAAAGGCTACCTGAAAACACAATTTGAATATGCCAAGAGTTAAGCCGGCGTTACTACGCCGACCTTTTATTGAACCGCCTTAGCCCTAGTTCGAGTAAAAAAACTTTATCTTTTTGTAAACCAACCATATTCACAAACCACCCTATCCCTGCCGCCCCAAAGGCTACCTGAAAGCCATTCCACCGTTCACATACACTACCTACCAGCCTACTCAAATCCAACAAAACCTAAAATAAATCAACAGAAAACAACAAACTTCAAACCAAACTGCAGCCCGACACACCTAGGCTGTCTCTGTCATTTCGCCACAGCCACCCACTACTGTGCATACAAACAAACAGAGTGTCGGCAAATCTCCCCTACCTCAGCCCAAGCCGCCGCCGCATTGCCTAAACCTGCCAATGCGGTAAAATGACACTTTCCCAACCGTTCCCAAGCAGGAAAGACTTGCCATGAACATCGAAAAAGACACCGTAGTAACCCTGCATTATGAAATGTTTGATGCCAACAACCAGCTGATCGACAAAACAGAAGAGCCCATCGCCTATCTGCACGGCGGCTACGACGGCATTTTCCCGCTGGTGGAAGAAGCACTGCACGGCAAAGCCGTGGGCGAAGAAGTAGATGTAACTCTTTCTCCCGACGACGCATTCGGCGAGCAAGACCCGGAATTGGTGCGCATCGAGCCGCTCAACGTTTTTCCCGTGGAAGTGGAAGTGGGCATGATGTTTGAAGCCGACGACCCCGAAACCGGAGACACCCTGGTTTACCGCGTAACCGACATCGCCGATGGCAAAGCCGTGGTAGACGGCAACCACCCGCTGGCCGGCATGAAGCTGCGTTTTAAAGGCAAAGTGGCCGAAATCCGCCCCGCCACCACCGAAGAAATCGCCCACGGTCATGTCCACGGCGAACACGGCCATCACCACTAATCATCATATTCGACCAAATCAGGCGGGTTGCCATAAAGGCAGCCTGCCTGCTTTCTTTTCGCAGAAACTTCGTTTTAACTTCGTTGAAGCTGTGCTTTCAGGTAGCCTGCTGTTCTGCATCGTCATTTAATAATCGCAACATCTTCTTTATACAGCAAATAACAAGGTTTTTCCCCACGATGGATTATGATACCCTACGGGCTGCCTCTCCTGTATCTAAGAATACTCAATTTCGCCATAACAGCCTATAAAGAAAAGTGTTTTAGCTATTGCCACACCACCCTCTAAGGCTACCTGAAACCTCTCAGCCACATCCTACTACCACCACCCCGCCACACCCTACCTCAAACGGCATATTTCGCGTATCATTAACCCGTCTTAATTTTCATTATGATGGGTTAAAACCGGCAAAGAGAAACGCGGCCAAACTGCGTTGCTCAGATTGCAATCCGCCATACCAACCCAAGAAGCTCAAGAGGAGCCCCAGCATGAGCCTGCCGACCCCCGTTTTGCGCCTGCAAGACAGTGCCCGCCAACAGAATTTTGCAGAAGATTTCCTCCCCTTCCTTGCCGGCTATTATCGCCAGGCCGACTTTGCCGACCTAGCCAGCTATAGCGACACCGAACTATTATCTGCCGCCGATTCCCACCGCAAGCTTGCCCAAGAGCCCCGTGCCGCCGGCAAAGCCGTGGTGCGCGTTTCGCCCACTGGTGACACTGTGCAGCAGACGCTGGTGGAAATTGTAGCCGACCACCTCCCCTTCTTGCTCGATTCCCTGTTGATGCTGCTCAACCGTGAGCAGCGTGTGCCTTTGGCCGTATTGCACAGCGCATGGCAGGTAAAACGCAATGCAGACGGCAAAGCTGCCACTCTCGAAGAAGCTGCCAAAGAAAGCAGCGCACAGGAAACATTGGTTGCCGTGTATCTGGAAGGTGGCGAGGCCGCACAAGACCAAAAACTGGCCGAACAAATCCGCAGCCTCTTAGCCGAATTGGGCACAATTGTGGAAAGCGAACACAAACTGCGCGGCCAGCTTTTGCTGGTTAACCAGATGATTCTGAACGAAGGTCGCAGCCAAGATGCGGAGATCGTTTCTTTCCTCAGCTGGCTGGCCGACCGCCATTTCCTCCTGATGGGCTTCTGCGAATACGATTTGGTCAACCATTCCGGCAGCCCGCGCCTGCAGGCCAAAGCCAACACCGCGCAAGGCATTCTCGCCGGTAACAGCAATCTGATTGCCGACGATTTTGCCGCCCTTTCCGATACCGACAAAAAACAATGGCTGCACCACGACCGCCTGCTGCTCAACAAATCGCAGCAGCGTAGCCGCATCCACCGCCCGGCCTATCTTAACCAAGTCAGCATCCAAAAACTCAACGCCAACGGCCAAGTTGTCGGCCAATGGTGTTTCATCGGTCTCTACACCTCCACCGCCTACACAGACAGCATCTGGAACACCCCCGTACTGCGCGGCAAAGCCGAACATGTGCTAAAACACTTTGATTTTGCCGATGGCAGCCATCAAGAGCACAACCTGCGCCACCTGCTGCAAACCTACCCACGCGACGAGCTGTTTGAATCCAGCAACGAAGAACTGACCGAAGCTGCTGCCGGCCTGCTTGCGCTGAGCCAGCGCCCGCGTGTGCGCCTGTTTGCCCGCAGTGATGTATTCAAACGCTACGTTTCCGTGCTGTGCTATTTGCCCAAAGAACAATTCGGCAGCGAACTGTGCCAACGCATTGCAGGCTACCTGAAAACCACCCTGGCCGCCGAAAACTGCGAATACGCCGTGCAACTGACCGACGACAACCCGCTCGCCTGCATCCAATTCCTGTGCCGCACCAATGCCGGCAAACTGCCTGCCTTTACCCGCAGCGAGCTGGAACAACACGTTGCCGGCCTGGCAGCTAATGCCGAAACCACCCCGCAGGCTGCCGCACCACAACCTAAAGCCGAACAGAAAAAACAGCCTGAAGCCAAACACAAAGCCAAGGCCAAATCTGCATCTGCCGCCCACGAAGACGACACCGCCTTCTCCGCCGCCTACCGCGAAGCCTTCAGCCCCGACCAGGCCATTACCGACCTCAAACACGCCGAACTCCTCAACGACGACCGCGTGTTGGTTACCGTCTGCTCCGAGCAGGAAAATCCGGCCGCGCCCTACGCGCTGCGCCTCTACACCCCGCAAATCAGCCCATCGCTGTCGCAAACCCTGCCCATTATTGGGAACATGGGGTTCGACGTGCATACCGCTGTGCCATATACCCTGCACACCGAGAACAGCGCCGTCGGCCTGAACCACTTCTCCCTCAAACCCAATGTGCCTGTCCACGCTCAAGCCGATGGCTGCGATGCTTTGGGAAGCGAACTGCCCGCGCTGTTTGCCGAAGTATGGGCAGGCCGTGTGGAAAACGACCGCTTCAACGCCCTCGTGCTCTCCGCCGACATCACCTGGCGTAACAGCGTGCTGCTGCGCGCCATCGCCAAATACCTGAAACAGGCTACCCTGCCGTTCTCGCAAGAGCGCATCGAGCAAACCCTCCTCCGCCACGGCGCCATCGCCGCCAAACTGGTGGAACTGTTTTCCGCCCGCCTGCATCCTGAAGAAGCCGACGATAACCGTGCGCTGATGATTAACAGCGAACTCACCGGCCTCTTGGCCGACGTGCCCTCACTGGACGAAGAACGCATCATCAATGCCTTCCGCTCCGTGATTTTGGCCGTGTGCCGCACCAACTTCTGGCAAACCGATAAAGAAGGCGGCCTGAAATCCGAAATCAGCCTGAAAATCAAATCCAAAGACATCCCCTTCCTGCCTAAGCCGCTCCCGCTGTTTGAAATTTGGGTGTACAGCCCGCGCGTGGAAGGCACCCACCTGCGCGGCAGCAAAGTGGCGCGCGGCGGCCTGCGCTGGTCCGACCGTTTCGACGATTTCCGCACTGAAGTGCTGGGCTTGGTGAAAGCACAAATGGTGAAAAACGCCGTGATCGTGCCCGGTGGCTCCAAAGGCGGTTTCGTGTGCAAACAACTGCCCGATGCCGCTACCGACCACGAAGGCTACCTGAAAGAAGGCATCGCCTGCTATCAGATATTCATCAACGCCCTGCTCGACCTCACCGACAACCGCACCGCCGAAGGCATCGAGCCGCCGCCGCAAGTACACCGCCGCGACGGCGATGATCCCTATTTGGTAGTGGCTGCCGACAAAGGCACCGCCTCCTTCTCCGACACCGCCAACGCCCTCTCCGCCGAACACGGCTTCTGGCTGGACGACGCTTTCGCCTCCGGCGGCAGCGCCGGCTACGACCACAAAGGCATGGGCATCACCGCACGCGGTGCGTGGGAATCGGTAAAACGCCATTTCCGCCATTTGGGTAAAGACATCCAAAACGAAGACTTCACCGTAATCGGCATCGGCGACATGGGCGGCGACGTATTCGGCAACGGCATGCTGCTGTCCGAGCATATCCTGCTCAAAGCCGCCTTCAACCACCGCCACATCTTCATCGATCCGAACCCCAGTGCTGCCAAGAGCTTTGAAGAGCGCAAACGCCTGTTCCAAAGTGGCGGCGGTTGGGAAAAATACAGCCGTGCACAGATTTCGCAGGGCGGCGGCGTGTATGAACGCAGCGCCAAGTCCATCGAGATTACGCCCGAAGTGAAAGCCTGGCTCGATATCGAAGCCGACAGCCTCACCCCCAACGAGCTCATCCGCGAGCTGCTCAAAGCCGATGTAGAACTGATCTACAACGGCGGTATCGGCACCTACATCAAAGCCGCTTCCGAAAGCCATGCCGACGTGCGCGACAAAGCCAACGACGAAGTGCGCGTGAACGGTGGCGAAATGCGTGCCAAAGTGTTGGGCGAAGGCGGCAACCTCGGCGCCACCCAGCTGGGCCGTATCGAATACTGGCAAAACGGCGGCCGCTGCTGCACCGACGCCATCGATAATTCCGCCGGTGTAGACTGCTCCGACCACGAAGTAAACATCAAAATCCTGCTCGGCGAAGCCGTGCGCGCCGAACGCCTGACGCTGGAAGAGCGCGACGAATTGCTCCGTGATATGACCGGCGAAGTGGCGCAACTGGTGTTGCAAGACAACTATCTGCAAACCCAAGCCCTCTCCGTTGCCCAGCTCAACCCGGCAGGCTACCTGAAAACCGCTGCCTCGCTCATCCGTTATCTGGAAGAAAACGCCAGCCTCGACCGCGCTGTGGAATTCCTGCCGGATGAAGCCGAAATCAACCGCCGCGACGAAGCTGGCAAAGGCCTGAGCAACCCGGAAATTGCAGTATTGCTGTCCTACAGCAAAATGCACTGCCAAGACAACCTCTTGGGCAGCGACCTTCCCGACGATCCCAACTTCCTGCCCGCGCTTATCCGCTATTTCCCTGCCCCGCTCCAGCAGCAATACGGCAGCGAAATGCAGCAGCACTATCTGCGGCGCGAAATCATCGCCAACCAGCTGGCTAACCGCGTCATCAACCGCATGGGTATGCACTTCATCCAACGTTGCAGCGAAGAAAACCAAGCTTCCGTGGCCGATGTGGTGCGCGCCTACTGGGTGGCCGACATCCTGCTCGACGGCGAAGCCCGTTTCCAAGCCGTGCAGGCGCTCGACAACCGCCTGCCTGCCGAAGCACAAATGCGCCTGTGCGCCGACATTGCCGACCTTATCGGCCATGTAGCCGGCCAGCTGCTGCGCAGCAAACGCCCCTTCGACAACATCGGCAGCCTCATCAGCCACTATCGCGCTCCTACTACTGAGTTCATGCAGCAACTGCCGGAGCGCATTCAGGCCGAAGAGCACCCCAGTATCGCCGAACGCGAAACCTGGCTCAGCAGCTACGATGTGCTCAGCCAGCAGGATGTGGCCATGCTCGCGCGTCTGCCCTTTGCCGCCAATGTGTTGGCCGTGGTGGATTTGGCTGCCAAAATCGACAAGCCCATCGCCACCGTTGCCAAGGCCTACTTCATGCTCTCTGAAAAGCTGAACATGAGCTGGATTTACCGCGCCATCGCCAAGCTGCCGAGCGACAACCAATGGCAGTCGCAAGCCGGTTTGGCCATGTATGAAGACGCCACCAACATCCATTTGGCGTTCACGCGCGACTTCCTGCAGGCCGGTAGCAACAGCCGTGCCGCTGCCAAAATTGCTGCAGCCCGCAGCCAGATTGCCGACATGCAGCACTACGAACCGGCCGACTTGTCTATGCTCTCCGCGCTGGTACGCAATCTGTCCAAAATCGTGGCAGCAGACTGAAGCTACATAGCATGAGCCACACCATTTTTGCCGAACAGCCGCTGCTCGCCATCGACACCTCCACCCAGTGGTTGTCGTTGGCGCTGCGGCACAACGGCCATACCAATCTATTCCATCAGGAGACCGGCAACCGGCAGTCTGAACTCATCCTGCCGCAGATTGCCACCCTGCTAGACGAAGCCGGCCTGACTGTGCGCGAACTGGCCGCCATCACCTATGCCCAAGGCCCGGGCGCATTTACCGGCCTGCGCATCGGCGCCGGTGTGGCACAAGGCTTGGCTGCGCCGTTTGGCATTCCGCTCATTCCCGTGCCCTGCCTCGATGCAGTCGCTTCACTCTGTCCAGACCAAACTGCCGTGCTGGCTGCCACCGACGCGCGCATGGGCGAAGTGTTCTATGCCTGGTTCAACACCCAAACCCAACAACGCCTGAGCGACTACCAAGTGGGCAAAGCCGATGAAATCAGGCTACCTGAAAACCTTTCAGGTAGCCTCAACCCTAGCAGCATCAGCGGCATCGGCAACGCTTTCGCCCTACTCGAGCCCCCGACCTTCCCCGGCCGATCCGACATGCCCACCGCCGAGCACTACTTGGCGCTGGCCGCCTCCGGCCACTACCCCGCCGTTTCCGCTGCCGAGGCCGAACTGCTCTACGTACGCAACAAAGTCGCCCTCACCGCAGCCGAACAGGCCGCGCGCAAAGGAGCGGCATGATCGTCCGCCTTGCCCGCCCAGGCGACAGCGCTGCCCTGGCCGCGCTCGATGCGCAATGCAATCCCTCCCCTTGGTCGGAAAAGCAATTCGCCGCCTGCATCGGCCATGCCAACGAAACCGTGCTGCTGGCCGAACAAGGCCGCGAGCTGGCCGGGCTCATCGTGTGGCAAACCATCCTCGACGAAGCTGAGCTGCACCTCATCGACACCGCCCCTGCCTACCGCCGCCAAGGCGTGGCCAGCCTGCTGCTTGATCACCTATTCAAACAGGCCGATGCCAAAAAAATCCGCCGCATCTTCCTCGAAGTGCGCCACAGCAACCGCGCTGCCATTGCCCTGTATCAACAACACGGCTTCATCTCCTGCGGCAGCCGCCCCGGCTACTACCCCTGCCCGGACGGCAGCCGCGAAGACGCCCTGCTGATGGAGAAACCATGCTGAGCAGCCGCTACCCCCGCCTGCACGAAGCCCTCGGCCTCGGCCCCATGTGGCTCAAACGCAGCGCCCGCATTGCCGAAAACACCCGCCCCGAATCGCAAAGGCTACCTGAAAACAGACAAAGCGAACCCCGCCCAAGCGGGCACAACGCGCTTCAACCCAACCCGCCCCACTCCATCACCCCCGCAGCCCAACCTAGGCTACCTGAAAGTGAACGAGGTGAACTTCGCCAAATCGAGGCCGGCGGACTTCAGCAACATCCAAACCACAGCCTTGCGCCAAACCAACCGGCCGCCCGCACCACGCCACCCCCGCAAGGCCACCGTGCCGATGTGCTGGCCGCCATCGCCACTCCTCAACCTTTCCTGCCTGCTCCCGCGCCAGCCGAAAGCGAAAGCGACCCACTCGCCGTCGTACAATGGCTGTGGGCGGTATTGCCCCACACCGCCTTCGCCAGCCCCGAGGAATTGCAACGGCAAGCCGCCGCCTGTGCTACCTGCTCCCTACACAGCCAGCGCAAACAAGCCCTCAGCGGCTATGGCGCCATGCCCGCCCGCCTCATGGTGATCAGCCTCAACCCCGCCCCCAGCGACGACGAAACCGGCCGGCTCATCAGCGACCGACACGGCCGGCTGCTTGACAATATGCTCGCTGCTATCGGCTTGGCGCCCGAACAAGTTTTTCGCACCGCCTGGCTGCGCTGCACACCGCGCATCGCCCTCAAAACCACCCCAGAAGAACAAGTGCGCTGCGCCGCCTTTATCCGCCAAGAATTCGCCTGGGTACAGCCGCAAGCCGTCCTCCTGCTCGGCAACAGCTTCTACGACCCCGCCCGCCGCTGGCTGCTCGAACAACTCATCGGCCACACCCCCGCTTTCACCGTCCCCCACCCTGCCATCCTCCTGCGCCAGCCCGAGCTCAAAGCCCAAGCCTGGCACAGCCTTAAACAGCTCAAAGCCGCCTTGGCCAAAGCCTAAGCAAGCAAGCCGCACAATATTTTTCAGGTAGCCTTTCCCAGCAGGCTACCTGAAATTTTTTCAATTCAACCCAAACAAACCCAGCCGCACTCGCCAATGTTATACCCTACCCCGTTACGTTATACTGAATTATAAATTCATATAAATCAATAAATTACTTGCAACCGACATCTGTTTCCGCTATCATTACCCCATCTATAAACACACCCTTATGAAAGGAAACAAAATGAGCAACTGCCATACCCATGCCAACCACCAACACGTTCACGGCGAAGGCTGCGGCCACACCGCAATCAAACACGGTGACCACATTGACTACATCCATGACGGCCACCTGCACCACGAACACAACGGCCACTACGACGAGCACAGCCTCGATGTAAACGCCACCAACCCCGACGGCTGCCACCCCGTGCAAACTTGTGCCGGTCATGTTCACGGCGAAGGCTGCGGCCACGAAGCCGTACCGCACGGCGATCACATCGACTACATCGTAAACGGCCGTCTGCACCACCAACACGGCGACCACTGCGACGACCACGGCCCGGTGGAAATTGTTAAGTAAGCGGAATAATATTTGGGGCTGTCCTAGATAACTAGGTTAGACTATCTTTTACCATTTGTTTTAACATGGCAATTTGAGATTTCATTTCATTGTTGTTAAATCGCCATTCGCACTCTTTCAAATACAGTTCGAAATGCTTTTTCGGAATGCCGTTGAATTTACGCAAATGGCGTTTGGCCTGACTCCAGAAGTTCTCAATCCCGTTAATGTGGTTTTGCCTGTCTGCAAAACAGGTGCGGTGATTGATGCGCAAGTGGTTAAACTCGCTAACATCCAATACATTGTAGGCACTGTGGCAATCAGTATAGACCACACTGTCCGGCCTTACCTTCTCCCGGATAATCGGCAGCAGGGTAGCCGACTGAGTATTGGCCACGGTAACGGTGTAAACCTTACCGTTACGCTTCAACAGTCCGAATACCACCACTTTTCCGGCTGCTCCGCGACCGCGTTTGCCTTTGCGGCAGCCGCCAAAATAGCTTTCATCTGCTTCTACTTCGCCATCAAACATTTCCAAGTGTTCGCAACGATTAAAGATAAGCAAGCGTAAACGGTGAAAGTAGTAGGCAGCGGTGTTTTTATTGACTCCGGCCAATTCGGCGGCAGTACGGGCGGTTGCTCCTGCAACGAACAATTCGATCAGTTTGTTTTGAACGGGCTGGCTGAGGCGACTTTTTCTCATAGGAATATTTTAATCAATTTTGAATATTCCTGGTTATCTAGGACAGCCCCTTATTTTTTCAGGTAGCCTTCCCACCACAGAAGGCTACCTGAAAATTTTTCCAACATAGCAAACACCAAACCATCATACAACAAACCTACCGCCCCCTCACCTTCTTCTCCCTTTCCCTGCTCATTCCCTGGCTGTTGTGGTTCACCGCCGCCTATATCAGCCATCATCAGCCTTCAAAAACTATGCTATACATACAAACCGGTTTAAGCATAATCGGGCTGGTATCGCCAATGTTGCTGGCGCTATGGCTGCTGCGAAGCAATCCCGGCTTGCGTTCCAATGCTGCCAACCGGCTGCTGAAGCTGGGCGGTTTTCCCAAACGCTATCTGCTGTGCACCCTTCTGCTCCTACCATTTACCTTGATATTGGCACAATTTATCTCCCTGCTGTTTGGCACAGCATGGCGTAATTCCACATCTCCGGCAACCCCTCATTTAGCTCAGCTATGGTCTCGCCGTGGTTCCTCCTCATTTCTGCAGCCATCATTGAAGAACTGGCCTGGCACAGCTATGGCACCGATGCATTATTGAGCTGATTCAGTATGTTCACCGCCTCCATGATCTTTACCGTATATTGGGCGCTGTGGCATCTGCCACTGGCCTTTATTCAGGGCTACTACCACAGCCAAGTAGTAGCTGAAGGCGCACTATATACCGCTAATTTTGTGTTCAGCATGATTGTATTCGTGTTGCTTTCCAACTGGCTGTATTTGAAAAGCGGCCGCAGTATCCTGATTGCCGTGTTGTTCCACCTATCTGCCAACCTCGGCAACGAAATTTTCGCCACCCATCCCGATAGCAAAATCATCCAAACCGGCCTTCTGCTCATATTCATTTTCTGGATCATTATCAAAGACAAAGCCTTATTTTTTAGCAAACCTTAAACTTAAACCATGCCCAATAGCCAAAATAATTTTCAGGTAGCCTGCTGCATAAGAGGCTACCTGAAAGTAAGATTTCCACAAAAAGGCGAGTTTCTGCAAAACTAAGATTTTTATTCCCAATATGGCATCGACCTGTATTGCTGTATCAACTTGATCAATTAGCCAACCAGCTTGCAACGGGCAATCAGATGCTTTGTAGCAAGGCTGCCATGTCTTCACGGCTGAAGCCAGCTTCCACTGCGGCTAGGCCAAGCTGTTTAAGAATAACAAGATGGATTTGGCCGGCTTGATTTTTTTTGTCGTGCTGCATGTGGGCAAGCCAGGTATCGACCGCAAACTCTGGCGGTGCAACGGGCAATCGTGCGGCTTGCAGCAGGCGGATGATGCGTTCGGTGTCGGCGGTTTTCAGGTAGCCTTTGCGCTCGGACAGGCGGGCGGCGAGCACCATACCGGCGGCTACAGCTTCACCGTGCAGCCAGTTGCCGTAGCCCATTTGGGTTTCGATGGCATGGCCGAAGGTGTGGCCGAGGTTAAGGAGGGCGCGGATGCCCTGTTCTTTTTCGTCCTGCTCAACGATGTGTGCCTTCATTTGGCAGCAGTGGCGGATAGTATCGGCGAGAGCGGTTTGCTCTTGCTGCATAATGCTGGACATGGTTTGTTCGAGCCTAGCGAGAAAATCAATGTCGCCGAGCAAGGCGTATTTGATGACTTCGGCAAGCCCCGCGGAAAATTCACGCGGAGGAAGGGTTTGCAGAGTGGCAGTATCGGCAATGACGACTTGGGGCTGGTAAAACGCGCCGATCATGTTTTTGCCGAGTGGATGGTTGATACCGGTTTTTCCCCCCACGGATGAATCGACTTGGCTGAGCAGGGTGGTGGGAATTTGAATGAAGGGGATGCCACGCTGATAGGTGGCGGCAGCAAAGCCGGCAAGATCGCCGATTACGCCACCGCCGAGAGCAAGGATGGTGGTGCGTCGATCGGCATGATGCTGCAACAGGCCAGTGTAGATTTGCTGGAGAGATTCATTATTTTTGTATTGTTCGCCGTCGGGCAGGATGATGTCGCAAACGCTAATGCCGAGTTGTTGGCAGGCTACTTGAACGGGATTAAGGTAAAGCGGGGCAACAGTTTGATTACTGATGATAACGGCTTTACCACTGATATGCGGGCGGATATGTTCGGCTAAATTATCGAGCAAGCGAGAGCCAATGTAGATAGGATAGCTGTGGCCGGGGGTATGGACGTGCAGGGTTTGCATTATCGGTTTTCTTGGCTATGTTGATGTTGTTGAATCAGCTGCAATAGCTGCTTGGTAATTTGTGGGCAGGAGTGCTGCGGCGGAATATTAAACACGAGATGGGCTGTTTCGCGGTAAAGCGGATCGCGCTGTTGGTAGAGTGTTTGCAGCTTATCGAGTGGATTAGCTACCTGAAGCAAAGGACGGTTCTTATCATATTGGATGCGCCGGTATAGGATTTCAGGGGTTGCATGCAGATAGATCACCGTGCCTCGGGTATGCAAACAATGGCAATTATCGGGAGACAAGACAGCTCCTCCACCGGTAGCGAGGATAATGGGATGTCGACGGGTCAGTTCGTCAATAATGGCAGCTTCGCGCTTGCGAAAACCACCCTCCCCTTCCAGCTCGAAAATAGTGGCGATAGAAACGCCGGTGCGTTGGCAAATCAGTTGGTCGCTATCAATAAAATCGCGTTGTAACAACGCTGCCAACTGCTTGCCATGAGTGGTTTTGCCCGCACCCATCAATCCGATAAAAAAAATATTGCCTGCCATGGTATCCATGGCAGGCATTGTAACCGAATCAATCGGCAAAGTGTGGCTTAGTAGCGCAGAACGTTACCTTCACTGCCCATGATACGCGGGGTGATGAAGATCAGCAATTCGTTTTTGCTGTTATTACGTCTAGTGCCACGGAACAAGTTGCCAACAACCGGAATATCACCCAGCAGCGGTACCTTATATTGGGAATTAGAGTTCTCTTCCTCATAGATACCACCCAAGATGATGGTACCACCATCCTCCACCATCGCACGGGTAACCAGCTCTTTAGTGTTAATACACGGAGTACCCAGTACGCTACAGTTTTCATCCACTGAGTCTTTATTCAGCTTGATATCCATAATCACGTTACCATCAGGCGTGATTTGCGGGGTAACAGTCAACCCTAACACCGCTTCTTTGAAGCTGGTACTAGTAGCACCACTGGAAGAAGCTTCTTGGTAAGGAATCTCGCGACCAGCCTTGATGGTGGCTTCTTTGCGGTCTTGAGTCAGCACGCGCGGGCTAGAAATAATCTTACCGCGGTTTTGTTCCTGCATAGCGGTTAACTCTAATCCCAAAGCACCAGAAGATAATGCCCGAACTATAGTGATAGAAGAGGTTGCTGATATAGCCGGTAAGTTCACGTTCGGTGCAATAGAGAACGTATTCCCGTTAGCGCCACCGCTACCTAAGCCACTACCAATTCTAGTTGAGCCAGAAGTTTTGTTGTAACCAAACTTCACCCCCAAGGCACGGGAGAAACCATCATTAGCTTCAACAATTCGAGCCTCAATCATCACTTGGCGAGCAGGAACGTCCAATTGTTCAATTAATCGTTCAAACTCTTTAATAACATTCTGATTATCCTTAATAATCAATGTGTTTGTAGCTGGATCAATTACAGCTGACCCCCGACTACTCAACAAAGTATTATTATTGTTGCCACTACCACCTGAACTACCCGTATCACTAATATTCAAAATTTTACGGAATTCATTGACATCTTTGTATTTCAACTGGAACGTACGAGATACTAAAGGACCGAGTTCTTCAATACGCTTAGCATTTTCCAGAGTCTCAACATCAATTTTACGGAACTCTTCCGCCGGAGCAACACGGATAATATTACCGTTACGACGCGATTCTAACCCTCGTGACTGCATTACCAGATCTAGGGCCTGATCCCAAGGCACATCTTTTAATGATAAGGTCATTTTGCCAGAAACACTGTCACTGGCCACAATATTCATATTAGATTCTTTAGCTAAGATCTGCAGAATAGTACGCACATCTACGTCTTGGAAGTCTAAAGAAACACGTTTACCGGTAAAATTACGGTTGCGATTACGGTTAATACCATCTTCAGCTACTGTAGATTTAGGAGAAACTGTAATAGTATACCTACCAGCAGATTGGTTAACTTTGTGCTCCCAGCCACCCTGATTTTTGATAGTAATCTCTGTATCGTTACCCAAGCGGCGCAAGCTGATGGTGCGAACTGGGGTACTGAAATCAGTTACATCCAAATTGCGCTGCGCAGCAATCGGCAGTTGGTTATTTTTCAGTAAAATAACCAAGTTATTAGCACGCTGTTTAACTTCAGGAGTACCGCGATAGCCAGCAGTATTAATTTCAATCACACCGGAATTATTTGCACTTTTGTGGAAATCAACAGCTACATTTGCAGTATTACTACCAAGAGCATTTTGACCTGCAGTAGCCCTGCTCTCAGTTACGCCAAGAGACTCTTGTTGGATTTGGTTGCTAGGAGCTGTGGCTCTTACAGCCGAAGAGGATGCCTGACCTGTCTCGTTCAAATAAATCCAAACTTCATTACCTCTGATTTCAGCATTATATTGCCCAGGTCTATTCAAATTGAGCAAAACACGAGTCTTACTACTATCCTGAGCAACCGCGATTTGGCTAAGCAATGAGTCGTTATATTGAAGTACTGGCTGACTAAGGCTGACACCAGTATTCGGGAAATCCAAAGCAATACGAGCAGGTGTAGTAGTAATAAAACCGCTAGGTTTCAGCATATCGCGATCAAAACGAATTTTGATCACTTTTTGATTATTCGGCAAAGCAGAAACATTAATATCTGTAATATTACCAGCCAGTACGCCTTGCATGGCTAAGCTCATACCTAAAGCGGTTAGATATTGCAGTTTTTTGATTTTCATAGCGTAAATCCCTTGGTAAGTTTAATTAGATTTTGATTGGTTAGAAGCGTCTGAAGTATTTAACTCCAACTCCGCTGTTCGACGTTGCCATGCACCATAGCTGTCTTCAGTTACTTCCGATAAGATCAACTTATCCGGAGTAATAGCTGTAATTTGCCCATAGTTTTGGCCAAGATAATTGCCAACGCGTACTGTGTAGGTATGCCCACCAGCTTCAACGAAGGCAGAAATCTGACCACCTCGTTTAATGGAACCCACATAACGCAAGCTTTCTAAACTAAAGTTCTCCAGAATTTCTTTCGGCCTATCCGGGTTCGGAGCATTAATACCTGATTGTTGGTTCACACGCAGCCGTTTAGGATCAAATATATTCAATCCATTAATTACAGGGTCTACATACTCAGGAGACTTTGAAATAGTCGGTATCTGTGGTTGGCGCACCTTACTTCTTGCTTCTGCCTGGGCATTATCCATCCACTGCTGTAAATCACCCTCTGTCAAAGAACAGGCTGTCAGCAAAAGAACTGCTGAACACCATAGTATATTTTTCTTCATTATAAAATCCTTTATAAAGAACCAGTCTTATCATTCAGCTTGTGATGCAGCTGAAGCAGCAACTACTTCACTCTGAGCCAACGCCTTATAAGTATTCGCATTAGCAGTTAAGGTGAGAGTGCCATTACTATCTTTTGCATCTGCAGGAACAAGATTGATCTTATCTAAGGTTACGATACGGGACAGACGACCTACATCTCGTATAAATTGTGCAATTTGCTCATAATTTCCTGAAATGGAAATTTCATAAGGCAATTGTTGTACGTTATCCAGATCTACTGGTGGCAGAGGCTTCACGCTATTCATACGCATACTGTTTTTAGCACCAGCTTGGTGCAGCTCCTGAATCAAATTTGGGATTTCTGCATCCGTTGGCAGCTGTTTTAATAGTACATTAAATGCAGTACGAATTTTCTCCAACTCATCCTTCAAAACCGGCAGATTAGCGGCTTGATCCGCTTTACTCTGATAGTCCTGCTTCAATTGTTCTTCTTTTTGCTGCAAAGCTTCGAACTCTTCCCATTGCCCTTTAAACACAGCAAAGTAGCCTGCAACCAAAAGGAGAAGAACAATAATGATACCAGCACCAAGCTGAACTAACTTGTTCTGTTTATATAAGGTATTAAGATCAATTTTTTGTGCCATGATTTCATCCTTCCATTAATTCGCGGGGGAGGAAGTGGCTGTAGCAGATGACGCAGGTGCTACAGGCGTATTGGGTACTGATGCAGAAATATTGCCAGTAGCAGAAGCAGACTCTGACGGCATTACAACAGGAGCAATATTTGCAGAATCACTACTCATCGGCACAGAGGCAGAAACAGCTACAGTTAATTCAAACTCTTGTACCGACTCTACTTTATTGATGCTATCCAATGAAGGCTGACCAAACACATTGGTACTTGGAATCACGCGCATAAAATCAGCAATTTTGCTATCACTAGTAGCCTTACCAGACAGAGTATAAGTGCTGACATCTTTTGCCTTAATTCCTGTTAGATAGACACCTTCAGGTGCAACGGTATTCAAGGAGTCAATCATCCTAGCTGCTTCAAAACGTTTATTTTCCAGCTCTTCCACTTTTGCTTTTCGAGCTAAGAAGTCCCGTTTTTCAGCCTCCAAGGTTTCCACCTCTTTGATCTGGATATCCAGTTGCGCAATACCATCAGTTAATTGCTGATTGCGAGACTCTTGGTTCAGAATCATGCCACTAAGTGACACATAAGTCAGCACCAGCAAACCAACACCAACCAAACCAGAGAACACCATCAGCCTGGTAAACTGTGCTTTTTTCTGTTTATCCTGCTCCTCACGATAGGGGAGCATATTTAGTTGAATTAATGGAATCATTTTACAATCCTCTTACAGCCAATCCAAATGCAACGGTCAGTTGCCCGGATTCTAAATTGAATTTCGAAGTTTCGGCTTGTTTACCACCTTGCGTACTGGCAATAGGCTCCACTTGTTGAGTAGAAATATTGGTTTGAGCGTACACGCTTTTTGCAAGACCGAAAGGCTGCATAAACGGACATCCAGAAATTAAGATGTGCTTAACACTGTCTTGGTAATCACTGCTAACCGTGGTGTAATAGAATTGCAGAACCCTTTGAATTTCTTGAGTAAGCTGGCTATTAAAGTGATCGGCCACAGCACCTTGAAAATCTGCAGGCTTATTGCTTTTGAAACGCATACTCCATGCATCATCCTCACTCAATTTATATTGGCGTTGGATGTTATGAGTTAGCTGTTTGTTACCAAAATTGGTTTCTTGTTTATATACAATATTGCCATTTTGGAGAATTAAAGCTTTAGTCTGATCTTCATCTACATGGAAGATAGCCAGTTTTTGATGCTCCAAATCGGGAGCGAATTGATCAATCCATACAGAGAACGCGTTTACAACAGCAAAAGTATCCACATCCAACTGCGACAATGGAATATCAGCATCTGCGAACAAATCTGTGCGCAGATCCACATCATCACGTTTAGCAGCAGCCATTACAATTTCCTGTACATTGCCGTTTTGCAATTCGGCAGTAACTTGGAAATCATAGCTCAGATTATCAGAACCGATGGTTTGACTGGCTTCCAACTCAACGAACTCGTCTACCGGCAAATCAGAACTACGGGCATCATAAGTAATCGTTTGTATGTTAGTTAAAGCCTGTGGTAAAGCTGCTGTTACATTCTTGCAACTACTACCAAGCTGTTGGTAAGCTTGTTGTAAATATGACACGAGTTGGTCATGATCTTCGATGTTGCCGTTTATAATAACGCCTTTAGGTAGAGGCTGGATGGCGTAATTTTCCAACCGAAGATTACCCGGAACACTGCCGGCAAGATGTACCATATTAATGGCAGTTGGCGTAATATCCACGCCCAAGCAGCCTTTGCTGCCAAAAGACATTTTTGTCTTTTGTTTTGATTTTCTTGGTTTTTTTGATATTCGCATCTTTAAGCCTCCCTTTAAAAGACCGGTTGAATGGTCACAGGTAAATTTATATCAGGTTTTGCGTTTTCTTGCATAAATTAAGGTATAGTTTACTTTAGTCAAAGTACTTATTGATAGAAAAATTTGTAACTATGTTTAGAAAAATATTTAAAACTGTCTTTGGATTACTGTTGGGGCTGGCCTTATTCGGCATCGGACTGCTGGCTATTGCAGTTTTGGTAACTTATCCGAAACTCCCCAGCTTAGAGACGGTAACTAATTATCAACCCAGGATGCCGCTGACCATTTATTCATCAGACGGCAAACTCATCGGTATGTATGGCGAAGAGCGTCGCGCGTTTACCAAAATTGACGAATTTCCGCCGGTATTAATCAATGCCGTTATTGCCGCAGAAGATAAACGCTTCTACCAACACTGGGGGGTAGACGTTACTGGCGTGGCTCGTGCTCTGATTGGCAACTTCCGTGCCGGCGGTGTGCAATCTGGCGCCAGTACCATTACCCAACAGGTAGCCCGCAACTTTTACCTCACCAACGAGCGCAGCTACCGCCGTAAGTTCAATGAGGCTTTATTGGCCTACAAAATTGAGCAATCGCTAAGTAAACAACAGATTTTGGAGCTATATTTCAACCAAATCTACCTGGGCCAGCGTGCCTACGGCTTTGCTGCCGCTTCGCAGATTTACTTCAATAAGCCAGTTAAAGAGCTAACTTTGGCCGAAGCCACCATCCTGGCCGGTCTACCTAAAGCACCTTCTTCTTTCAATCCGATCGTGAACCCCGAACGTGCCCGTTTGCGCCAGCGTTATATTCTCAACAACATGGTTGAAGAAAAGATGATTACGCCCGCGGAACGTGACCAAGCGTTGGCTGAAGAATTGCATTACCGACGCCAACAGGTAGAGATTGACCAAAACTCTTTATATGTAGCCGAAATGGTTCGCCAAGAAATGTACGACCGATACGGCGAAGATGCCTATACTCAAGGCTTCCGTGTGTACACCACCGTTAGCTCAGAAAGCCAAAGAGTGGCCACCCTAGCCCTGCGCCGTGCACTGAAAGGCTTCGGGCTGGGTGCTTATCGTGGTGCAGAAGCCTTTATCGATTTAAAAACAATAGAAGCCGATGCATTGGATGAAAATCTCGATCAATATCTAGATACGGTTTACACCGTAGACGGCCTACAACCGGCAGTGGTGTTGCAGGCCAGCCGCTCTTCGATTGAAGCCTACACACAAGGCGGCAACCGCATCAAAATCAGCGGCAATGCACTCAACTATGTAGCGCGTACTATCAACAATGGCAAAGACAATGCCATCCGCCCCGGTGCGGTTATCCGCGTGCGCAAACTTGATCGCGGTTGGCAAATCAGCCAAATACCCGAGTTGCAAGGCGCATTTGTAGCATTAGACAGCAAAACCGGCGCTATCCGCGCCTTGGTGGGCGGTTTCGACTTCCATAGTAAGAGCTTCAACCGTGCCACTCAAGCAGAACGCCAGCCCGGGTCTACCTTCAAGCCCTTCGTATACTCCGCTGCTCTGGCCAAAGGCATGACTGCCGCCACCACTATCAACGATGCCCCGATCGAATTACCTGGCATGGGTAGCGGCGGCCGTCCGTGGCGCCCGAAAAACTCCGATGGCCGCTACTCTGGCTTCATCACCCTGCGCCAGGCGCTTACTGCATCTAAAAATATGGTTTCCATCCGTATCGTAATGGCACTAGGTGTGCACGAAGTGCATCAATACGTACAGCGTTTCGGCTTTAATGCCCGCCAGATTCCCGATTCACTGTCTATGGCCTTGGGCAGTGGCGTAACCACCCCGCTGCAAATGGCGCAGGCCTATGCCGTATTTGCCAACGGCGGCTATAAAGTATCGCCCTATGTGATTGACCGTATTGAAGATAATCAAGGCCGTTTGCGTGCCCAGATGAAGCCCTTGGTGGCCGGTGAAAGTGCGCCGCAGGTTATCGATCCGCGCAACGCCTATATCATGTACACCATTATGCAAGACGTGGTGCGCCGAGGCACCGGTGCCCGTGCCAACGCGCTGGGTCGACGCGATATTGCCGGCAAAACCGGTACCACCAACGAAAACAAAGACGCCTGGTTTGCCGGTTTCAATCCCGACTTGGTAGGCGTGGTGTATATCGGTTTCGACAAACCGCGCAGCATGGGCCGCGCCGGTTTCGGCGGCACGATTGCCTTGCCGGTGTGGGTGGAATACATGCGCTATGCGCTCCAAGGCGTGCCGCAAAAAGGCATGCCGATGCCAGCGAAGATTGTCCGCAATGGCGGCGAATACTTCCTGCAAGAGCAGCAGAGCACCAGCCCGCGCCTGGCTATCGACAACCGTGGCGCCACTCCTGATGCTGAAGATATCCAAGCCGCAGGCGGCGATCCGGTGATTCCGGAAGAAACCGCGGTAGAGCCGGTACAGCCGCAAAACGGCGGTGGAGGCGCAGCACCCTCACCAGAGATTGACGCCCTGTTCTAAACCAATCGCTCTGCCTGATTGAAAAGGCTACCTGAAAACCCTATCCGGTATTTTCAGGTAGCCTTTTTCTCTAGTCGAAATATATGCGACATCACCAAGCCAATCACAGTTGCCGCGTGGGCATCAAGTGACTTGTTCTGCGCCACAGGCTACCTGAAAACATAAGGCTTCAACCAAGTTCCAACGAGCTTTGCCCGTTCCCGCAAAGCTAACAATTTATTTTCAGGTAGCCTCTGGCTCAAACAGTATAATCTGCCCGCCAGACACCATCCAAGCAACAACATGACAACAAAACCGCATATTAAAAACTAAACGCCATTAAATAAGCAATAACGTGAGAATATGCCAAAACCTCGGCGCACAAAAATCGCAAACCATATAGTCAAGCCAAGCCCCTGCCCTGTATAATTCCGCCTCCGGCCGCTGCAGATTTGGGCGGCCGTTTTATTTTCCTGCCCCAGGGTGTGGCGGAAGCAATGATTTGTTCCTACAGGGCAGTGAGCCACAGACAGCAAGGCAAGCCAACGCAGTAGGAAGCAATTTAGTGCATTAACCATACCGAAACCCACTCCATACCCACATCACCATGAATCAAAAACCCTCCGTACTCGGCGGCGCCATGATTATCGCCGGCACTGTAATCGGTGCCGGTATGCTCGCCAACCCCACCGCCACTGCCGGCATCTGGTTTGTCGGCTCGCTCATCGTGCTGCTCTACACTTGGTTTTCCATGCTCTCCAGCGGCCTGATGATTCTCGAAGCCACCACCCACTACCCGCCCGGCGCCAACTTCGACACCATCGTCAAAGACCTGCTCGGCCGTGGCTGGAGCATCATCACCGGCCTTTCCGTGGCCTTCGTGCTCTACCTGCTCACCTACGCCTACATCTTCACCGGCGGCAACCTCACCGCCCAAGCCCTTCAAGCCCCGCTTTGGGTGGGGCAGATTGTGTTTGCCCTCGTCTTCGCTGGCTGCGTGTGGTGGTCCACCTTCTGGGTAGACCGCGGCACTACCATCCTCATCGGCGGCATGATTATGACCTTCCTCTGGGCCAACGGCGGCCTGCTCCTTTCCGCCCAGCCCGCCGTATTGTTCGATACCGCCGACAGCGGAAACGGCAGCTACTGGATCTACCTCGGCACCGCCCTGCCCGTCTGCCTCGCCTCCTTCGGCTTCCACGGCAACGTGTCCGGCCTGTTCGACTACTTCCGGGGCGACGCCAAAAAAGTGGCCCGCTCGCTCTGGCTCGGCACCTTGGTGGCGCTGGTGATCTACGCCCTCTGGCAGTTCGCCGTGCAAGGCAACCTGCCGCGTAGCCAGTTCGGCCCCGTGATTGCCGCGCAAGACAACGTGGCCGCCCTGCTCGCCGCCCTCTCCCAAGTGGCCGGCAGCGGGCTGGTGCGCGTGCTCTCCCTGTTTTCCTACATGGCCATCGCCTCCTCCTTCCTCGGCGTAACCCTCGGCCTGCTCGACTACCTCACCGACCTGTTCGGCTTCGGTACCAGCCGCGCCGGCCGCAGCAAAGCCGCCGCCCTCACCTTCCTGCCTCCGCTCGTTGCCTGCCTGCTGTTCCCCACCGGCTTCGTGCTCGCCATCAGCTACGTCGGCTTCGCCGCCACCGTATGGACGGCATTCGTGCCCGCCCTGCTGCTCTACGCCTGCCGCAAAAAATTCGGCGAAGGCAAAGGCTACCGCGTATATGGCGGGAAATGGCTGATGGCTTGGGTGTTCCTCTTCGGCCTGGCCAACGTGGCCGCCCAAATCCTCAGCCGAGCCAATATCCTGCCCGTGTTTAACGGCTGATACCCGCCAAAAATTTCAGGTAGCCTTCGGATAGCGGCTACCTGAAAAATGGTGGGGAACAGACTTTCCTCCATCTACAACAAAACGAAAGGCTACCTGAATTTTTTCAGGTAGCCTTTTGCTCTTGGTTCTACTCAACTTTCGTGCACTGCCGCCCCGTCCGACGCCGACAGCAACTTACGCACCAGCAGCGTCAGCGCAAACGTGGCCGCAATCACCGGCAGCGTGGTGCCCAGCGGCGGCTGCCATTGCAACATCAGGCGGTAGAACACAAAACCCGCCAGCCACAATACCAAGCTCACCCAATCCACTTCTCCCGAATTCGGCTTGCGTTTCAGCACAAAATAATCCGCAATCTGCACCGCAATCATCGGTGCAAACACCGAGCCGATAAAATACAGAAACCCTTCAAAGCGGCTCACATCAAACACCAGCGCCAGCAGCGTGCCCAGCAGCGTAACCGCCGCTGCCACCGCCACTTCACCAAAACGGCTGCTGATGCTGTAAAAGCTCACCCCGGCCGAATACGCATCCAAAAACGTGGTGCTCACCGTGGACAACACCACCACCAAAATCCCGGCCGCACCCAGCCCGGCATATTGCAGCATCGACGCGATTTCGCTCTGGCCGGCAAACAGCGCCGCCGCCAGCCCGATGGCATACATCCACGAGCTGGTGCAGAAATAAGCCAGCGTAGCCGAAAGCGTGGCCGCCCGTGCCTTGGCTGCGCGGCGGGTGTAGTCCGACACCAGCGGCAACCACGACAACGGCATCACCGCCGCCAGCTCCACCGCCAGCCCGAAACTCATCGCTTCCGCATCCGCCTGCCCGGCCGCCGCCGGCTCGCCGGAGGCTACCTGAACACTCAACCACAGCGTTAACGCAAATAGCGTGCCCATCGACACAAAATTGATTTTGCTGAAATTCCGCATCCCAATACGCAGCCACAGCAAAATCAGCGCGCCGATAATCACACTCCAGCCTATCTGTGCGCCGCTCCAGCCCGCCGTGAGCGCCGCCGCAGCCTGCGCCCCGGTGAAAATCATAATCGCCGTCCAGCCCACCAGCTGCACCACGTTGGCCGCCGAAAACAGCAGCGAGCCGCGACGGCCGAAGGAAAGCTGTACCGTTTCCATCGCACTGCGCCCCGTTTGCGCCCCAATCAGCCCGGCCAGATAAAACAGCACCCCGCCGATCACATGACCAATAGCCACTGCCAAAAGGCCCATGCGCCAGCCCAATGGCGCAAACAGCATGCCGGTGAGAATTTCCGCCACCGACACCGCCGCCCCAAACCAAATCACCGCCGAAGCGGTAACCGAAAGTTTATCTGCCTGCTGTTCCATCAAACTGTTTCCTCTATATTGTGAAAAACTATTCCACCGAGCCGCGTATCAAATGCGCACAAAAAAGCCCGGCACACCAAGCCGGGGGAGCAGAGCAGAGAAGACACCCATCCGTTCCGGATGGGGCAAAGCAACCCGAACAGCACCCGCCGCCCGCATTCCTCTGCCTGATAGTTCCCTACGCCGGTGCTAACCGGATCAGGTACAACGGGTATCCTCTCAGCCGCCCAAAGCAGCACCCCGACTAATTGGGCGCGATTATACCCCGCCGCCCTGTTTTTTCAAGCGGTGGTAGCAAAGGTGGCCGGGCATCCAGTTTTGCAATGCTTCCACCGGCAAGAATGTTTTCACACTCAGTCGTTTCGGTTCCGCAAACGTGCAAATCCGAATGGAAAGAGCACTAAAAACAGGGTAATCGAGAGCCAATTGCTGTTTAGCTTCGGAACTATCGAGGAGCAGCCCAGATGTTTTCAAGTAGCCTCTTCCCCACCCCACAGGCTACCTGAAAAACTTCAGCCAACTCTTACCACATCACCATAGCTCAACTTTGCATCGACAGTTCCCTGCCCGACAAGAATGCGGCAGCATTCAGCTTAAAGGCTACCTGAAAGCGGATATAGTGAGCTTTCAGGTAGCCTTTTGCATACGCCTAACGCCGGCCGCAAGGATGCTGGCGCGCCCTGCCCGGCCGCGTATCGCACAGCGACATGCCGCGCAGTCGGCGTGCCGCATCGGTTAGCTCCGCCCGGCTCGGCAAGTGGCGGAAAGCGTATTGCGCCACATAAAGCGCACGTTCGCCCCGCATCGCTTTTATCCAAGTATATTCCGGCCTGCCGCTTTGCGGGTTGTGCTCGCAGCTCATTTGCCAAAAAGCGAAGGGATAGCCGTTTTCCTGCCCTTCGCTCAGATTGATTGTGTTGCCGCCCGGGCAGGCGCTCCGCCAACCGTCCGACACCGCGCGGCGGAAATCGCTTACCGATCGGGTGTTGCCGGCGAAGGTTTGCAGGGTAACCATCCGCTCCCAGTTTTGCACCGTTTGTCCTCTCGGCACCAGCTCCACAATCGTCTGCCCGCCTTGCGAAGCCCGATATCCGATTTCAAATCCTGCCGGCGGTGCGCTGAAATAAACGATTTCTTCGCCGCGCTGGGCAGGCTTGGCCAGAGCCACCGCGGGCAACAGCATCAATATGGCCGGCCATAGTTTTAGTTTCATGTTTTCATCCTGAATTATTTTGAGTGGGGATAGATCAAACCAGATGGCAACAGGCAGCACATTGCCGCAAAGATTTGTCTGCCCTGTGCCCAAAAGGCTACCTGAAACCTTATTTCTGTTTTCAGGTAGCCTTCATGCAATCAACCGTGAAACTCTTCCACCCAGCCCCCTTCAAAGAAGCCCTGCAAAATCGCCTGCGCGGCCACTTGGTCGAGCACGGGCTTTTGTTTGCGGCCGTGCAGGCCGGTTTGATTGAGGAGCTCGGTGGCATAGAGCGAAGTGAGCCGCTCGTCTGCCCAATACACGGGCAAGCCGAAGCGGCCGTTGAGGCGGTGGCCGAACTTGCGGGCCAAGCGGGTCATTTCGTGTTCGCTGCCGTCGGTGGAAAACGGCAGCCCCACCACGAATTGCACCGGCCGCCATTCGGCCACCAGAGCGGCGATGGCGGCAAATTTTTTGTCGTTGCCCTCGCCGCTGATGGTAGCCAGCGGGTGGGCGATGCCCACTTCGGCGTCGCCCTGCGCCACGCCGATGCGGGTTTCGCCAAAATCGAAGGCCAGCGTGGTGCCGTGTGGGATATTAAGCATGGCCGCCGGTTCGGATGAGTTGTTCGGGTGCAATATTAAGCAGCGACATGGCAGCGTGGTAGCGCTGCTCGTGCGGCATGCCGAATATGATGTGTTCGCTGGCCGGCACGGTGAGCCAGCTGTTTTCTGCCAGCTCGCGCTCGAGCTGGCCGGCGCTCCAGCCGGTGTAGCCCATAAACAGCATGGCCTGCTTCACGCTTTGTTCGTCGTGCAGGTGGGGAAGGATGTCGCCGGAGGAAGTAAGCGCGAGGTTATCGCCCACGATGATGCTGCTCATCCAGTTGCCCGCCGGGCTGTGCAACACAAACCCGCGATCCACCTGTACCGGGCCGCCCAAGAAGATATAGTCGTCAAACAAATGCTGCGGCTCGGCGTGCTGCTGGGCAGACAGAATCTGCCGCAACGGCAACGGCGATGGCTTGTTGATAATCACGCCCATGCAGCCTTCGGCGGAATAGGAGCAAACATACACCACACTCTCGGCAAAGAAATTATCCTGCATATCGGGCATGGCGATGAGGAAATGGTTGGTTAAATCCATAATCGGTTTCGGCGTGTGTGGAAATGATTTGATTATATAGCGGTTATGCCCGATTTAATACCGTGCTGTTTTATCTGGGCTGGCAACTTTCAGGTAGCCTCAAAACTGCCCGCTAGCATTCCTCCGCATCCGATATATCTTCAAACCCCACCACATCACCCCCGAAATAATTCACCAAAATCCCATACGGCTCCGCAATCGGAAACACACTTTCCCGATAAACAATGCTCCAACTCTCCGCCCCGTTGCCAAACGCGAATTCAGGGCAAGCAACGCAATCGCGATAATCCGCCAACCGCGCCCCTGCCGCCATGCCCAACCAATCGGGGCGGCTTTTGGCAATGCGCTCAAAAAACAATTCAGTCTGCCGCTTGATATGGGCAAACTTCGATACCTTGTCTTGAATAAAATCAAAATCCACCCGCTCAACATCAGACGATTCAAGCGCCACCGACACCGGCATCTGCAAAAATTTCCCCACTAAGAAAACTCTGCCCGTGGTTTCTTCCCGCACCCGTTCCCATTCGCCCAAGGGCGTTGCCAGCATATCCATACTATTCCTTTTCGTATTCACACCGCATTCTACCAAACCGCCGCAGGCTACCTGAAAGCAAGCCAAGCGAGCTGCTATGCAGCAAAAGACCTGCCCCACCCTACCTACCCACATGATGAAAATTTCGCTCAAGCTTACATTTCAGGTAGCCGCGCTCCACCCCGCCCCGCATTCAATTCCCACCCAATCCGCTATATAATGCCGCCATCCCAATTTCCATCTGAAACGCACGCCATGAGCAAGCTCACCAAACCCATCGTCCTCCTCATTCTCGACGGCTTCGGCCACCGCCTCGAAGGCGACGACAACTCCGTCCTTCTCGCCAACACGCCCAATCTCGACCGCCTCAAAGCCCAATACGCCTACGGCACGATCGACGCCTCCGAACGCATGGTGGGCCTACCCTCCGGCCAGTTCGGCAACTCTGAAGTGGGGCATTTGAATATCGGTGCCGGCCGCGTGGTGGCGCAAGACATCACCCGCATCGATATGGCCATCGAAAACGGTTCGCTCGCGCAAAACCCCGCCCTCACCGCCGCCTGGCAAAGCCCCACGAAAACCGTGCACCTGCTCGGCTGCTTCTCCGACGGCGGCGTGCACAGCCACATCAACCACTTCTTCGCCGTGGCCGATGCCGCCCTGGCCGCCGGCATGCAGAAAATCGTGTTCCATCCCTTCTTAGACGGCCGCGACACCCCGCCGCAAAGTGCGGAAGGCTACCTGAAAACCCTGCAAAGCTATTGCGAGCAACACCCGCAAGTGAAAGTGGGCTGTGTGGTCGGCCGCTTCTTCGCCATGGACCGCGACAACCGCTGGGAGCGCGTTGAACAGGCCTACAACGCCCTGTTCGGCCAAGCCCCGTTCCGCGCCGACACGCCGCTGCAAGCCCTGGCCGCCGCCTATGAACGCGGCGAACACGACGAATTCGTGCAGCCCACCGTAATCGACCCCGCAGCCGCTCTGCGCGACGGCGATGCAGTTGTCTTCATGAACTTCCGCGCCGACCGCGCCCGCGAGCTGACCCAAGCCCTGCTGTTCGACGATTTCCAAGGCTTCCCGCGCCAACAGCGCTTCCGCCCCGGCTATTTCACCTCGCTCACCAGCTACGGCAGCCAATACCGCTTCCCGGTGCTGTTTGCCCAAGAAAGCATCCGCAACGGCCTGGGCGAATACCTGTCCGCCCAAGGCATCAGCCAGCTGCGCATTGCCGAAACCGAGAAATATCCGCACGTTACCTACTTCCTCAGCGGCGGCCGCGAAGAGCCCTATCCCGGCGAAGAGCGCATCCTCGTGCCCTCGCCCAAAGTCGCCACTTACGATTTGCAGCCCGAAATGAGCGCGCCGCAAGTGTGCCAACACATCCTCGACAGCCTCGCCGCCAAGCGTTTCGACGTGATTCTGTGCAACTTCGCCAACGGCGACATGGTCGGCCACAGCGGCGTGCTGGCTGCCACCATCAAAGCGGTGGAAACGCTCGACGACTGCGTGGGCAAAATCGTGGCTGCCGCCCAGGCAGCCGGCGGCGAAGTGCTGATTACCGCCGACCACGGCAACTGCGAGCAGATGTTCGACCCCGCCAACGGCCAGCCGCACACCCAGCACACCACCAACCCCGTGCCCTTCCTGTATGTGGGCCGCCCCGCCCGCATCAAGGCCGGCGGCGCACTGAAAGACATCGCCCCCACCCTCCTCGCCATGCTCGGCCTGCCAAAACCGCAGGAAATGAGCGGCGAGAGCCTGATTGAGTTTGTTTGACCGCCCAGCAGCAGGCTACCTGAAAGCTTCAGGTAGCCTCCACCCGCCATGAGCTTCCTCACCATCCTCGCCCTCGCCTTCGGCATGTCTATGGACGCCTTCGCCGCGGCCATCGCCCAAGGCGCCGCCATCGGCACACCCACCCGCCGGGGCACACTGCGCACCGCCGCCGTGTTTGGCAGTGTGGAAACCCTCACCCCGCTCATCGGCTGGGCAATCGGCTCCGTGGCACAACACTACATCGCCGATTGGGACCACTGGATCGCCTTCACCCTGCTGCTCCTACTCGGCCTGCGCATGATTTACGGCGCGCTACAGCCGGAACAGCCCGCCGGGGAACAATCTGCAGAGGCACAGCCAGAAAGCGGCCAATCCGGCCGCCGCCCGCCCTCGCCGCTCATGCTCGTCGCCATCGCCTTCGCCACCAGCATCGACTCCATGATTGTCGGCGTCGGCCTGGCCTTCCTCGAAGTCAACATCCTGCTCACTGCCCTCGCCATCGGCCTGGCCACCACCATCATGGCCGCCATCGGTCTGCGCTTGGGCAGCTTCCTGGGCAGCGCCATCGGCAAACGCGCCGAAATCCTCGGCGGCCTCGTCCTCATCGGCATCGGTACGCTCATCCTCGCCGAACACCTCCATTTCCTCTAAATCCTTTTCAGGTAGCCTCTCCTTTTTTCAGGTAGCCTCATGAAGCACAGCAAAATCCTCATTCTCCTCGCCCTCCTCTGCAGCGTCCTGCCCGCCGCCGCCGCGCCTAAAGACGACCTGCGCCAAGTACAGCGCGCCATCGGCGAGAGCAACCGCAAGCTCCAACAACAGCAAAGCGAACAACGCCAGCTGCAAAGCAACATCCGCCAAACCCAAAGCGAACTCGACACCGTGCGCCGCGAGCTCGACCGCCTCACCCGCAGCCGCCAAACCGCCTGGCGCGAGCTGCAAGCCATGCAGGCCAAGCTCGACAGCCTGCAAACCCGCATCCAAAGCACCCAAGCCCAAGCCGCCCGCCTGCTCAACAGCCGCTACCGCAACCAGCAGCCCAACGCCGTCACCCTGTTTCTGCAAAACGCCGACCCCCAGCAGAAAGGCCGCCACCTCGAATACCTGCGCCACCTCAACCAAGCCAACGCCCAGGCCCTTAGCCAGCTGCAACACAACCGCCAAGAGCTCAAACAGCAGCAAGACAGCATCAACGAGCAGCTGAAGCGGCTCGACGCCCTCAAACGCCAACAGCAAACCACCGCCGCCCGCCTCGGTCGCCAACAGCAACAGCAGCAACGCCAACAGCAAAGCCTCGAGCAAGACATCAGCCGCGAAACCGCCAAGCTGCAAACCCTGCGCCAAAACGAAAGCCGCCTCAACGGCCTCATCGCCAGCCTCAGCCGCCGCTCCGCCCAACGGCAGGAAGCCGAACGCCAGCGCCGTGCCCAAGCCCTGCGCCAACACCGCCAGCAGCAAGCCCAACAAGCCCAAAACGGCAACCAACCCGCCCCACGTCCGCACAGGCCACCTGAAAGCGAACGAAACGAAGCCCGTCAACACGACACCCCAACACCAGAAAACCCCAACCGCAACACCCTCACCGCCGAAGACCTCGCCCTCGAAGCCCCCGAGGTCCAAGAGCCGCAAAGCCAAGGCTTCAGCCGCATGCAAGGCCGCCTGCAACGCCCCGCCAGCGGCAGCATCAGTGGCCGCTTCGGCCAAGCCCGCCCCGGCGGCGGCACCTGGAAAGGACTCTTCATCAGCACCCAGCCCACCGCCGTGCGCAGCATCGCCGAAGGCGAAGTCGCCTACGCCGCCCCCCTGCAAGGCTACGGCAACACCGTTATCGTCGACCACGGCAGCGGCTACCTCAGCATCTACACCGGCCTCTCCCAAATCAGCGCTGGCGCCGGCAGCCGCGTATCCGCCCGCCAAACCATCGGCCGCAGTGGCAGCCTCCCCAACGGTGAAAACGGCCTCTACTTTGAAATCCGCTACCGTAACCAAGCCATGAACCCCGCTTCATGGGTGAACTAGCCAAACCGGTGAGCAAAAATTTCAGGTAGCCTTTAGTCCGCGTCAAAGGCTACCTGAAAATATAGCGCCAACACCCGCCGTATTTTCCAGCCAGCCTTGCCATCCATCTCCCCCCAACAATCCATCCCAACCCCGTTTAACATTTATTTTCCCCCACCCCCTTGCTGGAACAAGCAAATTTGCCTAAAGTTCAGCCTTTCGAGCCACACAGCAGGCTACCTGAAAAAACACAGCTCCCGCCACCGCCGATTATCCTGGCTCAGATTAACAAAACCCGAAAGACCAACACCCATTATGTCCAACAACACCTTCAAAAAAATCGCCCTCTACACCCTGGGCACCTTCAGCGGCATCGCCGTGAGCCTGAGCATGCAGAGCTTTGCCGAAACCCGCAGCCAGCAGCCCCTGCCGGTGGATTCCCTGCGTACCATGGCCGAAGTGTACAGCCAGGTGAAAGCCAACTACTATCAAGACAAAACCGACGACGAAATCCTCGAAGGCGCGCTCAAAGGCATGGTTTCCAACCTCGACCCGCACTCCGAGTATATGAACCTCAAAGACTACGCCGACATGCAAGAATCCACCAAAGGCGAATTCGGCGGCCTAGGCATGGAAGTGGGCAGTGAAGACGGCTTCGTAAAAGTGGTCTCACCGATTGAAGACACCCCCGCCGAACGCGCCGGCATTCAAAGCGGCGACTACATCATCAAAATCGATGATGCCTCCACCCGCGGCATGAGCGTAAACGATGCCGTGAAGCGTATGCGCGGCGAGCCGGGCACCAAAATCACCCTCACCCTCACCCGCAAAGACGCGCCCCAGCCCATCGTGGTTACCCTCACCCGCGCCGTGATTAAAGTGCGCAGCGTGCGCCACGACATCATCGAGCCCGGCTACGGCTACCTGCGTATCAGCCAATTCCAAGAGCGCACCGTGCCCGCTATGACCGAGGCACTGCAAGCCATGCACCAAACCAACGGCGGCCCGCTCAAAGGCCTGATCATCGACCTGCGCGACGACCCCGGCGGCCTGCTCAACGGTGCCGTGGGCGTATCTGCCGCCTTCCTGCAAAACGGGCAGCTCGTGGTGAGCACCAAAGGCCGTGACGGCAAAGAAAACATGAATCTCAAAGCCCAGCCCGCCGACTACCAAATCGGCAGCAGCAAAGACCCGCTTGCCGGCCTGCCTGCCGAATTTAAAACCATCCCCATCACCGTGTTGATTAACTCCGGTTCCGCCTCCGCCTCCGAAATCGTGGCCGGCGCCCTTCAAGACCACAAACGCGCCGTGATTGTGGGCACGCAAAGCTTCGGCAAAGGCTCCGTACAATCCGTAATGCCCCTTTCCAACGGCGGCGCGCTGAAAATCACCACCCAGCTCTACTACACCCCCAGCGGTCGTTCCATCCAAGCCCAAGGCATCGTGCCCGATGTGGAAGTGGCCGATAAAACCCGCCGTTATGAAAGTCGCGAAGCCGACCTCTCCGGCCACCTGAGCAACCCCAACGGCGGCAACGAAGTGCGCGGCCGCGCGCTGAACAACCACAGCGCTGAAAACAAAGCCGCCTCCGAGCCCGCTGCTAAAGACGAGGCCGACAACAACCCCGCCACCCGCTACAAACCCAATCCGGCCAAAGACGACCAACTGCGCCGCGCTTTGGAACTGGTGAAAGCCCCGCAACAATGGCGCGCCGCCCTAGGCCAAGCCGCCACCCGCCCGGCCAAACCGATTGAGCACTAAGCGGATTAGGCAAGCAAACAAAGGCTACCTGAAAATTTTCAGGTAGCCTTTTATGTTGATGCGGCCCACGCCACGTTTTCCAAAATATAGCGGAATAAAAAAGTAGAACAAAGCGGCTAGCCGCAGCAAGTATAAGCAGCACGGCAAAGCAAACCAACGCGCAGCAACGTTCCTTTTCAACCCGCTATAAATGCCCGCCCCATTGCCTTATATCAACACCGAACCGCATCCCCTAGTGTACAATACAACACATTGTATTAAATGCTTTTCAACCAGATAGGAGCCCATGCAATGAAACCGATTTATCTCGCCGCCTTCCTACTCGCCGCCTGCGCCGCCCGCCCCAATCCGGCCGACAGCGCCCCCCCGCCCCCCGCAGCCCCTGAGCAGCCTGCTCCCGTGGCGCAGCCTGTTGCCACAGCGCCCAATGCAACCGCAACCGAACTCTCCCGCCACGGCTGGCGCATCACCCGCATCGGCCGCCACGCCGCCAACGGATCGTTGGCGTTCAACGCCAACAATCGCGTGAACGCCTCGTTCGGCTGTAATTCCCTATCCGGCCACTTCAGCCACCAAGGCCAAAACCTACAAATCGGCGAGCTCGCCACCACGCTGATGCTCTGCCCGCCGAATGTTCAGGCGCAGGAAGAATGGCTCTCAGCCGCCTTTGCTCGCACCGCCGCCTACCGCATCAACGGCAATAAGCTGGAACTGCTCGACCGCAGGCAGCATGTCATCCTGCAAGCCGAACCGGCACGCTAAGCCCCAATCAGGCTACCTGAAGATGGTTTTTCAGGTAGCCTGATTGGGGCTGTTGACAGCTACTTTTCCAAGCGGATTTTTGCCCCAAAGGCAGCAGATTCAAGTCGGAAACCGCAGTAAGGCTGGGCACCTTGCGAGGATTTCCAACGCGGAAAATGCCGTCTTTGGGGTGAAAAATGCGGAAACCAGCAGTTATCAACAGACCCTAACATAAGAAAAGATTAGTTAAACTCCAGCACATTGGCTATAATCTGCCCGTTGTTTCCCTTTTATTACTTTTTTAACCAAAAGGAGCATTCCATGCAGAAATTTACTCTCGCCGCCATCGCCGCTCTGATGGCTGCTGCCCCTGCCTTCGCCGCACCTGCGCAGGCCGACGACTGGCTGCCCGAAGCACAAAGAATCAACCGCGAAATCGTGCGTCAACGGAGTAGCGATGCGCGAGAACTCCAGCTGTTCAATGGCAATCTGGCACAAAACCGCAGCCAAAACCATACCATTCAGCTCCAAGCCGGCAAATCCTACGTATTTTTTGCCGACTGCGACCGCCAATGCTCCGACATCGACCTCAAGCTGACCGATAGCAACGGCAAAACCATCAAAGAAGATGACGACGACGACGACAATCCCGTCATCAACAGCGCTATTGCAACCAGCGGTACCTACACCCTTACCGCCAACATGACCAAATGCGAAGCCTCCTCCGGCTGTGCCTACAGCATCCAAGCCTTTGAAAACGGCCCATGGCTGCCTGAAGCTCAAAAAATAAACCGTGATATCGTGCGTAGAAAAGACCCCCAAGCCCGCCAAGTTCATCTGTTTAACGGCCGTGCTGCCAAAGAGCAAAATCGCAGCCACCAAGTACAGCTCACCGCCGGCAAATACTACAGCTTCTTCGCCGATTGCGACTACTCTTGCAGCGATATCGACCTGACCCTCAAAGCAGCCGATGGCCGCGTAATTAAAGAAGATAACGACGACGACGATTCTCCAATATTCGGCTGGCGTGCCAACCGCACCGGCAGCTACACCCTCACTGTTACCATGCCGAAATGTGACACCGAACAATGCGAATACAGCAGCCAAGTATTCATGGGCACCAAACCCGTGTTTGATCACTAAACTCTAGTGTTCTTAAAGAAGGCTACCTGAAGATTTCAGGTAGCCTTTTGCCTTCCTTACTCAGCCAAAAATACTAGCATTCAACCGTAATCAAATGATTTAAAAAGAATATAAAAGTAGAGTATTTCTCTAATTTACATTATAATGCGCACACTCTTTCACTTAACCAATCAAAAGGAAGACATATGAAAAAATTTGCCGTTTTAGGCCTGGTTGCCCTGATTGCCGCTCCTGCCGCCCTGGCTGCACCTAATGGCTCATGGCTGCCCGAAGCCCAGCAATTCAACAGACAAGCTGTTCGCTCTAAAGACGAGAGCGCCCGCCAAGCCGACCTATTCCAAGGCGCAGCTAAAGTGAGCGAGACCAAAAACCACCAGGTTCAGCTCACTGCCGGTAAATACTACACCTTCTTCGCCGACTGCGACCGCGACTGCGACAACATCGACCTGACCCTCAAATCAGCCGATGGCAGCGTAATTAAAGCCGACACCGAAGATGACGACGCCCCCATGTTCAGCTGGCGTGCCAATCGCACCGGCCGCTACACACTGAGCGTAGCCATCCCCGGCTGCCATACCGACAGCGGCTGCAAATACAGCGGTCAAGTATTCGTTGGCAACCGAGATATTTTCGCCGACTAATCACGCTAAATCATGCAAACAGGCAGGCCGCAAGCTTGCCTGTTGTTATTGCCCGGAACCATCTGATAAAGGCTACCTGAAACTTTCAGGTAGCCTTACTGCATCCGTACCCCATAAAACACCAAATATATAAATAATATAATGATTTTAAAAGAATAAAAAATTACAGTGTTCCCTAAGCTTACATTATAATGCGCACACTCACCTAACCAATCAAAAGAAAAAAACATGAAACAATTTGCCGTCTTGGGCCTAGCCGCTCTGATTGCCGCCCCCGCCGCCCTAGCTGAGCCTAGGAGCTCATGGCTGCCCGAAGTCCAGCAGGTTTACAAACAACTTATGCAGGAAAAAGACCCGGGTGCCCGCCAAGCAGAGCTGTTCCAAGGCAGCGCCAAAGTGGGCGAAACCAAAACCCACCAGATTCAACTCACCGCCGGCAAATACTACACCTTCTTCGCCGCCTGCGATCACGACTGCAACAACATCGACCTAACCCTCAAATCAGCCGATGGCAGCGTAGTCAAAGCCGATACTGAAGAAGACGACGCCCCCATGTTCGGCCTGCGCCCCACCCGCACCGGCCGCTACACCTTAAGCGTAACCATCCCCGGCTGCAAAACCGCCTCCGGCTGCCAATACAGCAGCAATGTATTCGTGGGCAACCAACAAATCTTCCGAGATTAACCGCCCAACTTACAAACAGGCATGCCTCAGGCTTGCCTGTTTTTTATTTGCCTTGGTTCAAGCTGCCAGCTGGAAGGCTACCTGAAACTTTAGCTTCGCGGAAACTCACAAGCTCGTTTTCAGCCAGCCTGTAAAGCAGAAACCCAGCCCATCCGCTATAATCAGCCACAGCCCATCTGTGCAGGAAACCATCATGCCTCAAACCATCGCCACCGTCAGCGAAATCCGCATTGCCCAGCCCAAACCCTTTGCCCGCGGCCAAATCAGCGGCATCGACAAACAGCCCGTAGCCGGCCCCATCGAAGCCACCCCCACCGGCCTAGTAGGCGACGGCGTGGGCGACCCGCGCTACCACGGCGGTGCCGACAAAGCCCTGCATTGCTACGCCCAACACCACTACGAACACTGGCAAGCCCAATTCCCCGGCAATCCGCACTTCCGCGCCGGCGGCTTTGGCGAAAACCTCTGCATCGAAGGCACAGACGAATGGCAAGTCTGCCTCGGCGACCAATGGCAAATCGGCAGCGCCCGCTTCGAAGTCAGCCAAGGCCGCCAGCCCTGCTGGAAACTCAACGAACGCTTCGGCGTGCCCGACATAGCCGCCCAAGTACAGCACAATCTGCGCTGCGGCTGGTATTTGCGCGTATTACAAAGCGGCCACATTCAAGCGGGCGACAGCGTGCACCTCCTCGCCCGCCCCTATGCCGAATGGCCGCTCAGCCGCATCCTCGAACTCATCGATAGCCGAAACTGCCAGCCTCAGGCCATGCGCGAAGTGCTGCAACTGCCCCTGCCCCCTTCCTGGCAGCATATGTTCCAACGCCGCCTCGACACCGGCGAATGCGAAGATTGGCAACGCCGCCTCTTCGGCTGAACCACCATTTCAACCCTACTAATACTTCGCTTCAACCGCATTAAAACCCTGCTTTCAGGTATAGCTGAATAATGATTTCTTCATACAGCTAGCCACAAACCGTATGGCAACGCAGTGAGCAACCGTTTTGAACTTCTTACCAATATGAGCAAAATCTTCTTTACCTCCGACCTCCACTTCTCCCACAAAAACATTGCCAAATTCTGCCCCCAGTTCCGCCGCTTCGCCAGTGTTGAAGAAATGGACGAACACCTTGTGGCCATGTGGAACCGCACCGTCTCCCCCGAAGATGAAGTGTACAACTTGGGCGACCTCAGCTTCTCACACGACCTCAAGCACATCACCCACCTGCTCTCCCGCCTCAACGGCCGCCACCACCTGATTTTCGGCAACCACGACGACCTCATCCAACGCCACATCAGCCGATTCTTTCAAACCACCAAAGCCGACGGCCACCCCCTGCTTGCCTCCGCCCAGCCCTATCTCAAACTCAAGCTACCCGAAATCAACAATACCCTGATTTTATTCCACTACCCCATCAACGAATGGGACGGCTGCCACAAAGGCTGGTATCACCTCTACGGCCATCTGCACGACCGCCTCGCCCCCCTCTCCGGCCGCGCCCTCAACGTCGGATTCGACCTGCACGGCCGATTTCTAAGCCCGCAAGACATCGACACCCTCCTGCGCCCCCTGCCCGCCGTGTCCCACTTCGGCGAAGCCGAACCCATGCCCGATACTCCCGATACCGCCAGCATCTGGGTGGAGCAGAAACTGGCCGAATTCAATCCCCGAGCAGCCGAATAGAGTTTTCAGGTAGCCTGCTCCACGAATGTAGAAACTGCCCGTAAGAGGCTACCTGAAAATATCAACACCTGGTAAAACCGACCTCACAGAAACAAAACCCTATGCCCAACGCCGACCTAATCCGTACTTTCGCCCAAACCTTCGGCTTGCCTTACACACCAGAACCGCAAAACCTGCCCGCCTTGGCCAACCACCGCCACCTGCATTTAGGCAAGCTGGCAGATTTCTACCACCATATGGATGGCACATGGCAGGGCGAAAATCCGCGTGCCGACTACTGGCTGGAAATGCAAACCTTATTCCTGCAATGGCTGCCTTATGCGGGTTTGCGCGAGATTTGGAACGATTGGGCGTTCGGCTGGAACAACAAGGCGAAACAATATTTGCCAACCGACGGCTGGCGAGAAGAATGGGCGGTATTTGGCAATATGTTTGACGACTCAATCCTATTTGCCGACACCGCCGCGCCCGGCAGCCCCGTTTATTGGCTGACGACCGGCTACAGCACCGTGGAAAACCGCCGCCTGATTGCGCCGTCGGTGGCAGCCTTAATACACACACTACTGGCCATACACCGCTTCGAACAAGAATGGCAGGCCGCCGGCGGGCTGTTTTATGATGAAGCAGAAGGCGGCAAACCCGAAGATTTGCTTACAGCCCTGCACGATTTGCTGCTCCACGAATTACCGCCGGAATGTGCGGTAGGATTTGAAGCGGCATTTTGGGGTTGAGGCGGCACGCACGCTTTACTTTTTCTGCTGCCAAACACCGGCACTCCATGCAGATGGAAGAGTTTGGCCGGTTCGGATGAAAAAAGGCTACCTGAAACTTTTCAGGTAGCCTTTAACACGAGCATTTCTTGCTACGCCAAGACAACTTTCATCCTGCCGCCAGTTAATCCAACAGCGCCATCAGTAACAGCATCAGCGCAATCAGTGCGAGCCACATATTCTGCCGCTGCTGGGTGCGCACCAGGTGCAGGTAGGCATCGCGCATTTCCTGTTGGCGGGCTTCATCCACTAGCATATTCAGTTTGCGCGGCAGGGCGGGCAGGATTTCCGCCCAGTCGGGGGCTTCCTGCTTCAGATTGCGCCACAAGGCTTTCACGCCAACCTGTTCGTTCATCCAACTCACCAAAAACGGCTTGGCCGTTTCCCATAAATCCAGCTGCGGATCCAGCTGGCGGCCCAATCCTTCGATGTTGAGCAGGGTTTTTTGCAGCAACACCAGCTGCGGCTGAATTTGCACGTTAAAGCGGCGGCTGGTTTCAAACAGGCGCATCAGCACGAGGCCGAAGGAGATTTCGGCCAACGGCTTGTTGAAAAACGGCTCGCACACGGCGCGCACGGCAGCTTCCAACTCTTCCGGCCGCGTATCTGCCGGCACCCAGCCGCTTTCAATATGCGCCGTGGCCACGCGGTGATAGTCGCGGTTGAAGAAGGCGAGGAAATTGATGGCGAGATAGCGTTTGTCGTAGTCCGTGAGGCTGCCCACAATGCCGAAATCCAGCGCGATATAGCGGCCTTCGTCGTCCACCAGTATATTGCCCGGGTGCATATCGGCGTGGAAAAAGCCGTGTTTGAACACTTGGGTGAAGAAGATTTCCACGCCGTAGCGCGCCAACCGTTTCAAATCCACGCCGCGCCGCTGCAGCTCGGCCACTTCGGCAATCGGCGTGCCGTCCATCCACTGCATGGTCATCACGCTTTCGCTGCAATAGTCGTAATATACCTTCGGCACGCGCAGCATGGTGCTGCCGCTGAAATTGCGCCCGATTTGGCTGGCATTGGCTGCTTCGCGCAGCAAATCAAGCTCGTCATGCAGATATTTGTCGAACTCGGCCACCACTTCGCGCGGGCGCAGGCGTTTGCCGTCGGGCAGCAGCTTTTCAATCAGCCGCGCGGCGGTGCGCATCAGGGCCAAATCCTGCTCGATCACCGGCTCCAGATTCGGCCGCAACACTTTCACCGCCACCGCCTCGCCGCCAAACAGCCGCGCGCGGTGCACCTGCGCCACCGAAGCCGCTGCCACCGGCTCGGCTTCAAACTCGGCATAGATTTCTTCCACCGGCCGCCCGAACGATGCTTCAATCTGCTGCCGCGCCAAATCCGCATCAAACGGCGGCACTTTGTCTTGCAGTCGGCTCAATTCCAGCGCATAGGCCGCCGGCAGCAAATCTGGCCGGGTGGAAAGCACCTGACCGAGCTTCACAAAAATCGGCCCCAAGCTCTCCAACGCCAAGCGCAGGCGCACCGGCAGCGGCGTATCCCGCATTTTGCCTGAGCGCGGCAATAGTTTGACAAACCAAGTGGTTTTGCCACGCGCAGCCAAAAGGTCGGCCAGCCCGAAGCGGTATACGGTTTTGAGGATGACGGCCAGGCGGCTCAGCCATTTCATAATAGAAGTCCGAAGGGGTGGAAAAGGAAGCGATTATAAAACAAAGCCTGCGGCAGGGGCAGCAGGCAGCGAATACGAAATGGAGCAGACAATTTTTCAGGTAGCCTTAGTCAGGCCTAAAGGCTACCTGAAAGCGAAACTTCATCGAAGTTCAAACACAAACTGCAATTAAAGTCGAAACGCCTACCCCACCTTCAAACCCTTGCCCGTGCGGTAAAACAGGCCGTTGCCCACATAATGCAGCGTTTTCAATTCGTCCGGCACGCTGTCGAACAGCCAGCGGCCATCGGCATACACACGGTCGTCCGCCCACACGGCAGCCACTTCGCCGATAAACAAATCATAAGTTTGCTGATTGTGCGGCTCGGGCAGCAGGCGGCAGATAAGGTAGGCGCCGCAACCTTGCACCAGCGGCACATCGAAGCCTTCCTGATAAAACAGTTCCACGCCGCAATCAGCTAACTTGACCGGATTATTTTTGCGGCTCTGACTGCCCACCGCCAGCACGGTTTCAGCCTGCTTGGCCAGCGGCACTTGCAGCGCAAACCAGCCGCTGTGCTCCAACAAGCCGCGCGTGAACGCGCCTTTGTCCAGCACCACCGTTACACGCGCGGGTGCATAATCCAGCGCACACGCCCAGGCGGCAGACATCACGTTTTCCACGCCGCCGGCCTTGGCGGACACCATCACCACGGGGCCGTGGTTGATTAAACGGGTGGCTTGGGAAAGTTCGAGGGCTTGGAGCATGGTTTTCCTTAAAAATAAATGAGTTGGTTTAAATCATAAAGTGTTATTTTACAGAAATTTATATTTTTCAGGTAGCCTCAGGCCGCCCGAAAGCCGATGCCGACCGTGCAACAATGGTTTAACAAAACCATGCATCCAGCTATAATTCATTAACAATCTGTAGAAGGACCATCGGAAATGTTCACCCCAAATCCGGACGAAATAGTGATTTACGGCGCCACCGCCGACGGCAAACCCTTCCGCCCCAGCGATTGGGCCGAGCGGCTGTGCGGCCTGCTCTCCTCTTTTGGCAAAGAACACCGCCTCTGCTACCACGAATGGGTGCGCCCGCTGCTCATCGGCAAAGTGCGCAGCATAACCGTGGGCAAAAGGCTGGAAACCATCAATCCGCCGATGTTCCAATTCTTAATGGATTTCGCCGCCACCAACGGCCTGCAAGTGCTGGATGAAGCCGGACTGAAGGAACTGCTGGGCGACGAAGTCAGCAACACCACGGCGTGAAGCAGCTTTGTTGCCGCTACACAAATCATCTTTAATCCAACTCTAGGATTGAATAAAACAAACACAAAACAGCATGCTATATGTTTCAGGTAGCCTACTTCAGGCTACCTGAAAGCCAATCTGCCCATCGGTTTAGGATAAAACCATGTCCATCCCCACCATCAATATGCTCAACTTCTGCCGCAGCGGCGAATTCGGCGGCCTGAAACTGGGGCAAACCAAAGCCCACTTGGCTGCCTATTTCCCGCCGCCCGACTCTGTCTATCCCGAAGAGCCGGATGCAGAATGCGTGATTTGGCGTTACGGCTCGATTGATTTAATCTTCCGGGGCGATGAATTAACCAATATTTATGCAGACGGTTTCCCTTGGGACAAGCTGGACGCGGGTAGCCATATCGCCATGCAACCTTGGATTTTCAAGCACCCGAAAAAGCTGCGCCTTGCCTTCGTTATCAAAAAACTCAATTTCCACGGCATCGATTTCAGAAAGAAAACTTTTGCCCTCAACACGCGCTTGTTGCTGGCAAGCGGCGTAGAGCTTTATTTTGAAAACCAGAGCACCCCAAACAACTGTGATGCCAACAAGTTTGTGCTCACTGCCTTCAACTTGGGAGCCACACCAAAAGATTGGGCAAACTAGTTTTCAGGTAGCCTTTTAAGGATTGAACCCAAGGCTAGCTGAAACGTTTGGGGTTAAGGCAAATGGCAGGTTCACCATCAACCAGAGAAAAAGCAGATTAGTGGAACCGCCACGACTTGAGCCTCAACCCAACAATTTTTCAGGTAGCCTTCCCACAGCAGAAAGGCTACCTGAAAACATAATCAGCCAAGTCAAACCCTACTTGGGCGTTTCGGCAATCTGGAACACTTGGCGCAAGTAGGCGAGGAAGGTATTGTTGTCGCTCATGGTTTTGCCGGGGCTGTCGGAGAGCTTAGCCACGGATTGGCCGTTGCACTCCACCAGCTTGAGCACGATGTTCAACGGCTTGTGCCCCATGTCGTTGGTGAGGTTGGTGCCGATGCCGAAGCTGGTTTTGAAGCGGTCTTTGAAGTATTGGTGCAGCGCCCAGGCCTTTTCCAAATCGAGGCCGTCGGAGAAGGTGAGCATTTTGGTGCGGCTGTCGATTTTGAGCTTCTGGTAGTGGGCGTAGGCTTTTTCGCCCCACACATAGGGGTCGCCGCTGTCGTGGCGCAGGCCGTCGAAGAGTTTGGCGAAATAAAGGTCGAAATCGCGCAGGAAGGCATCCATGCCCACCACGTCGGTGAGGGCGATGCCGAGGTCGCCGCGGTATTCGCGCACCCAGCTTTCCAGTGCGGCTTTTTGGAAATCGCGCAGGCGTACGTCTAGGGCTTGGAAGGCCTGCATAAATTCGTGCGCCACGGTGCCGATGGGGATGAGGCCGAGTTTTTTGGCCAGATAAACGTTGCTGGTGCCGCGCAGGCAGTCGGGCGCGGCTTGGTTGAGCGTGCGGACAACGTGCTCCTGCCAGGCGAGGTTGTAGCGGCGGCGTGTGCCGAAATCGGATACGAGGAAGGGCGGGTCTCCGGGCTCTTGGGCGGCGGCATAGCTGCGCAGCAGGTCGGCCTTGGCCTGCAGCCTGCGCTCGCCCTCGGCCAGCACTTCGGGGGTTTCGAGGCGGCGGAAGTAGAGCTCATTCACAATCGCCAACACGAAAATCTCGAAGAACATGGCTTGGATAATCGGCCCTTCCACGCGGATGCAGAGCCGGTTCTGCTCGTCCACGGTTACTTGGATGAAGCGGCGTTTGAGCTGGAACAGCTCCAAATAATCCACAAAATCGCTTTTAATAAAGCGCAGACTACGCAGGTAGTTGAGCTCATCAGGAGTGAAACGCAGAGTACACAGGGCATCGAGCTCGGCTTCCAGCTCGCTGCGGATCTCCACCAGCGGATACACGCATTCGTCTAGGTTGCGGCAGCGGAATTCATACACGCCGTGCGCCTGTGGGAATTGGTGCAATACCACTTGCAGCATGGTGAATTTATAGAGATCGGTGTCCAACAAGGATTGGATGATGTGGCGTTGCATAGCTGCTCCGTGAGGTGGGTAAACAGAAAAGCAGGGAAGGTTGTTTGGGCTTCATCAGGCGCCGGGGCTTTCAGGTAGTCTGAATGGCTGCTAAGTTTATGATTTTATTGCATTTAAACAAATTAAACCGAGCTGGCCGCGCATACGGCAGGCGGCGCAATCGGAATAATTGTGTGGCATTAAAACACGTTTTACCGCTTTCAGGTAGCCTGCTGCATCGGTCGGCAGCAGTTTCGGGTATCATGCCACCATTTATTGTCTTTACAACACGCAAACCTATTTTTCCCAACCATTACTATGAAGAAACTCGCATTACTTTGCCTTCTGGCCGCCGCCGGCACTGCCGCCGCCAACAACACCCCGCTGCCCGATTTCTCACCCGTGGCCGCAGGTCAGCATGTCGTTATCAACATCCCGCAGATGCGCCTTTTCCTGTATGAAAACGGCCAACTGAAAAACGTTTATCCCGTGGCGGTGGGCAAAAACCGCACCCGCACCCCGCTGGGCAACTACCACATCGGTTCCAAAGCCTACAATCCCACTTGGTCGATCCCCGCCAGTATCCGCCGCGAGCGCGCCGCCGCCGGCCTGCCTGAAATCAGCAGCATTCCGCCCGGCCCGAGCAACCCGCTGGGCCCGGTATTCGTGCGCTTGGGCCCGCCGCGCTTAGGCTTGGGCATCCACGGCACCAACGCCCCCGCCAGCGTACCCGGCATCCGCAGCCACGGCTGCGTGCGCATGCACAGCAACAATGCCCTGCAATTTGCCCGCAACGTGCGCACCGGCGCCAGCGCCGCCGTGATCTACCAGCTGGCCAGCCTCAATGCCGATACCAACAACCACCTCTGGCTTGCCGCCTATGCCGACCCCTATCAGCAGCGCAACTTGAACACCACCGCCCTGCGCCAAAGCATCGACGCCTGGTCGCAGGCCAACGGTCTCACCGCCAATCCCGCCCGCATCAACAGCGTTTTGCGCAGCCGCAACGGCCGCTTGGTGTGCATCACCTGCCAAAACGCCAACGCCCGCGTGCAAGGCAAATTGCAATCCGTGGCCTGGCAAAACGGCGCGGCCGAGCTGAGCCGCCCGCAAGCCGTGGATGCCTCCGAACCCCTGCAAGCAGACGAAATCCTGCCTGAAGGTAGCGCCGTGGAAGCGCTCACCGACGGTGCCGGCAGCACCGAAACCCCGATTCCCGCCAGCACCCGCCCTGCCCCGCGCCGCCGCACCGAGCCGCGCGAGCGGCCCCTGCCCGCCACGCCCGTGCAGCCGCAGGATATTCCGCTGTCGGACACCTTGCTGTAAGCCATATCGAAACCTGCCGTTTTTAAAGAGCGGCAGGTTTTTGGTTTCAGGTAGCCTTCAGCTGCTAAGAAGACTACCTGAAAATATTGGCCTCAACGTAAACCAAAACCACCACCTCCCCATCTATCCGACCCATCTCCCCAAGCCAAACCATTCATAACCAGCTATAATCTCGCCTACACACTTTTGGCAGCCGCACTCCAAAATCAAAGGCTACCTGAAAACCCGCTTCCAACGAAGCCACACCAACCCTTCCGTGCCTCCGCGCACCTGCTCGCTGCTCGGCTCAGGCAGCCTGATACAGAAAGACCACCATCATGAAACCCACCATCGCCCTAGTCGGCCGCCCCAATGTGGGCAAATCCACCCTATTCAACCGCCTCACGCGCACCAAAGACGCGCTGGTGCACGATCTGCCCGGCCTCACGCGCGACCGCCATTACGGCCACGGCAAAGTGGGTAGCAAGCCCTATCTCGTGGTGGACACCGGCGGCTTCGAACCTGTGGTGGACAGCGGCATCCTGCACGAAATGGCCAAGCAAACCCTGCAGGCCGTGGATGAAGCCGATGCCGTGATTTTCCTGGTGGACGCGCGCACCGGCCTCACGCCGCAAGACAAAATCATTGCCGACCGCCTGCGCCAATCGCCTCGCCCCGTGTATCTGGCCGTAAACAAAGGCGAGGGCGGCCGCCGCGATGTGCTGGCCGCCGAATTCTATGAGCTGGCGCTCGGCGAACCGCACGTGATTTCCGGTGCACACGGTGACGGCGTGTACTACCTGATGGAAGAAGTGCTGGAAAACTTCCCCGAAGCCACAGAAGAAGACAGCGAGGTCAAACACCCCGTGTTCGCCGTCATCGGTCGGCCAAATGTGGGCAAATCCACGCTGGTGAACGCCATTTTGGGCGAAGAGCGCGTGATTGCCTTCGATATGGCCGGCACCACCCGCGACAGCATCCATATCGACTTCGAACGCGACGGCAAGCCCTTCACCATCATCGACACCGCCGGCGTACGCCGCCGCGGCAAAGTGGAAGAAGCGGTGGAAAAATTCTCTGTGATCAAGGCTATGCAGGCGGTAGAAGCCTCCAATGTGGCCGTATTGGTGCTGGACGCGCAGCAAGACATTGCCGACCAAGACGCCACCATCGCCGGTTTCGCGCTGGAGGCCGGGCGCGCACTGGTGGTGGCGGTAAACAAATGGGACGGCATTTCCGAAGAGCGGCGCAACACGATTAAAAAAGACATCGAACACAAGCTGCACTTCCTTGATTTTGCCAAATTCCACTTCATTTCCGCCCTGAAAGAGCGCGGCATTGACGGCCTGTTTGCCAGCATCCAATCGGCCTACGACGCGGCCTTTATCAAAATGCCCACGCCCAAAATCACCCGCGTGCTGCAATCGGCCATCGAACGCCAGCAGCCCGCCCGCGCCGGTCTGGTGCGCCCGAAAATGCGCTATGCCCACCAAGGCGGCATGAACCCGCCCGTAATCGTGATTCACGGCAATTCGCTGCAACACGTGGCCGACAGCTACACCCGCTACCTCACGCAAACCTTCCGCAAAGCCTTCAACCTGCAAGGCACGCCGCTGCGCATCCAATACAATATTTCCGACAACCCCTACGAAGACACGGCGGAAAAAACCAAAAACAAACCCCTGCGCCGCACCACCCTGAGCAACCGCATCGCCAAACGCGATGAAAAAGCCCGCAGCAAAGCCAAAACCAAAAAACGCCAAGTGAGCGTGAAAAAACGGCAAGGCCAGTCTTAAAATTAAAAGGCTACCTGAAAACTTTCAGGTAGCCCCACCTAGAAACCAAACACTATGCCTACCCCGCAAAACATCATCGTCGGCCTGTCCGGCGGCGTCGATTCCTCTGTAACCGCCCACCTGCTCAAGCAGCAGGGACACCAAGTGCGCGGCGTGTTCATGCAAAACTGGGAAGACGACGACAACGACGAATACTGCAGCATCAAGCAGGATTCTTTCGACGCCATCGCCGTGGCCGACATCATCGGCATCGACATCGACATCGTCAATTTCGCCGCCCAATACAAAGACAAAGTATTCGCCTACTTCCTGCAGGAATACCAAGCCGGCCGCACGCCCAACCCCGATGTGCTGTGCAACGCCGAAATCAAATTCAAATGCTTTTTGGATTACGCCGTCGAGCAAGGCGCCGAAGCCATCGCCACCGGCCACTACGCCCGTAAAGAAGTGCACAGCGGCAAGCATTACCTGCTCAAAGGTCTGGATGCCAACAAAGACCAAAGCTACTTCCTCTACCGCCTCCAGCCCCATCAGCTCGAGCGCGCCCTCTTCCCGCTAGGCCACTTGGAAAAACCCGAAGTGCGCCGCATCGCCGCCGAAGCCGGCCTGCCCACCGCCGCCAAAAAAGACAGCACCGGCATCTGCTTCATCGGCGAGCGCCCCTTCCGCGAATTTCTGCAAAAATACCTGTCCACCTGCGAAGGCGATATGGTGACACCCGAAGGCAAAGTCGTGGGCAAGCACATCGGCCTGATGTTCTACACCCTCGGCCAGCGCAAAGGCTTAGGCATCGGCGGCGCAGGTGAGCCGTGGTTTGTAGCCGGCAAAGATTTGGCCGCTAACCGTTTAATCGTGGTGCAAGGCCACCAACACCCGATGTTATTTTCAGGTAGCCTCACCATGAGCCAATTAAGCTGGACACTGCCTGAAAACCCCGGCGAAGCACACGGCAGCCGCCCGCCCGAAGGCCGCTATACCTGCAAAACCCGCTACCGCATGGCCGATGCGCCCTGCCAACTGCGCTATTTAGGCGACGACTCTGCCGAGCTGGTATTCGATGCGCCGCAATGGGCAGTTACCCCCGGCCAATCCGCCGTGCTGTATGATGGCGACGTTTGTCTGGGCGGCGGCATTATCGACCAAGCCGGCGCAGGCGTTTAACCTATTTAAACCAAACATAAAACCCAGCAACACAAACCTTAAAGGCTACCTGAAAGCACGGCGCGGCAAGTTGCTGCGAAGCTGAATTTTCAGGTAGCCACTATCAGGAGACCAAATTGGAAAAAATCTGGCTGCAAAGTTATCAGGAAGGCGTACGCCCCGAAATCGACGTGCGCCGCTATAGCTCGATCTGCGAAGTATTCCACGAAACCGCCTACCTCTACGGCAAACGCTCCGGCTTTACCAACTTCGGCAAGGTGCAAACCTATGCCCAAACCGCGCGCCTGGCCGAGCAGTTCGCCTCCTATCTACAAAACGTGCTCAAGCTGGAAAAAGGCGCGCGCGTGGCCGTGATGCTGCCAAACCTGCTGCAATACCCCGTGGCCGTATTCGGCATTTTGCAGGCTGGCGGCATCGTGGTGAACGTCAACCCGCTCTACACCCCGCGCGAATTGCAACACCAGCTGAAAGACAGCGGCGCCACCACCATTCTGGTGTTGGAAAACTTTGCCCACACGCTGGCCGAAGTGGTGGCCGAAACCGATGTGAAACACATCATCCTCGCCTCGGTGGGCGATTTGCTCGGCTTCTTCAAAGGCGGCCTGATGAACCTGATTGTGCGCCACGTAAAAAAAATGGTGCCGCCTTATGAACTGCCCCACTTCGTGCGCTTCAACCACGCGCTCAAACAAGGCACGGCACACACCTTCCATCCCGTGCCGGTTACGCTGGAAGACACCGCCTTCCTGCAATACACCGGCGGCACCACCGGCGTATCCAAAGGCGCCGTCCTCTCGCACGGCAATATCTGCGCCAATATGCTGCAGGCCGAAGAGTGGATTCAATCCAACCTCACCGTCGAGGGAGAATTGGTGGTAACCGCGCTGCCGATGTACCACGTGTTCGCGCTCACGGTAAACCTGATGATCTTCACCCGCATCGGTGCGCAAAACCTGCTCATCACCAACCCGCGCGATATTAAATTCTTCATCAAAGAGCTGAAAAAATACCGCGTGAGCGTGCTGCCCGCCGTCAACACCCTATTTAACGCCCTGCTCCACCACCCCGACTTCCAAAGCATAGACTTCTCCAGCTGGAAGCTGTGTCTGGGCGGCGGCATGGCGGTGCAGGAAAACGTGGCCAAACAATGGAAAGCGCTCACCGGCCAGCCTATTGTGGAAGTGTACGGCCTCACCGAAGCCAGCCCCGGCGTGTGCGCCAACCCGCTGAATATCAGCGAATACAACGGTACCATCGGCCTACCCGTATCCAACACCGTGGTAGAAATCCGCGACAACGACGGCAACGAAGCGCCGCTGGGCGAAATCGGCGAATTGTGCATCCAAGGCCCGCAAATCATGCAGGGCTATTGGCAACACCCCGAAGAAACCGCCGCCGTGATGGACGAGCGCGGCTTCCTCGCCACCGGCGACATGGTGAAAATGGACGAAAAAGGCTTCATCAAGCTGGTGGATCGCAAAAAAGACATGATTGTGGTGTCCGGCTTCAATGTTTATCCGAACGAAGTGGAGGATGTTGTAACGAAGCACCCGATGGTGCTGGAAGCCGCCTGTATCGGCGTGCCCAGCAACAAAACCGGCGAAGCCCTGCGCCTGTTCGTGGTGAAAAAAGACCCGGCGCTCACCCGCGAAGAGCTCATCGCCTTCTGCCGCACCCAGCTCACCGCTTATAAAGTGCCGAAAGACATCCAGTTCCGCGAAGAGCTGCCAAAATCCAACGTGGGCAAAATCCTGCGCCGCGAGCTGCGGGAAGAAAAATAGCTGCTGGCAGCAAAGCAAAACATGGGCAGCCCGGTTGTACGCCGGCTGCCTATTTTTTTGCAAACTGGCGTAAAGTGAAATTAAGCTTCGGCAATTCTGCCAGACATAGAAAAGGCTACCTGAAACCACCATCGTGGTTTTTCAGGTAGCCTTTATTCATAAAAAGCTTATAAAAATAAACTGCTAAAACAATGCCAAGCAAAATGCCCCTGCTCTGCTATTTCAGCAACACCCTTCTGTGTAGTAAAATTAATTCTTATTTTGCTTACCATCTAGCCATAAGAAATCCTATGCCCGCCACCGCCTCCCCGCCCGCCATCCAAACCATCCGCTGGCCATCGAAAGAAGCCGCGCCGCAAGCCTTTCCCGAAAGGCAGGCGTTGATGCCGATTTGGGGCGGCGTGCCCGTGCCGATGCCGCAATGGCAGAAACTGTGGCAAAGCCAAATCGCCCATTCGCTCGACACCAACGGCCTGGCCTACCTCCACATCCCCTTCTGCGCCAACCACTGCGTGTTCTGCGGCTTTTATCGCAACGCCTGGAAAGAAGAACACGGCGGCGCATATGTGGACAAAGTCATCGAAGAGCTGGCCGCCGAAGCCGAACAACGCACCGGCAACGGCAAAATCCAAGCCGTGTATTTCGGCGGCGGCACGCCCACCGCGCTGGATACGCCCGACTTGGTGCGTCTCATCCGCGCCTGCTACCAATACCTGCCGCTGGCCGACGACTGCGAATTCACCCTCGAAGGCCGCATGAGCCATTTCGGGCTCGACAAAGCCCGCGCCGCCGTCGAAGCAGGCGTGAACCGCATTTCTATCGGCATTCAAACCTTCAACACCGCCATCCGCCGCCGCCTCGGGCGCAAACACAGCGGCGAAGAAGCCTATGGCTACCTGAAAGAACTGTGCGGCCTCGACGCCGTGATTGTGGCCGACCTGATTTTCGGCCTGCCCGGCCAAACCGACGACATCTGGGCGCACGATATCGAACGCGCCGCCGGCCTGCCACTGTCCGGCCTCGACACCTACGCCTTCAACTGCTACCCCTTCCTGCCCATCAACCGCATGATTGAAAAAGGTGCATTCCCGCCGCCGCTCGGCTTCGACGTGCAATCCCAACACTACGCCTACGCCGTGCGCGAACTCACTCGGCTCGGCTGGCAGCAAGTGAGCAACAACCATTTCGCCTACCCCGGCCGCGGCGAGCGCAACCGCTACAACACCCTCGTCAAATCCAATATGCCCTGCCTCGCCTTCGGCTCCGGCGCAGGCGGCAACTTCGGCGGCTTCAGCTACCAAGTGCAGAGCGACCTCAAAGGCTACCTGAAAGCCCCGCCGGGCCAAAAAGCCCTCTCCTTCATGAGCCGCCACGGCAAACACAAAACCCTGCTCGGCCAAGTGCAGCACGACATCGAACTCGGCCGCATCGACACCGCCCTGTTTGCCGACAACGCCGAAGCGCAAACCCTGCTGCGCCAATGGCGGCAAGCCGATCTGCTAACCATTCACGAGGACGGCCAAGCCATCCTCAACACCAGCGGCCGCTATTGGTCGCCCACCCTCACCCGTAAACTCATGATGTCCCTCCCACCTGACGAAAAGGAAAACACGATGCAAAAACTCTCCAGCGAACAACAAACCGTATTGCGCAACTCACTGGCCGAAAACCCCGGCCAAATCCTCGAAATGCTTGCCGGGCAACACCAATGCAGCTTTGAAGACGTCATCAACTGCCTGCCCGCCCAACTCATCAAAAAAACCGAAGGCAGCCGCTTTGTCGAAATCATGCAGGCGCTGGCCGGCTGGAACGAAGCCGTCACCTTCATCGCCCACACCCCCGACGTGATTGCCGAAGTGACCGGCAAAATCCCCAACGGCAAAGTCGGCCGCGGCTTCTACAACTTCGAACACGCCGAAGAAGGCGGCATCCACGGCCACATCTACTACGAAAACTGCGCCGCCATCTACCTGATCGAACGCCCCTTCATGGGCAAAGACACCGTGTCGCTCAACTTCGTGAACCGCAACGGCGGCGCCATGTTCAAAATCTTCGTCGGCCGCGACGAAGCCGGCGAACTCAAACAAAACCAAATCCAAGCCATGCGCGCCCTGTTCGCCTGAACCCGCGCCCAGCGCCCAAAGGCTACCTGAAAGCAGCCTGCACCCCAGAAATCAAAGTGCAGGCTGCCTGAAACATCAAAAGCAGCCTGAACATTTAACAAATATGGTTTCGGAGCACACCAGTAGCGGAAAAATAACCACCCAATCCCCTCTCTCGTGGGAGAGGGTTAGGGAGAGGGCAAAACCGCGCAACACAGCAACCCCCGTTTAAAACCGAACCCCGAAAACACCGCTTAAAGGCTACCTGAAAACCCAAAAAGCAGCCTGCATCCATTCAACCCCAAACAGGAGCACCCCCATGCTGATGATATTCGGCGCCAATTGCCCCAGCGGCCGCCAACTCATTCACCAATTAAGCCCCCTCGAACGCGAAACCGCCGTCGCCGCATTAAGGCTGCCCGAACAACAATCCGACGAATTTTTCGCCGACCACCACATCCGCACCACCGTTGCCGACGCACTTGACGCAGAAGCCGTCGCTCAAGCCGTGCAGCAATACCGGCCCGACACCGTCGTCAGCTTTGTCGGCGGCAAAAACGAACAAGGCATCCGCAGCGACGCCACCGGCAACCTGCACATCATCCGCACCCTCGAACAGCACGCCCCAAAAGCCCGCCTCATCCTCGTCACCAGCATGGGTTGCGGCGAACAATACGAGCTGATGAGCGATATGTTCAAACAAGCCCTGGGCGAAGCCGTGGCCGCCAAAACCGAAGCTGAAAACGCCCTGCGCCAAAGCCCCCTCGCCTGGACCATCCTGCGCCCCTGCGGCCTTGCCGACGGCGATGACACCGCCTACCAGCTGCACGAACAGCTCCCCGCCATCCCCCGCCAATACATGACCCGCACTGCCCTCGCCGCCGCAGTGCGCCAAATCATCGACGAAGACGGGCACGAGGGCAAAGCGTATTCGGTCACTTCTGAGTAGGATATTTCCGATAAGTACTCATAAAAATTAGGCAAACAATAAATTGTTTGCCTAATTTACGGTTTGAGCAGAGGACTACAGCATAATACCTATACCTAAATTTTCAGATAACCTACCACCCTCCACACTCCCAATACATTGTATGCTTAGTGACGGAAACTGCGGATTAAACCAGCCGCCCCACCAATTATACCGATAGTCGCAGCACCTGTTGTCAAGTTTTCACGTACTGCGTTATGAGCATTTGCACGTTTTTCACGTTCCAATGCCAATTCTTCCGAAACGTTCTGCCGCTGACGACGATGTTGGTCAAGCTGAGCACGGCTGATTTGTGCTGAATCACGGTTGCGACCAGCGTTAATAGCAACATTATCATCCCCGATCGCATAATTACCTACTGAACCACTAGAAGCACAACCAGTCAAAGCAATAATCAACGCCAAAGGTAATGCAAACTTTTTCATTTTTAAACTCCTAAAAGCATAAATAAAATAAACAAAACAGCATGATTACTAGTGGAAATGATAGTAGATATGCCTACTCCCTTGGTTGGCACGACGTCTAGCATTAGCCTCATCCATCAGCTCCTGCCGACGCTCATTACGTCGCTCTGCTCGTTCTGCACGCTCTGCCCGATCAACAGCCCTAGCATCGGCTGCTATCTCGGCAGGCGACCGAGTGTCAACAAACTTCTGCTCACCATAGGCACAGCCACCTAGCAACATAGCCGTCGTTACCATCAACAACAATTGACTTCTCATAACACTCCTCCTTGTGTTTAAACAGGCCTCTAAAACTAGAATGTTTACTTAACCTTACCTCTTGCTTACATTGTAAATTTGAATATCTATATTTGCCAAAACATTGATATTACTGCATGTAATACCTAATTTATCTAGTTTAATAATCCGCCTACAGTTACTGATCAAACACAGTTTACATACATATTTTTGAATATATCTTTACGATATAATCTTTTTCCTAAGATCCTGTATAACCATCTAACCCTTTGGATTTCCATATACCCAACAAGCTTAATAATCAAATACCTCTTCCATATTCTGATTACATTTAAAATCAACCAAACTCATTCAACAAAAAACAGAAAGTAAATTAGCACTTAAACATATATGCAACACCTAAACTTCAACTTTTCAAGTGACCTTCCCTTCTTAATGGCCACCTAAAAAACTGGCACCAAAGAACCTAAAATAACCCTTTTTTTTAAACCATTATTCCTTTCTAATAAACTTGCCAACTCAAAAAGGCTACCTGATTTTTTCAGGTAGCCTCATCCTGCAACAGCAGCCGTGCAATCCTCTCGTCTGCCGGCCAAGTCAATTTCAAATTGCGGCTGTCGCCCTGCACCAGCAGGGGCTGCAAACCCAGCCGCTCAACGGCGGAGGCCTCGTCGGTAATTTCTGCCGGATTGGCATCAGCCAGCGCCCGTTGCAGCAATGCGGCGGGGAATAACTGCGGGGTTTGTGCCTGCCACAAACCGCTTCGGCTCACTGTTTCGGCAATATGATTTTCGCCGTTGCCGCGCTTGAGCGTATCGGCCACGGGCAAAGCCAAAATGCCGCCAACCGAATGCTGCCCGGCTTCTTGCAACAGCCGCCACAAGGCTTCGGCCGGCAGGCAGCAGCGGGCGGCATCGTGCACCAGCACTTTGTCGTCCGGCCGAATCACGCCGTGTTTCAGCAGCGAATTCAGCCCGTTAAACACACTTTCAGCACGGCTCTCGCCGCCGCAATACAGCGTTCGCAGTTTGGCAGCCAAGTTTTCAGGTTGCCTCACTTCCTGTTCAAACCACGCATCATCCCGCGCCAACACCACGGCTACCTGAACAATCTGCGGCTCGGCCAACAGGCGGCGCAGGGTGTGCTCCAGCACGGTGCGGCCGGCTATCTGCACGTATTGTTTGGGCAGGGCGGCACCGAAGCGGCTGCCCACGCCGGCCGCGGGCACGAGGGCGAAATAGCGGCTCATGGCGTTTTCCGCCAGATGCTGCCGCCTTCGACTTTTTTGTCCAGTTCGTCCAGATAGGCTTCGTGAGCGGCATTCTCCTCGGCATTGGCGGCCAGCACTTTCAGCTGCGCTGGGCGCTCGGTAGGCGCGATTACCACGGCGGGCGCATCGGCTTCGGCGCTTTCTTCTTCGGCAAACTGGTCGGCCAAGCTGAATTGCGAGCGGGTCATGCCCAGATAAACTTCGCTCAGCAGTTCGCAGTCGATTAATGCGCCGTGGAATACGCGTTTGCTGCGATCGACTTCAAGGCGGGTACACAAGGCATCCAGCGAATTTTTCTGGCCGGGATACATGGCGCGCGCCATCACCAGCGTATCCACTACATTAGCAGTCAGCTCCTCCACACTCGGCAACCCGGCACGGCGGAATTCGGCGTTGAGAAAGCCCACATCGAACGGGGCGTTGTGGATAACCAGCTCGGTGCCGGCAATAAAGTCGGCGATCTGCTGCCCGATTTCGGCAAACTTGGGCTTTCCTTCGAGCTGGTCTAGCGTAATGCCGTGCACTTTGGCGGCTTCTTCTGGAATATCGCGTTCGGGATGGACGTATAAATGCAGATAGTTGCCGGTGAGGCGGCGGTCGATCATTTCCAGACCGGCAAATTCGATGAGGCGGTCGTCACGGTCGTAGTAGAAACCGGTAGTTTCTGTATCAAGAATGATTTGGCGCAAATGTTTCATCAGGGCAGAGCTTTATAATGTTGGCAAACGGTCGGCATCTTACCCCATAGCGGATTAACTTTGAATCAGGATTGGCAGTCGTGCCAACGATGCGTTGATTTAGAGTGAGCTGACGGAAAATGCTAGAGTAGCTATTGATAGGCAGATTTGGGTTTTATTACGTTGATTTAGCTTATCTTTCGAAAATTATAACATACCAAATTAACAAGATATTACATCATTTTAATATAATAAAAATAATTATCATTTGCTAATTCGGTTGTTTTTCGGTATGATGCATTCACGTTCGGCAAAGCAAGGTTGCTCTGCCTTGTGCCGAACCGCCAAATTTCAACATTCTGCCTGATGGCGGGATGCCCAATTTTGGTAGTGGTTTGTGTTCCTTTTGCGCCCCGCTTTTGTCGGGGCGATTTTTTATGCGCGGTTTTCACCAAACTATTACTCACGATGATACGGATGATTATGCAGAATCGACACCGCCCGATACAGCTGTTCGGTGAGCAACACGCGCACCATGCCGTGCGGCAGGGTAAGGCTGGAGAGGCGCAGCATCAGGCCGGCTTGTTGTTTGATGCGCTCGGTGAGCCCGTCTGCCCCGCCGATTACCATGTAAACATGCTGGCCGTTCTGCTGCCATTTTTTCAGGTAGCCTGCCAGCTCCTGCGAAGTGGGCGCAACACCGCGCTCGTCTAACACCACCAAAAACGCATCGGCCGGCATGGCTTCCAAGATGCGTTTTTCTTCCGCCGCCATGCCCTGCGCCGCATTCACGCCCGCGCCGCGCTTTTCCGGCTTGATTTCTTTCAAGGTGTATTTGATGTCGCGGCCGAAACGTTTGGCGTATTCCTTCACAGCTTCGTCCACCCAACCGGGCATTTTGTTGCCCACGGCCAATACGGTGATGTTCATGGTTTGCCTCGCTCCCGCCCTGCCCTGGCAGGATGGTTTTGTCTTTTCAATAACATTATTTTACAATGCGGCAGGCCGACTGATTCGGCTGGCCCGCAACGCTATTATTTTAAAACATTCAGCCGCCATCATTTAAACCAAATACACAGGCTACCTGAAAAACCAAAACGGGTTTTCAGGTAGCCCCAACACACCATGCGCCTACTGCCAAAATTCTCCCTGCCCGAACCCCTGCGCCGCTCGCGGACGCTGGCGTTTGCCCGTTTCCTCTATGCGCGCTTTTATGAAGTGAACATTCCGCAGGTATCGTCAAGCCTCACATTTACCACGCTGCTGGCCTTGGTGCCGCTGTTTACCGTGGTCGTGGTGGTGGTGTCCGCTTTTCCCGTGTTTGCCGATTTTTCTGCCCAATTTCACCGCTTGGTATCGGAAATCATGATGCCGGCCGGCGTGGCGGCAGTAAGCGACTATATTTTCCAATTCCGCGACCACGCCAGCCGCCTCACCGCTATCGGTATCGCCATGATGATCATCACCTCGCTAATGCTGGTGCACACCATAGAGCGCACATTCAACCAAATTTGGCGGGTGAAACGCCCGCGCAGCATCGTTACCCGCGTGCTGGTGTACTGGGCGCTGCTCAGCCTGGGGCCGCTGCTGGTGGGCGTGGGTATGTCGCTATGGGGCGTGGTGTGGCGGCGCACCCTGTTTTATCTGCACTACCCGCTGCTCGCCTCGCTGCTGCAATTCACGGTTGCCCTCACCGCCACCTGGAGCATGCTCTGCCTGCTCTACAAGCTCGTGCCCGCCCGCTATGTGCCCCTCCGCCACGCCCTGATCAGCGCTGCGTTGGCGGCCGTGTCTATCGAGCTGTTGCGGCGCGGCTTCGGTCTGTATGTGGCCAACTTCAACAGCTATCAGTTGGTGTACGGCACCTTTGCCGCCGTGCCAATGTTCCTGCTGTGGCTCAACTTAAACTGGATTGTCATCCTCAGCGGCGCGCTCCTGGCCGCCTCGCTTTCCTATTGGGAAGGCAATGCCTTCCGCCGCCAAGGCTGCCACGGCACGCGGTTTCACGATGCTTTAGGCATCCTCACCCTGCTCGCCCAAGCACAAAGCCAAGGCAAAAGCCTGAAAACCCAACAGTTCCGCCGCCACATCCAGCTGGGCTACGACGAACTGGGCGACCTGCTGGAACAACTCGCGCGACGCGGCTACATTGCGCAAAGCCTGCGCAACGGCTGGATGCTGAAAACCAGCCCCGAAGCCATCCGCGTGGCCGACTTATTCCAGCTGTTCGTGTATGGCAGCCATACCCACACTAACGATTCCATCGGCCGCACCGTGCAACAAATCATGACGCCCGCCATCACCGCCGCCGACATGACCATGGCCGAATTTATCCGGCTCAATCAACAGCAGGATAGTTAATACACAAGGCGTTGTTTTGCTTTTCAGGTAGCCTTTTACAAACGATAAAGGCTACCTGAAAATTATTCAGTAAAGGTATAAGCCGATACCATGTTCCGCCGCTATCCAGCGTTCATAACATTTTTCAGGTAGCCTTTACGCAAAGAACAGGCTACCTGAAGCCAAAATTCCCAATCAAACCCAGCCGTTTGCCGAGCCTGTGTCGGTTTCCAGCCGCACCCTAGTTCAATAACAAGTAAAAAACCGCAAAGCGGCACCCGCCCTGCCCTGCCTATCCATTAAAATAGCGCGCTTCTGATAGACCCGTTTGCCGCAACGGCATCCTGCCAAATCGTGTCCCCATCCGCCCTATTTTCCCGCCTGCCACGCCGTGCCCGCATCGCCCTTGTTGCGGCCGCTGCGCTGCTGGGCGTGTTCATTTTAATTGCCATCATCGCTGCCGCCTCGGCCAAGCCGGAAGGCGCGATGCAGAGCAAACGCATTGTGGAAAAACTCGCCACCGTGCGCGCCAAAGGCAAAACCCCGGCCACCGGCTACTGGAGCGATGAAGTCATCCAGCCCGGCGACTCCCTGCGCAACGTGTTGGAGCGTTTCAACCTTTCCGCCCAGCAAATTCAAGACATCACCCAAGCTGCCGCCTCAGAAGGCAAACAGCCCCACCTGCACCCCGACCAAACCGTCAGCCTCAGACTCGATGCCCAGCGCCGCCCCGTGCAGGTGCAGTTTTTCAACGACGACGACAACGGCGAAACCCAACTGGTTGATTTAGCCTATGCCGGCAACCGCTGGCAGGCCAAAACCGACGACGTGAAAACCACCACCCTGTCCACGCTCAAATCCGTTATCATCCGCTCCAGCGGCACCACCGCCGGCACCATGTCGCGTGCCGAAATTCCTGCCGAAGTCCGTGATTCACTGCGCGAACTGTTCAGCAACCGGCTTGATCTCTACAAACTCGAAGCCGGCGATACCGTGCGCATCCTTTATCAGGTAAACTACTTTCACGGTCAGCAAATTTCCATGGGCGACATCCTCGCCGTAGAAATCAGCCACCAAGGCAAGCTCTACCGCGCCTACTACTTCGGCGAAGACGGCAACGGCCGCTACTACGATGAACACGGCCAGCCGCTGAAGAAAGGTTTTGAAACACAGCCCGTGCCGGGCAGCCGCATCAGCTCGCCCTTTGGCGTGCGCGTCCACCCGATATTAGGCTATTTGCGCATGCACACCGGCATCGACTACGCCGCCCCCACCGGCACGCCGATTCACGCCCCGTCCGACGGCATTGTGGAATTCCGCGGCCCCAAAGGTGGCTACGGCAATACCGTGATCCTGCGCCACAGCGACAGTATGCAAACGCTCTACGGCCACATGAGCGCGTTTTCCGCCAATGCCGCCCCCGGCCAGCGCGTACGCGCCGGCGACATCATCGGCTTCATCGGCACCACCGGCCGCAGCACCGGCCCGCACCTGCACTACGAAGTGCGCCTCAACGGCGTGCCGGTCAACCCCGCCGGTGTCGCCCTGCCCGCCAAACGGCTCACCACTGCCGAGCTGGCCGAATTCCGCCGCCAGCAGCAAACTGTGGAACAAAAACTCGCCCAACTGCGCGGCATCGGCAAAACCGTCGCCCAGCTGGATTGATGGGCGGTTGATTTAACGATAAGAAACCAAGAAACTGATTTTCAGGTAGCCTCAAAGCAGCGATTTTGTGGCAATATATTGCCTGATTGCCGCAACAATAAAAGACTACCTGAAACCTCGGCTTTACCACATAAAAGCAATAAACCAGTTTCGCCAAGAAACTACCGCATCCAACAGCACACCCAACAACATTCCCGCCAAAGCGGCACAACAACATCATGCCGCAGCGGCCAGTAGTAAACATAAAGCAGAAGCCCAAGGGCTACCTGAAACCAAACCACCCAGACTGATACCGTGAAGCGCATAATCCTCTTCCTCCTCACCAATATGGCCGTGCTCCTGGCCGCCCGCCTGCTGTTCGGGCTGCTCGGACTCAATCCGCAAGACATCTCCGGCCTGCTGCTGCTCTCCGCCATCACCGGCTTTTCCGGCTCGCTGATTGCCCTTCTCATGTCGAAAAGCAGCGCCAAGCAGGCCGTGGGTGCCTACGTTATCCGCCAGCCGCGCAACGAAACCGAAGATTGGCTCGTGCGTGTGGTGGAAGCCCAGGCCAAACAATGGAACCTGCAAACCCCCGAAGTGGCCGTTTATGAGTCGCCCGAGCCCAATGCCTTTGCCACCGGCGCTAGCCGCAACAGCTCGCTGGTTGCCGTCAGCACCGGCCTCTTGCAGCTCATGAGCCGCGATGAGGTGGAAGCCGTGCTCGCGCACGAAATGGCCCACGTCGGCAACGGCGATATGGTTACGCTCACCCTGATTCAAGGCGTGGTGAATACTTTCGTGCTGTTTTTCTCCCAAATTATCGCTTCCGTGATTGCCTCCTCCCTGCGCCAAAATCGGCAGCAAGACAGCGGCGGCAACGCCATCCAAACTATAGTCAGCATGGTGCTGCAAGTGATCTTCGGCTGGCTGGCCGGCATCATCGTGATGTGGTTTAGCCGCCAGCGCGAATACCGTGCTGATGCCGGCGCCGCCAAATTGGTGGGCGCGCCCAAAATGATCTGCGCCCTGCAACGGCTCAAAGGCAGCCAAAGCAGCCTACCGCCGCAAATGGCCGCCATGGGCATCAACGACAGCACCCTGCGCTCCCTGTTCAGCACCCACCCCACCCTCGACGACCGCATTGCCCGCCTCCAACGGCTGAACTATTAAATCAGTTTGGCGGGCAGGTTCTGCCAGCCCAAACAGTAAAAGGCTACCTGAAAATGCCGGCAAGCAATTTTCAGGTAGCCTTTATCATCCAGCCAGCCAATAGCAAACTCATCTCAGCTATGCACTTCTACGAAAAACTCAGCAGCCTTCTCGGCCTAGCCTGCCACCCCAAGATGCAAGACTGGGAATTGGAAAACGCCAACCCGGATCGCCTGCCCGAGTTCATCCATGCCTACCAAACCAGCAGCTTCTCATACCACGAACAGCACGCCTTGATGGGGCTCATCCTTGCCTCATTCAATGATTACCTGGCTGAAGAAGCCGCACCCGATTCGGCAATCGAACACTCTATTTGTGCCTTACTAGAACAGCAATGGCAGGATTTCCACCCGCTCGTGCGCTATTGGTCGCTGCTGGATGAAGACTTGGATGATGAATTTCCCATCACCCCTATCATGCGGAAACTATGGGCGCAACATTTCAGCTAGCCATCACTTGGATACCTGTGCCCGGTACAATGCTTACTCAAGGCTACCTGAAACTTGAAAAAGATAAATACAACATCGATACAATAAATTCAAGCCCACTATACCCGCTACCTTTGGAGGCATCCCAACAGTATTTCTGCCTATTCCAACACCATGCCCTATAACAAAAGGCTACCTGAATTTTCAGGTAGCCTTTGATTCCATCACACTTCTTCACGCTTAACGGGTTGGATCGATATTGCTGCGTAAGTCGTATTGGTGATGGTCGTATTCATACGGGCCTTGCGGATTATTGGGTACATGGCGGTACTGATGCCCCATATCATCCAAATCGTGACCGGGCTCGGTGGCCAAATCACCCACTGATACGTTTACTCTAGATTCCAGCACGATGGCGGAAGAAACATGTTCGCCCACGTTATACACCATAGCCAAGCCGATTTCTTCAGCCGGAATACTTACATATTTCACAGTCGGGCTCGGATTGATATCGGTGCGCACTTGGCGGCTCTGACGGTACAGGCTTACCACGGTACCTTTATCCAAACCATCAGCAGAACCTTTGTTCAAGATAATGGTGCTGAAGCGGCCGGCTTCGCTGATACCATCCAGTACGTCCACGATACGGGCACGCACTTGGTTTTCCGGCTCATGCGGCATCATATTAAAGGCGTTTTCTTCGCCGTTATAGCGCAACAGATAGTCGCCTTGGCGGATTTCAGCCACTTGCTCACGAATCTGCAAAGCTTGTGCGGTTTCGGTCGGCACTTTCACCAGCGGATGATGGCGGGTGTAATATTGGTTGTCCGGCAGGGCTTGACGATCGCTTTCAGAACGTTCGGCCAAAGCAGTACTGGTTACCGGCAGAGTAGCCAATTTGCCACTGAACACAACCAGCTGACCGATAAATTTGCCAGTTTCAGGATCAATAATGTCTTTAACCGGGCGGTAAACCAAGTATTCACCCGATTCAGTAATGCCGTAGGCATAAATACGGTCACCCAAGGAGTACATGGTTTTGCCTTCCGGACCGGCGATGATGCGCGGTGCATCTTGAGTGGTACGGCGGGCAATCACCTGCGGGTGTTTCATGAACATGCGGTAGTAGTTCAGATTCAGGGTGGAGATGCCGTAGCCGGAAGAAGTTTCACGCACGCGCGGCTGCAATTTAACGGTGGGGATACCACCAGCGTTATCTACGCGCAGGCGCGGCTGGCCGTTTACATAGTGCAACACCAGCACTTGGCCCGGATAAATCAGATGAGGATTGCGGATGGTGCGGCGGTTGGCGCCCCACAGCTGCGGCCATTTCCATGGGCGATAAAGGTATCTGCCGGAAATGCCCCACAAGGTGTCGCCGGTACGCACGGTGTAGCGTGCAGGAGCGTTGGGGCGCACACGCAGAGGCCCGGCCTCGGCGGGCAATGCAGAAACAGTCAAGCCAATGGCGCAAAGCAAGGTTATAATATGTTTTCTCATGAGAGAGTTTCCCTTTAGGATTAACGTTAGGATTAACGAACCTGATAACGCTTTATTTACGTTGTTGTTGATGAAATTAACGGAATCATAGAACATTTTAGGTATCTTGCGCCAGTATTCAGGCGAAAAAACCGTTACAACTGCAACAAGAACGTATCTATCTATGCACACTTAAGAAAGAAATCAAATGGCTTTACTGAATATTTTGCGCTATCCCGACCCCCGCCTGAACTTGGTGGCCAAACCAGTAGAACAGGTGGACGAGCGCATCAAACAACTGGTGGCCGACATGGCCGAAACGATGTACGAAGCAAAAGGCATCGGCCTGGCCGCCACTCAGGTGGACGTGCACGAACGTGTGGTGGTGATGGACTTATCTGAAAGCCGCGACCAACTGCAAGTACTGATTAATCCAGTGATTATCGAACGCGATGGCGAAACCATATATGAAGAAGGCTGCCTTTCTGTACCAGGCGTATACGACAAGGTAACCCGTGCCGAAAGCATCGTGGCTGAAGCGTTGGATGCAGAAGGCAAGCCCTACACCATCCATGCCGACGGCCTGCAAGCCATCTGTATTCAGCACGAAATCGACCACCTCGACGGCAAAGTTTTCGTGCAATATCTGTCGCGTCTGAAGCAGGAACGCATCAAAACCAAGATGAAGAAACTCGACAAACACACGCTCTAATCCAAGCAAGAGGCTACCTGAAACCATGATTCGCAAAGTAATTTTTGCCGGCACCCCCGATTTCGCCGTCGATGCCCTGCGCGCCATTGCCGAGGCCGGCTTCGATATCCCGCTGGTGCTCACCCAGCCCGACCGCCCTAAAGGGCGCGGCATGAAGCTGCAAGCTTCACCCGTGAAAAAAACCGCGCTCGAACTTGGTTTTCAGGTAGCCCAACCCGAAAGCTTGAAAAGTGAGTCCGCACAAGAAATGCTACGTGCCGTGGAAGCCGACATCATGGTAGTGGCCGCCTACGGTCTGTTACTGCCGCAAGCCGTGCTCGATATTCCGCGCCACGGCTGTCTCAATATCCATGCTTCGCTATTGCCACGCTGGCGCGGTGCCGCACCCATCCAACGTGCTATTGAAGCAGGCGATAGCGAAACCGGCATCTGCATCATGCAAATGGATGCCGGGCTCGACACCGGTGCCGTCATCAGCCGCCATCCCTGCCCAATTCTCCCTAGCGACAATGCCCAAACCCTGCACGACAAACTGGCCGAAATTGGTGCGCACGCCATTGTTGCCGATTTGCAACACCATTCTCAACGCAATGCCCAGCCCCAGCCTGAACACGGCATCACTTACGCCCATAAATTAAGCAAAGCCGATGCCCAAATCGATTGGACACAGCCCGCCGAAGCCATCGAACGCCGCATCCGTGCCTTCAATCCCGTGCCCGGCGTTTGGTGCGACTACCATGGCAAACCACTGAAAATCTGGGCTGCACAAGTTAGTTCCGCTGGCGGCGTGGCTGGCAGCGTGTTACAAGCCGATAAAAACGGTATTCAGGTAGCCTGCGGCAGCGGCTCATTGTTGATTCAAATCCTGCAGCCTGCCGGCAGCGCCCGCATGGAAGCCGCCGCCTTTCTGGCCGGCCACCCTGTCGCCGCCGGCAGCCGATTCGGAGCGGAAAGCACGTGAGCCTGTCCAACGTACAAACCCTCGCCGCCCACAGCGTGGCCGCCGTTGAAGCCGGGTGCAACCTGTCCGACGTACTGGCCGAAATCTGGCGCGACCACCCGCAGCTCTCTGCCCAAGAACGCGGCGCGCTGCAAGATATTGCCTACGGCTGCCAACGTTTTTCAGGTAGCCTGCGCGCCCTGCTCGACCTGATGCTGAACAAACCCCTGCCCCGCGCCGACATCCGCAGCCTGATACTGGCCGCCCTCTACCAGCTCGCCTACAGCCGCAACGCCGCCCATGCCGTGGTAAACGAAGCCGTACGTGCCGCTGGCAAAATCGGCAAAGGCCAATACAAAGCCCTCACCAACGCCCTGCTCCGCCGTTTCCTACGCGAGCGCGACAGCCTGATGCAGCAGGCGCAACAAAGCCCCGAAGGCCGCTACAACCTGCCCAACTGGTGGCTCGAACGGCTGCAGCGAGACTACCCCGAACACTGGCTGCAAATCACCGAAGCCTTCAACAGCCATCCACCGATGACCCTGCGCATCAACCGCCGTCACACCGATGCGGAAGGCTACCTGAAAATCCTGGACGAACACGGTATGCAGGCCGAAATCCTCGGTAGCCACGCTGTGATGCTGGCTACGCCCGTGCCCGTGTCCGCCCTGCCGCTGTTTGCCGAAGGTGTCGTATCCGTGCAGGATTGGGGCGCACAACAAGCCGCCGCCTGGCTCAATGTGCAAAACGGCGAACGCGTACTCGATGCCTGCGCCGCACCCGGCGGCAAGAGCGGCCACCTGCTCGAATGGGCAGACTGCACACTTACCGCCATCGATATCGACCCCACCCGCCTGCAACAAGTACGTGACAACCTAAGCCGCCTCAATCTAAGCGCCGAGCTGCACGCAGCCGACGCACGGCAATGGGCTTCGTGTTATGATGGCCTCCTGTTCAACGCAGTGCTGGCGGACGTGCCCTGCACCGCCTCGGGCGTTGCCTGCCGCCATCCCGACATCAAATGGCTGCGCCGGCCGCAGGATGCCAAGAACACAGCTGCCCAGCAAACTGATCTGCTCGATGCCCTGTGGCGCACGCTCAAGCCTGGCGGCAGGATGCTCCTGTCCACTTGCTCGCTGTTTACCGAAGAAAACGGCAGCCAGCTGCAAGCCTTTTTGCAACGCCACCCCGACGCTGCCTGCACACGTAGCGAAACCCTGTTACCCAATCCGCACCAAGATGGCTTCTATTACGCGCTTATCCACAAAACTGCTTAGCCTGCTCGCCTGCTGCCTGCTGGCCTTTGCAGCCATGGGCGCGCGGGCGGAAGGCATCAACGTTACCCGTTCCAGCGCCACGCTCACCACCGATGGTCGCCTGTCGGTAAACAGCCGCTTCCAAACCGAGCTGCCCGGCCAGCTTCAGGTAGCCCTCAAACAAGGCGTACCGCTCAACTTCCAGCTCAGTTACCGCCTGCAATCGCCCACCTTGGCCGCCTACCGCTGGCGACTCGGCCAGCTGGTCGGTTCAGCGCAAACCATCAACTACAAACTCGCCTACCACCCGCTCACCGACCGCTACCGTGTCAGCGTCGGCTCGTTTTCCACCGAATACGGCACCCTGCCCACCGCACTGAAGGCCGTTGGCGCGGTAGCCAACTGGCAAGTGCTCGACAAAGGCACACTCTCCGACACCGCCCCCGCCGACGTGGCTGCCGACATCCGCTTAAGCCTGAGCATCAGCGATTTGCCGCGCCCCTTCCAAATCAACGGCGAAACTTCAAAGAGCTGGCAGCTCGATTCCGGCTGGCGCAAACTGCTCATCAGCCAGCAATAAAGGGAAACCATGCGCCGTCTGCTCACCTTCATCGCTGTTCTGGGCATGCTCGCCCTGTATGTGCTGGCGCTCGCTACCGGCCACGCCAGCAAGCTGGCGCAGTATTTCTGGTGGATTCTCACCTTCAGTGCCGCCCTCTTAGGCATTCTGCTCACCATTCTTATCTCCCAGCTGTGGAAACTCTGGCTCGACCGACGCAGGCGGGTGTTCGGCTCGCAAACCGCCCTGCGCCTGGCCAAAATGTTTATGTTGGTGGCCATTCTGCCCGGCCTGTTCTTATTCGGCGTGTCGGCTCAATTTATTTCACACAGTATCGATTCCTGGTTTGGCAATGAAACCGAACAAGCGCTAGAACGCAGCCTGAATCTAAGCAAATCTGCGCTGGATTTGGCGCTGGATACCTCGGTGCGCAAGGCTGCCGCCGTTCAGGTAGCCTTAATCGGCGAAATGTCGTTGCAGCAAGATGCAAAGCAGGCTCTGGGGCAGCTTTCTGCAAACAGCGACTTCGACCAACTCGCGCTCTACGACAGCAAAACCTTAAGCCCTGCCGCCGAATACCGCCAGCCGGATGCCGACAAATTGCCGCCACCCGAGCTCACACGCGACATTCTTGAACAGGTGAAAACCACCGGTAGTGCCCGTAGCGTGGCTAACGTCGGCCACACGCTCTATGCCCAAGGCTGGCTCGCCCTGCCAGAGCTGCACGGCCAACACTATATTTTATTCTTCCGCCAGCCGGTGCAGAAACAAGTGGCCGACGACGTCACCCTGATTGAAGCCGCCCGCGCCCGCTACGCCGAAATCAGCTATGCCAAACAAGGCCTGCAAACCTTCTTCCTGTTCACCCTCTTGATGGCTACCCTGCTGGCGATTTTGCTCGCGCTGGTGATTGCCCTGTTTTTCGCCCAACGCTTCACCGCGCCGATTCTCTCCTTGGCTGCCGGTGCACGCTCCGTGGCACAGGGCGATTATTCACAGCAGCTGGCCGTATACCGCAACGACGAGCTCGGCCGCCTCACCACCCTGTTTAACCACATGACCGCCGAGCTCAACTCCTCCCATATCCGCCAGGAGGCTGCCCGCCACTATCTCGAATGCGTGCTCTCCAGCCTGACCAGCGGCGTGGTTACGCTCGATAACCAAGGCTACCTGAAAGCCTGCAACAGCAGCGCCGGACAAATCCTGATGCTCGATTTGGCCGCCTGCAGCGAAACCAGCGTGCACGAATGGCATAAGCTCGGCGTAGCCGAGGCGCTAGCCGCCCAAGTACTGCTTGCTATCCTCCCTACTGTCGATAGCGACAAACCCGTGCAGCTCACCTACGCCGCACCCGACGAATCCCGTATCCTGCTGGGCAAGGCCACCCGTCTGCCTGAAGACAACGGCGCCGGCACCGTACTCGTGTTCGACGACGTAACCGCCCTGGTGCAGGCGCAGAAAGAAGCTGCCTGGGGCGAAGTGGCCCAGCGCTTGGCGCACGAAATCCGTAATCCGCTCACTCCCATCCAACTTTCCGCCGAGCGCCTGGCCTGGAAGCTCGACGGCAAGCTGGACGATAAAGACGCCGCCATGCTTGAGCGAGCCACCAACACCATCGTCAACCAGGTGGCTGCCATGAAAGACATGGTTGAAGCCTTCCGCAACTACGCCAAAGCCCCAAAACTCAAACTGGAACGTATCGATTTAAATGTTTTGGCTGCCGAGCTTTTGGTGCTGTATGAGGGCTCAAATTGTACATTTGAAGCGGATTTCAGTAATATAGAAGCCGTGGTCGAAGCCGATGCCGGCGCCATGCGCCAGGTGTTGCACAATATTTTGAAAAACGGTGCCGAAGCTGCCGCTGCAGATGAACAGCCAAAAGTATTCATCCAAACAGCGGTGCAAGATGAGAAAGTGGCGCTAAACATTTGCAATAACGGCAAAAGTTTCAGCGAAGACATGCTTCTCCACGCCTTCGACCCCTACGTTACCGACAAACCCAGCGGCACCGGTTTGGGCTTGCCGGTGGTGAAAAAAATCATTGAAGAGCACAAAGGCCGCATATCGCTGGCCAACCGCCCGGAAGGCGGGGCTTGTGTGAAAATTACTTTACCCCTACTGATGGAAAACGATGCGCAGCAGTGATATTTTGATTGTAGATGATGAAGTGGGCATCCGCGATTTGCTGTCGGAAATCCTGCAAGACGAAGGTTATTCGGTTACTCTGGCCGAAAATGCCGAAGAAGCCCGCCAACTTCGAAACCAAACCCGCCCCACCATGGTGTTGCTGGACATTTGGATGCCTGATTGCGACGGCATTACCCTGCTCAAAGAGTGGGCCAAATCCGGCCAGCTCAACATGCCCGTGGTGATGATGAGCGGCCACGCCAGCATCGACACCGCGGTGGAAGCCACCAAAATCGGCGCGCTGGATTTCTTGGAAAAACCCATCGCCCTGCAAAAGCTTTTGGCTGCCGTAGAACGCGCCTTCAAGCATAGCGCCATGCAGGCCTCCTCCACCATGTCGCTGGATAAACTCGGCACCAGCGAAGCCGTGAAGCAGCTCAACCAGCAGCTCGAACGCGCCGCCCGCACCCAAACCCCCGTGCTGCTCTCCGGCGAGCCCGGTTCACCGTTCGAACTGGTGGCGCACTACTTCCAAACCGGCAACGCCCCCTGGGTGGAACCCGGCAAAATCGAGCAAATCAGCAGCAGCCCCATCGAATTGCTGCAAAAAGCCAGCAACGGCGTGCTCTATCTGGGCGACATCGCCCAATATGGCAAAAGTATCCAGCAAGGCATCCTCTTCCTCTTAGGCAAGGCCGATCGCTACAACGTGCGTATCATCTGCGCCTGCAGCCAGCCGGTGCAAGAGCTGATCACCAGCCCAGACTACGACAGCCGCCTGCTCAACAATCTTTCGGCCATCATGGTCAGCATCCCTCCATTGCGCAACCAGCCGGAAGATATTGTTTTCTTGGTAGAGCAGCTGATTCAAGAGTTTTCCGAAAGCCGCAAAACCGCCGTTAAATTCAACACCGCAGCCCTGAATGCCCTGCGCCAATACGACTGGCCGGGCAACTTCGAGCAGCTGCGCAGCGTGGTGAAAAGCATCGTACTCACCGCCGAGAGCAAAGAAATCGGTTTGGAAAACGTGCAGGCCGTGCTCAGCCAATTCACGCTCAACCAACCCTCCGAACTAGTGGGCGGCTTCAACTTCGACCTGCCCTTGCGCGAATTGCGCGAAGATTTGGAACGCCGCTATTTCGAATACCACATTGCCCAAGAAGGGCACAACATGAGCAAAGTGGCGCAGAAAGTCGGCCTTGAGCGTACCCACCTGTACCGCAAGCTCAAACAGCTCGGCATTCAATTCTCCCGCCGAGGCAGCAACGATAATAAATAGTTCCGCCCAATCAGGCTACCTGAAAATCCCATCCAACGGTTTTCAGGTAGCCTGTAGCATTATTTAGCAGCTGCCCTATTCGCAACATCCACCAACAGGCTACCTGAAAGCACGGCTTAGAAATAAAAACCAGGGCTCCGAAGAAAGCCGAGTTGCTGCCCAGCTAAAACCAGCTGCCTCCATTTATAAACATAACAAAAATTAGCAAAAGCCCCAATACAACAAAATAGTTAGCTACTTTAAAGGCTACCTGAAACCAACCTGACCCACGAAAAATCAGCAGTAACAGCTGCACAAACTGCGCATCTTAGCGTATCATTGCAGCGGTTCAGACCGCAAAGTAATGTTAAGAAACCGTCTCCGCGCTACAGCTATAGATAAAGCACATTTTTTCTGCACAGCAGAACCCATGCCGTAGGAAATAAAGTGTTTTAGCCTCCCTAAGCGTGCTTAGCTTGGGCTGCCTCCGTCAATCGGTGCAGCCACAACAAGGAAACAGACACATGAAACAGATTTTTCTCGATTTCGAACAACCCATTGCCGAACTGGTGCAGAAAATAGAAGAGCTGCGCTTCGTGCAAAACGACTCGGTATTGGATATTTCCGAAGAAATCGAACGCCTTCAAAAGAAAAGCAACGAGCTCACCAAAAACATTTTTGCCAAGCTCACTCCCGCGCAGATTATGCAGGTTTCGCGCCATCCGCAGCGCCCCTACACCCTCGACTACATCGAAGCACTGTGTACCGATTTTGAAGAACTGCACGGTGACCGCCACTATGCCGACGACTATGCTATCGTGGGCGGGCTGGCCAAGTTTGAAGGCCAGAGCGTGGTGGTTATCGGCCATCAAAAAGGTCGTGATACCAAGGCTAAAATCCGTCGCAATTTCGGCATGCCCCGCCCAGAAGGCTACCGCAAAGCCCTGCGCCTGATGAAGATGGCGGAAAAATTCGGCCTGCCCGTGCTGACCTTTATCGACACCCCCGGTGCCTATCCCGGCATCGGTGCCGAAGAGCGCGGCCAATCCGAAGCCATCGGCCGCAATCTGTATGAACTCACCCGCCTGCGCGTACCCGTTATCTGCACCGTCATCGGCGAAGGCGGCTCCGGCGGCGCGCTGGCTATTGCCGTGGGCGATGCCGTGAACATGCTGCAATACGCCACCTATTCCGTGATTTCGCCCGAAGGCTGCGCTTCCATTTTGTGGAAAACCGCCGAAAAGGCCGCCGATGCCGCGCAAGCCCTAGGCATCACTGCCAAGCGACTGAAGAGCCTCGAGCTGATCGACCAAATCATCGCCGAGCCCTTGGGCGGTGCCCACCGCGATTACGAAACTGTGATGAACAACGTGCGCAAAACCATCCGCCAGCAACTGGCCGATTTGGAACACCAGCCGGTGGAGCAGCTGCTGGCCAAACGCTTCGACCGCATCATGGCCTATGGAAAATTCACCAACAAATAACCCCCTGCGGCAATACCTTGCCCAACAATGGCCGGCGCCAAACGCCGGCCGTTTTGCCGTGGAAGTCGGTTTCAGCGGCGGGCTCGATTCCGTGGTTTTGCTGCACCTGTTATGCAGCCTGCGCAACGAATTGCCGCTGGAATTGAGCGCGGTGCACGTCCACCACGGCCTCGACGCCCCTGCCGACCAATGGGCGGAATTCTGCCACGAGCTGTGCGCCCAATGGCAAGTGCCGCTGCGTATAGAACGCGTGCAGGTAGAATTTGGCCGCTTAGGGCTGGAGGCCGCCGCCCGCGCCAAACGCTATCGCTGCTTCGCCCAAAGCCACGCTGATGCGGTCGCCCTTGCCCACCATGCCGATGACCAGGCCGAAACCCTGCTGCTGGCCGCCCTGCGCGGCGGCGGGCTGCGCGCACTTTCCGCCATGCCAGCCCTGCGGGCGCTGAATGAGCGCATCAGTCTGTGGCGCCCCCTCCTCGCTGTTTCCCGCACCGAGCTGCTCGCCTACGCCCAAGAACACAAGCTGACATGGGTGGAAGACAGCAGCAACGCCGACACTACCCTGCTGCGCAACTGGCTGCGCCGCGAAGCCCTGCCCCCGTGGCAAGAGCGCGTGCCGCATCTCACCCGCCAACTGCTCGCCACCGTCGGCCGCCTACAGCACGACTTGGCACTATTGGAAGACTACGGCCAAGCCGAACACAACAGCCTGTATGACGCCGCCGGCCGTTTTCAGGTAGCCTCTTGGCGGCAGCTTCCCCCCTTGCGGCAAACCCACCAGCTGCACCTGTTCGCCCGCAACCACCGCCTCGGCAGCCCCCGTGCCGACAGCGTGCGCCAATTCGCCGCCACCCTCGCTAATCCCGCCGTGCGGCAAGCCCAATGGCCGCTGCCGCACAGCCGCGCCATCCTCTACGCCGGCTGTCTGTTTCCCATTCCTGCCGAGTGGATCCCCGGCAAACTGCTTGTCCAACCCGTGTGGCAACCTGCCGCCCACGGGCTACCTGAAAACCTGATTCAACCCAACAGCGGTATCTGGCGCACCCCGCAACCCGGCGACACCCTACCCCTGCCGCACGGCCGCAAAAAAATCAGCCGCCTGCTACAGGAAAAAAAAGTGCCCCCCTTCATGCGCGCCCTATGGCCGATGTGGGTGCACGAACAACATGGCTGCCTCGCCGCCTCCAACCTGCAAACCCATTACCACCTCTCCGTGCCAAACGGCTGGCAGGCGCAGGCAGAAGAATTGAACCAGTTCATTTTGTCGATTCAGACAACCTGACTGCAGTTTGGACTCGCTAAAAGTGCGTTAAATAATATAAAACAGAATCATACGGTGTGGAAATCAAATATATCAGTATCATTGGTTTCCATACAAGTTAACGGACTACAGGCAATAGCAAGCATGTAGCAAAGTCATCCCATGCCGTAGTAGCTGCAGAACTTCCACTGTGACTAATGTAAAATTCGTTCCTTATTTAAAGTCCAGCATAAGCCAAAGACTTTATTTCCTCATTTCCCTCAACCAAAGGAGAAACCATGTCCCCTAAAGCCAAGAAAATCCTCATCGGTGGCGCCATGGCCCTCGCCCTTTTAGGCTGGCGCGGCTACGATGCCGTTAAAACCGTGAAATTGAAAGAGTTTGTCGAGCACTACAATGTGTTCATCAACAACGAAAACCGCTTCCTCACCCATCTCAATGAGCGTACCGATTTCGGTAGTGTGCCCGAAGCCGTGATGATGCCGGTGCGGCATAGTGCCGGTTTTATGGCCAATTCCGACCGAGGCGGCTGCCACTCGATTCCCGATGATGCCCTGCTGGCCGAATGCACCAGTGCCTTTAGCGAATACCACAGCGTGCTGCAAGAAGTGGAAAAACAAGGGCTGGACGAGGCGCGGCTGAAACAGGTGATTGAACGCGGTGCCCGCACGCACAGCATCATCACCCAAGTGGCCGCGAAGTTTCCGAGCCGGGTTCAGGTGCAGAGCAATTAATTGCACACCCAGACACCATAAAGGCTACCTGAAAAGTTTTCAGGTAGCCTTTGCTATTTGCTGCACATCAATATTCGCTCAAGGGCTTATTCGGGTCGTATTGCGCCACTTCTTTCACAATCGCCTGCCCCACGCGCACACCGTTGTCGGTGTGCGCCATGGTCGGGCTGCCGTGCAGTTCCCAACCTTGTTGCAGGGCTTCGGTTACGCGGCGGCAGAACACGGAATCGTCTGTGCCGGTGAGCAAGCGGTAAACTTTCATTATTTCTCTCCTCTGATACCGGCCATGAAGCATTGCCGCACATCATGGCCATAAACAGGCTACCTGAAACTTAGCTGCCCTGCGCTTTAACTGCGTTGCAGTTTTGCTTTCAGGTAGCCTCCGTTTTAAAACAGGCTATCCACCGGATTACCGCCGCCATCTCCACCGGACTGGCGCGGCTGAGGCTGCGGCGCGGGTTTCACCGGCACCTCAATCGGTCGGATTTCGGTTTCCTGCTGCGGGGCAATCGGCTGAATCGGCACTTCTTCCCCTGCAGGGGTGGCCGGTGTGGCGCGACGCGACGCAGCGGGGCGCTCTTGTGCCGGCTCGGACGCTTGGGAAGCGGCATTCATATCGGCAGCAGGCGGCAGGCTGTAGGTTTGGCCGGCCGCGGCCGATGCGCCATTGGGCTGCCAAATTTCCACGCCCTGCTGCGGTGCGGAAGCATCTCCGGGGCTCCGCACTGAATCGGACCTTTGCATCGTGAGCCAAGCCATGGCCACCAGCGCAAGCACCACGATAAAGGCCACAATAAACGCGATCCACACAATGCGGCTAAACGTGCTGCGCGGCAGCTTTTTGGAAGAAGAAGGCATTTCTTTGCCGGTCATGAACTTTCCTTACAATTCAAAGTTAAGCGTATTAGCGCACATTGCTGGGCACGAAGGTTTCATACAGCGTAACCACTTGCTGCACACCGGCAGTGGTGCTCACGGTGTTGCTCACCAGCGCCTGCTCTTCAGGCGTGAGGATGCCCATCACATAAGTAACGCCGTTATACGTTACCACTTTCACATGGTTGGACGACACGCCCTTGGTGCCGAGCAAAGTGGTGCGTACTTTGGAAGTAACCCACGAATCGTTGCTTACCTCGCCAAAACCGCGCGCGCTGGTGGCTACCTGAATATAGTTGTAAATTTTCTCGGCATTGGGCTGGGCACGCGCCACGCGCTCTACAAATGCCTTGTCGGCCTCGCTGGCCACCAAGCCCATCAACAGCACCTGGCGGTTGAAGCTCACCACAGAAAGCTTCGGCTCAAAGCCCTGCATGGTGTTGTTGTTGCGCAGATGAGTGAGTGCCGTGTTTTGGATGCGCACTTCCATCACTTGGTCGTCGGCCTGCGCGCCGGTGCTGCGGCGGTCGGTGGCCGACATCACGCCGAATGCGCCAGCACCCACCAGCGCGGTAACACAGCCGGAGAGCGACAACGGCAGCAGGCACAACAGCAGGAAGCGGAAACTTTTTTTCATGGTTTATTGTCCTTAATTGGGCGGAAATGGGTGAAGCGTTTATTCTTCAAACAAAGCGGTATCGATATGATCGCACAGGGCGTGAATCAGCAGGATATGGATTTCCTGAATCCGCGCCGTGCGCTTATGCGGCACGTTGAGCAGCACATCGCCTTCTGCCAGCATACCGGCGATTTTGCCGCCGTCGCGCCCGGTGAGCGCCACCACGCTCATACCCTGCTCGCGGGCGGCTTCGATGGCGGCAAGCACATTGCCGGAATTGCCGGAAGTGGAAATCGCCACCAGCACATCGCCCGGGCGGCCGAGTGCCGACACTTGGCGGGCAAAAATCTGATCAAAGGCATAATCGTTACCGATGGCGGTGAGCGCGGAAGTATCGGTGGTGAGCGCGATGGCGCCCAACGGCATACGTTCTTTTTCAAAACGGCCGGTGAGCTCGGCGGCAAAATGCTGCGCATCGGCTGCCGAACCGCCGTTGCCGCACACCAAAATTTTGCCGTCGGCCATCAGCGAATCCAATAGCAAAGCCGCTGCCCGTGCCGTCGGCTCGGCCAATTGTTCGGCACACTGCTGTTTGGCGGCAATGCTTTCCTGAAAATGCTGCAATACGCGTTGGGCGGCTGGGTTCACAACAGGCTACCTGAAAATAGTAAATGAGAACGCCGGCTATTGTAGCGGCATATGCTGGTTTGAACAATTACCGACAACAGGTAAGCGGGAAGAGATTTGCTGAAAGCATCGGCTGCAACACGGCCAAAACAAGCAGCGCTAGTTCGGCGAAGCGCAACACACAACCACAAGTTTCAACCAAGCCAAAAACCTCATCCTTTTTCAGCTAGCCTGTCTGCTCCACAACCGCCAGCTTCAATACCCGCCGATATTCTGCAACCACTGCGGCGGCTGATCGCCTTCAATCAAGATGGCATCGATACGGCAAGGTTGATTCGGCGCATTTTGCTGGAGCCAGGTTTCGGCGCTGCGGCTGAGTTTGGCCAATTTGGCCGGAGTGATGCTCGCTGCTGCGCCGCCGAAGCTTTGGCTGCGCCGCTGCCGCACTTCCACAAACAAATACACCCCGCCCTGTTCGGCGATGATATCGATTTCGCCATAGCGGCAATGCCAGTTGCGCGCCAGGATGCGGCAACCCTGTTTTTTCAGGTAGCCTGCGGCGGTATCTTCGGCAGCTTGGCCGGCAGCGTGGTTGAGGCGCATGGTTTTCCTTTCGTGCGATACCGCAAATCAGCACCGCTTCCGCCACGGCCTACTCCGCCTTGTATCGGAAGCTAGTTTAATTTGCTATAGTTTGCGGCGTTTCAAACGCAATCATACCCGAAGATCATGTGGCAAAAAATATTGGATAAGGCGGCCGCGCAGATTGAGCCGCAAACGCTGTATGTGGTGGCAACGCCCATCGGCAACCTGGCCGACATCACACTGCGCGCGCTGGCGGTGTTGCAACGGGCAGACTTGGTGTGCGCGGAAGACACACGCGTGAGCCAGCAGCTGCTCTCCGCCTACGGCATCCGCGCCAAGCTCGTGAGCGTGCGCGAACACAACGAGCGGCAAATGACCGACACCATCACCGCCGCGCTCGCTGCCGGGCAGGTGGTGGCGCAAATATCGGATGCGGGCACGCCGGCAGTGTGCGACCCCGGGGCGCGGCTGGCCGCAGGCGTGCGGGAAGCAGGCTTCAAGGTAGTGCCGGTGGCAGGGGCCAGCGCGGTGATGGCGGCGTTGAGCGTGGCCGGGGTAACGCAGTCGGATTTTTATTTTGCCGGCTTTCTGCCGCCCAAGGCGGGCGAACGGGCGCAATGGTTTGAGCGCTGGCGCGAAGTGCCCTATGCCGTAGCGATGTTTGAAACGCCGCACCGCATCGAGGCGGCACTCACCCAAATGGCCGAAATCCTGCCCAACCGGCATTTGGTGCTGGCACGCGAAATTAGCAAGACATTTGAAACCTTCATCAGCGGCAGCGTGGCCGACGTGTTGGCTGCCGTTCGTGCCAATGCCAACCAAACGCGCGGCGAAATGGTGCTGGTGCTGCACCCGCCCGAAGCCGCCGCTGCCAACGAACTGAACGACCAGGCGCGGCACATCATGAGCCTGCTCGCCGCCGAACTGCCACCGAAAAAAGCCGCCGCGCTGGCGGCGGAAATCAGCGGGGCAAACAAGAAGGCGCTGTATGAGTGGGCGGTGGCGCAGAAGCGGGAATAGAAACAACTGAACCACATAAAAGGCTACCTGAAAAACGATTTACCGTTTTCAGGTAGCCTTTTGCCATGCCGGACTACCCTGCCCGCTAAGGCAAAATCTCAATTTCAGCCTGCGGTTTGACATGGATGTAAAGTTCGTCGATTTCGCCATCGGTTACAGCAATGCAGCCGTGGGTCCAATCGCGGCGCAGGTGTTGCGCGCCAATAAGGCCTAAGCCGTTGCGCAGGCCGTGGATTTTGATGTCGCCGCCGGGGTTTTTGCCTTGTGCGGAGGCATGGGTGCGGTCGGCGGCGTTGGGGTAGGAAATGCCGAGATTTTTATGGTGGCTGCTGTGGGGATTGCGGTCGTTGATGGTGTAGCGGCCTTCAGGGGTTTTGCCGTCGCCTTCAAATTGTTTGTGGCCAACCGGGCTAAAGCCGAGTGCGATGGGATAGGTTTTCAGCAGATTGCCTTGCGCATCGTAGGCATCCATTTCACGCTCGGCTTTGCGCACAACGAGTTTGGCAATTTCGCTGCCCGGCGGCAGGGCGGGCTGTTGCAATAGGCTTTGCTGCCTGGGGCTGAGGCCGGCACTGTTGCCTGTGTTGGGCAGGCTGCCGGGCGGATTGCTGCTGTGCCGCAGAAAAACATAGCCGCCGAGCAGCAGAAGAATGGTGCCGAACAGGGCAAGTAGCGGTTTTTTATTCATGGGTTGGCATCTATCCGGGCTTCGTCGCAACTCACATGGCTCGTTTCCACTGAATTGAAGATTCGGTTTTCAGGTAGCCTTTAGGCTTCTTTGCCTGCTTCGTAGTGATAGTGCTCCAAATGGGCGCTGCTGAAATTTTGGATGAATTGGGCAGTTTGTTGCTCGTCTTTGGTGGGGCGGATGATTTGGCTTTGCACTGCCCAATCATACACCGGCTGGTCAATCGGATAGGCGGTGAGCAGGCCGCTGAGGGCATGTTGCCGAATCCAGCGCTCTGCGTTTTCTTTACCGGAAAAGCAGGCCGACACATTCCGGCTGCCGCTGCCTTGAAACACCCAAACCCGATTATCCGCCCGGCTCATGCCGCTGCCCCTTGTTTCAACCGCTCAAGCAGTGCGCCGTTTTTGCCGAATTCGGCCAGCGTGCCGCCGATATCGAACCAGACTTGCTGGTTGGGTTCGCCGCTGCCATCCAGATGCCAAGCCGCCCAGCTATACACGCCTTGGAGCTCGTGGGTGCGGCTGCCGCCGGACACGTGCAGGCAAAATTCAAAGGCCACGGCGGTGCGGTTTATGGTTACGGCTTCGGGATTACTTTCGGAGCGGGTGCCGACGGTGAGCCAATCGGGCGGGGAGGTAACGGCAAAATCGAGCAAGCGGCTGTCGGCCACTTGTTCGCGCAGAATGCTTTCGATGCTGCGTCGGATTTCCGCATAGGGTTCATCGGCAAGCCATTGCAACATATGCCGGGTATCGTCGAGGAGCTGGAAGTTGTCTTTCATGATGTTGAATTAGGTAGTTGTGGTTTCAGGTAGCCTATATCCGGCAGATAAGGCTACCTGAAAGCGTGTGCTGCAACGCAGTTAAAACGATGTTTCGGCGTAGTAAAAGTAGGTTGGGTTAGCCACAGGCGTAACCCAATATAAAGAGTATCCAATTGTTGGGTTACGGCTTGCAGCCTAACCCAAGCTACAGCTCATTTGCCCGTGAGTTTAAACACACCAACGAATACCAAACACACCAGCACAATCGAACCCAAAATGATCAGAGGGATAATGCCATCACCGAACATAAACATCAGCATTACTGCTGGCCAGATCAAAAAGTGGCCAGCCACATAAACAATTATTGCCGTCATAAATAAAGCTGTTAAAAACCGGACAATTTTATTATCCATCAATCCCCCAGCCTTCTTCTGAAAAACAGCACAATCTATTTTCAGGTAGCCTCCATCCCAACCAAGAGGCTACCTGAAACCTTATCGGCTAGTGCGTGTGATGGTGATGATGATGGTGGTGATGCCCGCCGCCCGCTTCATCACTCGGGCTTTTCACTTCCACCTGCACGGTTTGCTCGGGGGCGTGGCGGAATTTCAGCGTGAGCGGGAAACGGCTGCCTGCGGTAAGGGGCTGTTTGAGGCCGATCAGCATCACGTGGTAGCTGCCGGGCTTGAGCTCGGTGCGCTCGTTGGCGGGCAGCGGCAGGCCTTGTGGCATGGCCTGCATGCGCATATTGCCGCCGGCCATCACGTGTTCGTGGATTTCCACGCTTTCGGCCACGGGGCTGCTGCCGCCGATCAGCGCGTCGGCGGGGCTGCTGTTTTCCAGCTGCATAAACACGCCGCCGGAATTCATGCCGGGCACGGTAAACCGCGCCCAAGCCTCGCTGGCGCGCACTTCTGCCTGGGCGGCTGCGGCCAAGAGCAGGCCGGAGAGGATAACGATTTGCTTAAGCTTCATATGCTTTCCTTTCTATCAAACGGGGTTGGACTACAGGGTGTTTAAGGCCATCAGCCAAAAAATGCCAACGAGCAACAGCGCCACCAGTTGCGCGGCGGAGCCGGCATCTTTGGCGATTTTAGAGAGCGGGTGCAGCTCTTCGGAAATCCTGTCCACCACAGCTTCGATGGCAGTGTTGAACAGCTCCACAATCAGCGAGAGCAGCGATGCGCCCACCAGCAGCATGCGCACGGGCGTATCAAAATCGAAGCAGAACACCAGGGGCAGCAGCACGGCGTGCAGCCACACCAGCTGGCGGAAGGCGGCTTCGTTGCGGTAGGCGGCGGCGAGGCCGTCGCGGGAATATTGGGCGGCGGCGATCAGGTGCGCGAGGCCGCGTTTGCCGGGTTTCATCGATGCTCCTTTTGATGTTGGTAGTTGGAATAAAGGCAATACCAAGCGAAGGCGAAAAACACCGCCTGGGCGATATTGAATGTTGCTCCGCCGATGCAGGCCGCTGCGGCCGATTGTGGAAACAGGCTGCACACGCCCGCCACCACAGCGCCCACCGGCAAGGGGTTTGCCCATACAGAAGCACGCGGCAAGACAGTTTGTCCGCGCACGGTTTGCACCAGCAGCACCAGCCAGCCCGCAGCCAGCAGCCCCACCGAGGCAAACCAATGTACCGCCAACATGGCATGAAATGCCCGAAATTGTGCCAGCAACATCGGATAGGCTTCAGGCGGGCTATGCAGCAGGGTTTGCGCACTGATTCCCATATAATAAAAGCCCGCATGCCCCAAGGGCGAGAGTGCATAGCCTGCCGAGAGCAGGCTCAACACCGCACCTGCCGCCTTGCCTCGCAGCAAACGGCGCACACCGAAAGCTGAGGCCAAATAAAACGGCAGGCTGAAAGTGGCGGGCAACACGCCCCAAAACAGCCGCTGCGGCGATCCGGCCAGCATCAGCACCGCCAAATCCACATCGTCGCCTAAGGCGGAGGCCAGTGTGTGCGAAAACAACGGATACTGCTCCGGCGACTGCACAAAGCCCACCAGCAGCATATCCGCCGCCGTCCAACACAGCGCGGCAAACAAGCCGGACAGCAATAATGTAAGTGGTTTGGTCATATTGGCGTGCTCCGAATGATGTGCGGGGCTACCTGAAAAATAAGTTCGGCAACAAAGTGGAAACGGGCAATCCTGCTCAACGACGCTGAAAATATACAGCTCGGCATGGAGCCAAACTATGGTTTGCCGCCCTGAAATTTTCAGGTAGCCTTCAATCGTGGGTATACAGTATACAAATACTTGTATACAAAAAACCTTCGTTTTTCAGGCAGCCTCTATCACTACCGTAGGCTACCTGAAAGCCGGGCTTCAATTGAGCAACGCCTATCACGCGTTCCATTCCACCGAATCGATGAATTTGGCGGCCACATCAAAGCCTTTTTGTTTGGTGATTTCTTGGAAACCGGTGGGGCTGGTCACGTTCACTTCGGTTAGATGGCTGCCAATCACGTCCAATCCGGCCAGCAAAATGCCGCGCCGTTTCAGCTCTGGGGCGAGGGTTTCGGCGATTTCGCGGTCGCGCGCGCTCAATTCCTGCGCCACGCCGCGCCCGCCGGCGGCCAGATTGCCGCGCGTTTCGCCCTGCTGCGGTATGCGGGCAAGGGCAAAGGGCACGACTTCGCCGTCAATCACGAGGATGCGTTTGTCGCCGTGCACGATTTCGGGGATGTAGCGTTGCGCCATAATGGTGCGCGTATCCAGCCTCATCAGGGTTTCGAGAATGCTGCCGATGTTCGGGTCGCGCTCGGTGAGGCGGAAAATGCCCATGCCGCCCATGCCGTCGAGCGGTTTGACGATGATGTCGCCGTGTTCGGCCAAAAAGGCGCGCACATCGGCGGCGCGGGTGGAAACAAGGGTGGGCGCGGTGAATCGGGAAAAATTCAAAATGGCGAGTTTTTCGTTGAAATCGCGCATGGCCTGCCCGTTGTTGAACACTTTTGCGCCCTGCTGTTCGGCGAGGGTGAGCAACTGGGTGCTGTAGAGGTATTGCATATCGAACGGCGGGTCGGTGCGCATAATCACGGCATCGAACTCAGTTAAGGCAGCCTGCACTTTGCCTTGCGGTTTGAACCATTCGTGGTCGTGGTCGTCTTTTGCGCCAATAAATTGGAAAGGCGCGGCTTGTACCACCACTTGGCCTTTTTGCACGGAGAGTTCGCCGGCCAGGGTGTGGTGCAATTTGTGCCCGCGCTTGGCGGCTTCGCGCATCATGGCGTAGGTGGTGTCTTTGTAGGTTTTGAAGGTGGCCAACGGGTCGGCGATAAAGAGGATGTTCATGGGGTGTCCTTGTGTGGGAATGGGGGCGTGCTGAATTATCTGCGTCCGATGCCGTAGCCATAGGCCAGCGTTCCGTCGGCGCTGCGGCAGACCAACGTGTAGGCATGTCGGTTGTCGGCAGCCTGCACCACGCCCAATGTGCCTTGTTCGGCGGCGCAGTGCCGTACGAATTCTTCGTGGCTGTTTTCGCCTTGGACTAAGGGATAGAAAGCGGCGTTTTGGTGTTCGGCCACCGTGCCGGTGCTTTGGCAGGCGGCAAGCAGCAGGCTTGCGGTTAAAATCAGGGCGGCGTGTTTCATTGAGCTTTCCGTGCGTAGAAGAGGAAAATGGTTGTGCAGGCTACCTGAAACGGGCTAGCGGTAGGAATCGGGCGTGGCATTCGGCATGATAAACCACAGGATGATATAAATCAGAATGCCCGGCACGGCCACACTGGCGCAGGAAATGATGACGAACAGGATGCGCGTCAGCGTGGGCGACCAGCCGAGGTATTCGGCAATGCCGCCCATCACGCCGGCCAGTATGCGGTGTTGGCGGGAACGGTGTAGTTTAGTCAGTTGCGGTTGCGGCATGATAGCTTCCTTATGTGTGGGTGTTTGGGGTTTCTGGCTGCAAAGAGGATGTTCTCGGCAGTATGCAGATAAAGCAATATGATAAACCAAAAGCGCAAGCAACACCCGCCGCTGGGGCGGGCAGCAAAATCGCGGCCATAAATCTGCGCTATAAACTCGCGCCAACAATTGCCCCGCGACGGCGGCAGGGCTATACTTCGACCCCTTAATCCACCGCCACACACACCCGATAAGGAAACCACGGATGAATGCCATTGCCGACGTGCAAAGCAGCCCCGACCAACGCAATATGCCCATCAACCAAGTGGGCATCAAAGACCTGCACTTCCCGCTGCAAATCCAGAGCGCAGAGGGCGTGCAGCACACCATCGCCCGCATCGGCATGACCGTTGCCCTGCCCGCCTCGCAAAAAGGCACGCATATGTCGCGCTTTGTGGCGCTGATGGAAGAGCGGCAGCACCTGGTGCTCGATTTCACCAGCCTGCACCAGCTTACGCTCGATATGCTGGAGCGGCTCGATGCCCAAGCCGGCCGCATCCATATCAGCTTCCCCTTCTTCCGCAAAAAAGCCGCCCCCGTGAGCGGCATCACCTCGTTTCTCGACTACGCCGTAACCTGGCAGGGCGAAGTGCCGGCCAGCGGAGAATACAGCCACCAAATCAAAGTATTGGCTCCGGTTACCAGCCTCTGCCCCTGCTCCAAGGAAATTTCGCAATACGGCGCGCACAACCAGCGCTCGCACGTTACCGTTACCCTCACCTGCCACAAACAGGAAGTTTCCATTGAAGAAATCATCGATTTGGTGGAAAACAAAGCCTCCTGCCAGCTCTACGGCCTGCTCAAACGCCCCGATGAGAAATATGTTACCGAGCACGCCTACGAAAACCCCAAATTCGTGGAAGACATGGTGCGCGACATCGCCGTGGCGCTGAAAAACGACCCGCGCATCGACCGCTTCAGCGTGGAAAGCGAAAACTTCGAAAGCATCCACAACCATTCGGCCTATGCGCTGATTGAGTATCCTTAAAGTTAACAATATTGCCGCGCAACAAAAAGGCTACCTGAAAGCGAAGCTTCAACGAAGTTAAAACGAGATCACAAGTTTCTGCGAAGCTAAAATTTTCAGGTAGCCTTTTGGCTGGGCTGAATACTGCCACTCACTTCTTGAGCCAAGCCCGTTTCAGCATCAGCCACCAATCTTTCGCGCCGAGTACGGGACGGCGGGTGAAGACGTTGTAGCGGTTTTCCTCCAGCTTGCGCAGGATGCTTTGCCCGCCGAGGATAATCAGGCGCAGCTCGAAACCGATGCGGCCATGCAGAGTTTTGCCCAGCGGGGAGCCAGCTTTGAGCATTTTGTGGGCACGCTGGCATTGGTGCGCCATCAGGCGTTGGAAGGCGGCATCGGCGCGGCCTTCGGCGATTTGCGCTTCGCTCACGCCGAATTTCTCTAAATCGTCTTGTGGCAGATAAACGCGGCCTTTCTGCCAATCCACAGCCACGTCTTGCCAGAAGTTAATCAGTTGTAGGGCGGTGCAGATGCCGTCGCTTTGGGCAAGGCTGAGCGGGTCGGTGTGGCCGTAGAGGTGCAGCAGCAATCTGCCGATCGGATTAGCGCTGCGGCGGGCGTAATCCACCAGCTCGCCGAAGTGCTGATAGCGGGTTTTCACCACGTCTTGGCTGAAGGCGGAAAGCAAGTGGTAGAAGGGCTCGAGCGGAAGATTGAACGGCCGGATGGCTTCGCGCTCGAGCCGCTGCATCAATTCGCTGTGCGTAGTTTGGTCAGCGGCAAGGCGGTCGAGCTCGGTACGCAGATTATCGAGCTGGCGCAGGCGCTCTTCGTTGGGCAAATCGCCTTCGTCGGCTATATCGTCGGCAGTGCGGGCAAACGCATAGATGGCGTGCACCGGTCGGCGCAGGCGGTGCGGTAAAACCAGCGAGCCGACGGGGAAATTTTCGTAGTGTCCGACTGACATGATGTGTCCTTAGTGTGTTTTCAGGTAGCCTCAAAGCGGGGAGGCTACCTGAAAAAGTGTGATTTGTGTGTGGACGCCGATTTTATGTTGTGGTGGCTAATGTTGGGCATAAATACCCGACCTACTGCGCAAAATATATAAGGCTACCTGAAAAACGGGTTTCGCATTTTCAGGTAACCTTCTGCCACGCTATTTCTGCCAATATGCCTTCACGTTCACAAATTCATACAAGCCGAATTCGGAAAGTTCGCGCCCGAAGCCGGAGTCTTTCACGCCGCCGAAGGGCAGGCGCAGGTCGCTGCTGGTGTGGCGGTTGATGAATACGCTGCCGGCTTCGATTTGCTGGCCAAGCTCCCAGGCTTTGTCGAGGTTGGCGGAGTAGATGCTGGCACCGAGCCCGAAGGGGTTGTCGTTGGCCAGGCGCACGGCGTCGGCGGCATCGCGGGCGTGGAAAATGCCCACGGCGGGGCCGAACACTTCTTCGCGGTACATGCGGCAGGCGGGGGTGATGTTGTCGAGCACGGTGGCGGGGTAGAAGGTGGTGTCGGCTTCGTTGGGCAGCTCGCCGCCGAGCAGCAGTTTGGCACCGTGTTCGAGCGCGTCTTGCACTTGTTCGTGCACTTGCAGCTGCAGGTCTTTGCGATGCAGCGGGGCGAGGGTGGTGTCGGGATCGAGCGGGCAGCCGGGGGTGAGACGGCGGCAGTGTTCGAGGAAGAGTTGGGTGAATTCTGCGGCGATGCCTTTGGTGAGAATGATGCGCTTGCCGGCGTTGCAGGATTGGCCGGCATCGCGGAAACGGGCATAGCAGGCATCGGCGGCGGCTTGGGCGATGTCGGCATCGTCGAGTACGATGAAGGCGTTGCTGCCGCCAAGTTCCATCACGGATTTTTTCAGGTGGCTTCCGGCGTAGCCGGCCAGGCGGCGGCCGACGTCGGCAGAGCCGGTGAAGGCCAGTGCATCGGTTTTGGCAATGGCGTATTCCACATCTTCGTGTGCCAGCCAAGTAACGCGCCAGGGCAATTCGCTGCCAACAATATCAAACAAGGCAGCGGTTACCCGAGCCACGCTGGGCGCGGGTTTCACCAAACAGGCATTGCCGGAGCAGAGGGCTGGCACAGCAAATCGGATAATCTGCCACACGGGGTAGTTCCACGGCATCACGGCCAGCACCACGCCCAAGGGCTCGAAGCGTACTTGGCTGAGGCTGGCCTGGGTGGCGATGGTTTGGTGTTGCAGAAGCTGGGGGGCGAGTTTCACATAATAGCGGATGAGGGAAACGGATTTGTCCATCTCAGCTTCGCATTCGCGCAGGCAGCGGCCGACTTCTTCGCAAATCATACGGGCGAGCTTGGTTTTTTCAGCTTCGAGCCGGTCGGCAAAGGCAGCAAGCATAGCCACCCGCGCCTGCACGCCGGCAGCGGCAAAGCGGCGCTGGGCGGTGCGCATTTCAGCCAAGCTTTGGCTGAAGGCGTCCATGCTGTCGGCGGGGCGTTCGTATAGCAAGGTGTTGCTGACGACGTTTCGGCTATAGAACATGGTGTTTCCTTTCTCTATTTGCTTTGGATTAAATGGTTTTAGCGGGCAGCCCATGCAGCAGGCTACCTGAAAGCGCAGCTTTAACGAAGCTAAAACAAGCCCTGCTAGCTTCTGCGAAACTAAAACTTGATGCGATTGTTTTTATTATTTTTATAAACTGCCTTGCCCTACCCTTTTTCGGCCACGACGAAGGCTACCACCGCGCCGTTGTCGTCGCTCAGACTCAAATGCACCCGCCCGATGCCTTGTTGGCGCAGCCATTCCTGCAAGGGCGGCTCCACCACGAATTCCGGGCGGCCGAGTTTGTCGTGGGCGATGGAAATGTGGTGCAGCGTTACCGGCGAGCGCAAGCCGGTGTGCACGGCTTTGGCAAAGGCTTCTTTGGCGGCAAACCGCTTGGCCAGGAAGTTTGCCTTGTTGCCGACGGAGCGCCACTCCAAAAGTTCGATGCGGCTGAGCAGGCGTTCGGCCAATGCCTGGCCGTATTTGTCGTATAGCTGCTCGATACGCTCGATACGCAGGATATCGGTGCCGATGCCGTAGATCATTGAGTATTCCTGTTGTGCAAGATAGTGGGCGCATTGTAGCGCATTTTGGCCGCAGCCTTACAGGTGGGGCGGCAGAGGCTTGCCGGGATTGGCATATTTTCAGGTAGCCTCACAGCCGTTCTGCAAATCTTCCGCGCAAAACAAAGCCGCATCTATTTGCAAGATGCGGCAGCGTTTATGCAGCAAGCGGCTTAGGCCATGGCTTTGATTTTGGCAGCCAAGCGGCTTTTGTGGCGGGCGGCTTTGTTTTTGTGGAACACGCCTTTGTCGGCGATGCGGTCCATCACTTTGGTGGCTGCCACGAATTCGGCTTGGGCAGCGGCTTTATCGCCACTTTCCACAACCTTCAAAACTTTCTTCACTGCGGTACGGAAAGCAGTACGCAGGCTGGCATTGTGTGCACGGTTTTTCTGCGACTGGCGGGCGCGTTTGCGTGCCTGGGCGCTATTGGCCATATGAAAAATCTCCTGATAAGTAAAATAAAATCCGTAAGCGCGGCATTTTACTGGCGATGTTGCCTAAATGCAAGCAGCCACGAGCTATTTTCGGCAAACGGAGGGCAAGTAGGGAAAGAACGTTTGCCCGATACAACAAAACCGAGGCGGCCTAGTGCATTTTCCAGCCAGCCTCCAAAGCCAAACAAATGGCTACCTGAAACTTTAGCTGCGCCGAAACTTCGCTGTGCTGCGTTTCAGGTAGCCTTTGCAAACAACGCCTGCCCTGCCCGACTATTTCTCGCGCCGGTAGAACCCGCTATCCATATATGCCGCTACGCCCTCCCGCAGCAACACCAGCGTTACTGCGGCCAAAGGCAGCGCCAGAAGCATGCCCACAAAGCCCAGCAGGCTACCGAAAGCCATCAGGGCGAAAATCACCCAAAACGGCGAAAGCCCGATGCGGTCACCCACAATCTTCGGCGTGATGAAGAAACTTTCCAAAAACTGTCCCACAGCAAACACCGCCCACACCGTAATCAGCCCCTGCCAAGTGCCAAACTGCAACAGCGCAGCCATTGTAGCCAGCAGCAGGCCGGTGAACGCGCCCAAATACGGCACGAACACCAGCAGCCCGGCCACCATACCAATAGCAAAGCCAGATTCCAACCCAGCCAGCATCAGGCCCAAACCATAGAGCAGGCCCATAATCAACATCACAATCAGCTGCCCGCGCAAAAATTCGCCCAACACCGTATCCATATTACCGCCAATGCGCGTATAAGCCGCCAGATAGCGGCGCGGAATCATGGTGTTAATTCCCTCTGCCCAGCGCGACCAATCCAGCAAGAAGTAATACAGCAAAAATGGCAGCACCATCAAATTACCCAAACTGGTTACCAAACTGCCACCCTGTTCCAGCAAGGCTGGCAGCGCCTTGGAAAGCCCTGCCTGAACGCTGCCCACATGGCCGCTTAGCCATTTCGATACCGATTGGTCATTCAACACCCAATGCGTGCCCAGCATATGATTAATCCAAGGCAGCGCCTTATTTTGCGCAAACGCCACCAATTCTGGCAGTTTATCCAGCAAACTGCCAAATTGCTGCACCAACATCGGCACCACAATCAGCAGCAACAACACCAGCAGCAGCAGCGCAAACACCATCACCAGCATCGCCGCCGTCGCACGCCGCACCCTGTGTCGGCAGAGCTTTTCCACCAGCGGGTTCAAAATATAGGCCAACACCGCAGCCACCACAAACGGCGAAAGCACATCGCGCATCTGCACAATTAACAGCACCACCGCCAACAATAGCGACACCCCAACCACCCACGGCAGCCAGCCACGCTTTTTCGTTTTATACATACACAATCTCTTTAATTCATCCGGCACACGCCGCGTCGCGCGCATTATCCGGTGTCAACCCATAAAAAACAAATGATTTCACACACAATCCACAAGCCAAGGCTACCTGAAACCACGCCCTCTTTTCAGGTAGCCTCTTGAGACAACTTGACTGCCCACCCCGCCATCGCTACATTCCCTCCATCCCACTCCATTCCCGCTCAAACATGAACTACGCCCTCGATGCCATCTGGTGGCGGCTGCGCCACCCCGCCGTGCGCGACCTCGCCTCCCTACTCACCGCCCCACCCCTGTGGCACAGCGGCTGCGAACTCCCCATCCCCCGCCTGCTCGGCAGCCAAGGCTTCCGCTTCCTGCTCAGCCTCGACGATGCCCCTGCCCCACTGACGCAATGGCTCGAACAAGAAGCCCCTTTCGGCCACCGCCTAGGCCACTACGCCGAAAGCCTGCTCGCCTTCTGGCTTGCCCACGCTCCCCATTGCCAACTCATCGCCCGCAACCACCCCATCCGCAGCAAAAACTGCCACACCCTCGGCGCCGCCGACTTCCTCTGCCTGCTCGACTCCACCCCCTACCACCTCGAACTCACCTGCAAATACTACGGCGGCACCACACCCGACAATTTCCAAGGCCTCAACCCCACCGACACCCTGCTCGGCAAAGCCGCCAAACTGCAACAACAATGCCGCCTCCTCCACACCCCCCAAGCCAGCGCCCAACTACCCACCCCACTCCAAGGCTACCTGAAAACGAGCGAAGCGAGTCCTTGCGAAGTCAATACGAGCAAAACAGATTGCCGCCAACCCCAAAACTTTAGCCAAGCCCTCAACACCGCCACCATCATCCGCGGCATCGGCTTCACCCCAAATGGCATCCTCAACGGCAGCCCCCTCAACCCCCTCGGCTGGAGCGACTTCCTCCTTCCACAATGGGCAGACTACCCCGCCCAAGCCACACAACGCTTCTACCCCCTGCCCCGCCTCGCCTACCTCGCCCCCGCCCGCATTCCGTTTGAGCAAACCATCAGCGCCGCCGAGCTCGCCCGCCAAGTCCACGGCCTCATCGCCGTGGTCGAACAGCGCCCCGACGGCATGTGGCACGAAACCCAACGCCTGATGTGCCGAGGCTGAATAACAATACCGAACAACAAAAAGGCTACCTGAAACCATCCAAACAGTTTTCAGGTAGCCTTTCTAAAACAAACCAGCCTAATAATAAGCTTTCCCTATCCCTATTTCTCCCCATATCTTTTTGGTATCCCCCATCAAATAAAACGGTATTTTTCTATTGGTTGCCCGCCGCCTATACTGCAACGGCATTCAAAACTTTCCCCCAACGCAACAGAGAGGTGTAGAAAATGCCGAACCCGCAAAAATCCCCCGTTCACGACCTGCGCTCCGCCCTCGAGCTTTTAAAAACCCTGCCCGGCGAATTGGTGTCCACCGATGTGGAAGTTGATCCGATTGCCGAGCTCTCCGGCGTATACCGCTACGTTGGTGCCGGCGGCACCTGCCAGCGCCCCACCCGTAAAAACGGTCCGGCCATGCTGTTTAACAAAGTAAAAGGCTATCCCGGCATTCAGGTAGCCATCGGCTTGGTTGGCTCGCGCAAACGTGTTGGCCAGTTTCTCAATTGTGCTCCCGAACGCCTGGGCTTCCTGCTCAAAGACTCCGTACAAAATCCCATTCCGCCGGTGCTGCTCGGCAAAGGGCAGCAACCGCAATGTCAGGAAGTGGTGCACCTAGCCAGCGATCCCGATTTCGACCTGCGCACCCTGCTGCCCGCACCCACCAACACCGTGGAAGACGCCGGCCCTTATTTCACGATGGGTTTGTGCTATGCCTCCGACCCAGAAACCGGCAAATCTGACATCACCATCCACCGCCTGTGCGTGCAGAGCAAAGACGAGCTTTCCATGTGGCTTACCCCCGGCCGCCACATCGACGCCTTCCGCCAAAAAGCCGAAGCCGCCGGCAAACCGCTGCCGATTTCCATCAGCATCGGCGTGGATCCCGCCATTGAAATCGCCGCCTGCTTCGAGCCGCCCACCACGCCGCTGGGCTTCGACGAACTGAGCATTGCCGGCGCGCTGCGCGGCCACGGAGTGGAAATGGCCAAATGCCTCACCATCAACGAACGCGCCATCGCCCATGCCGAAGTGGTGATTGAAGGCGAACTGCTGCCCGATGTGCGCGTGCGCGAAGATCAAAACAGCAACACCGGCAAGGCCATGC